>NZ_JBHVIN010000005.1:452760-495400 GCF_042799575.1 Streptomyces sp. NPDC057682 | reverse complement strand
TAGGGCCCTTGCTGCATCAGTGCAGGTCAGCGGCTCGGGCGTCGCGGCGGCGCAAGTCGCTGACCTGCGGTGACGCCTATCGTGCACGAGGTCGTTAGGGCGGCGCGGGCCTCGGCCTGGTCGTCGCCGGAGACTTTCACTCCGCGCCGGCGCAGCCCGACGACGGCGACCGCCAGGTGGGTGGAGGCCGAGGTGAAGGCGTACCCCTTGCCGCTCTGCTGGCCTCGCGCAGCATCCACGCCAGGAACGCCACCAGCGAGCCGCGGGTGGCCCCCAGTTCCGGCAGGCCGACGTCGACTCAGAACCGCTGCCACACCCGCCAGCTCTTGTTGAAGATGTCGGTGGTGTTCACCGGGGTGATCTCTACGGCGTCGGCCAGGTCTTCAGCCTCGGCCAGACGGCGGGCGGCGTCAACGCCGTGGCGTTCGGCCCACCGCTCGATGAGCACCTGGCGCTCTGCGGCCGCCGGGCCCAGCACCGCCGGGGCACCCTCAGATTCGGCGACGTCGCCGGCGTCCCCACCTTGACCGTCACTTCGTCACCAACGAACGATCACCGCCGACCCAGGCCCGGCACCCGCCGGGGGCTTCGTCGTGCTGCCCGGAGGAACGCACCCTGCCCACTTTCGAGACCCTCCCCCGCTTCACCGCCGACCTCCAGCACCTCACCCCTGCCCAGCGCCGACGCCCTGGCGGCGGACCGTCGGCGGGTTGGTCCGCCGAAGTGTGACGGCCCGGGCGGCGGCATCCGCGTTGCGCGGTCGCGTGCCGCGCGCTGCCTCCTTCCCGGACTTTCGCACCCCGCCCGTCGAGGGCGGTTCCGTCGGCCTCCGGGCCGGCATCGACCGAGTGCTCGCGACACCACGACGGCGTCTGCGCCACGAGTTGGCCCTGCTGTCGGCGAGCGGCGGGCACCCCTGGGCGGGCTGCTCGTCGCCGCCTGGGTGCCGCCCCAGTGTGCGGGGTTTTCCGATGCCGCACCCGTGTCGGTGGTTGTGGTGCTGCTGGTCCTCCTGGGGGTCCTCGGCACCGGTACCCCGTAGAGAGGGGTCACCGGTCGCGGTGGGCCGACCAGCGGTGCGCCGGGAGGGAGCGCGGGGGGTCCTGGCTGACGGTGATGGTGGTGATCGTCTCGCCGTCGGAGGCATGGACGTGGATCCAGCCCTGGGCGAAGTCCCGGAGGTCGTCGCGGTCGCCGGTGTAAGTCGGTACGCCGAAGGGGAGGTCGGTGCGAGTGGGGGCGGGCGGCATGCCGTCGGCGAAGGCCGCGAGGCGTTCGGGACGGTGGCCGCGGTCGCCGATGGTGACCGCGATGACGGTCCCGGCGTGGGTCCGTACCCTCGTTCCGGCGAGGCGGCGTACGTGCTGGGCGAGCGGGTGGTCGGCGTCGAGGCCCAGGACGTCGAGGAACAGGGTGAACTCGCCGGAGCGCCAGCGGTGGATCCGGTGCGAGACGCTGACCTCACCGAGGACCGTCGTGATCTCCTCCGGTGCCTCGCCGTCGGGCCCGTACCGGACGACGAGGTCGCGGGGACCGTACCGGTGGAGTTCGGCGCGGCCGCTGATGGCCGCCGGGGTGCCGAGGGCCCGGTGGACGTCGGCGCGCGCGAGGGGGCGGGCCGCCCCGGGGAACAGGGTGTCCGCGTCGAACGTGTCGAGCCGGATCCGGGTGCTCAGGACCCGGCCGTCCTGGACCTGGACCTCCACTCCCCCGTCGCACACGATCAGCCGCCGGGTGACGCCGGACGAGACCGCCCAACGCCGGGCGGTGCCGCCGGCCGGCCGTACCGCCTCCTGGAACTCCGTGCCCGCTTCTGGGCGGCCGAGCGGGGCGAGGAAGGCACGGATCGGGCCTGACGGCAGAGGTGCCGGGGCAGGGCGTTCCAGGGTGATCCTCGTGAGGCCGCCGTCGGTGTAGTGGAGCCGTACGCGGTCCCCTTCCATCGGGTACGTGTCCGGGGCGCCCTCCAGTAGGTCGCCCAGGATCGCCCGGGCCCGCTCGCGGTCGCTTCCCGCATCCAGACCGGCGATCAGCGCGGCGGGGCGCGGGTAGGCGCCGTCGCCGGTGAGGGCGAACGTCAGGGTGTGCCCGCCGTCAGGGCCGGGCACGGCGTCGGGACTATGCACGCCGCCCGGTACGGGCCCGCTGTCGGGTCCGGGCCGGGCGTGGGCGGTGCCGGCGGCCAGTGCGCGGGAGAGGGCCGTCCGCTCCCCGTCCGGAGTGTCGGCGAGGGCGTCGGCGTGGTGCCAGAGCTCGCCGGCGAAACGGGGCGGGATCACGCGCGGGCGGCTGGGAAACCAGCGGCCGGGGGTCCACGCCCCGCCCCTGGGATCGAACAGGCGCAGGTCGTCGTGCTCACCCCGCCAGCACGCCGCCATGAACGGCCTGATCTCCCAGCTGTCGGCGAGCGCCGTCGCGTACTGCTCCTCCGTCAGGGCGAACAGCGCGTCGGCCGAGCCGTGCCCGACCTGCTGGTCGACGCCGACCCAGGGCCGTCCCGTCGACACCTCCACCCCGATGCTCGGCTCGCGTGCGACCTGCACGAAGCACGTCGTGTCGGGCTTGCGCCGGGTCGCCTTCTTGTCGCGTTTCGCCACCGTCGTCCCGTCCCTCCGTCTGCTCGTCGGCAGGGTACGGGACCCGTCCTGCGGCAGCCCCGCCGGACGGCTACGTCTGCCGGACCTGCTCGGACCGCGCGGTGCGAACGCGAGGCACCTGCCCCGGATACGGCCAGGACCGGGCCCTTCCCGGACTCCACCCCGTCGACGGCTCCGCGATCTGCACCACCTGCGCCGGCTTCTCCCGGACCTTCGACTGCTCGCGCTGCGGCTCCGAGACCAGACTCCTCGGCGGCCGGCTCTGCGAACGCTGACCCCTCACCGACCGGCTGACCGCCCTCCTGGCCGTGCTCCAAGGCCTGCGCTCCCACGATGAGCGCCTGGCCGAGCAACTCGCCTCCCGCGCGCTCACCAGCGGGCAGCGCACGGTGCATGTCCGGCGTGACGAGGACGGGCGGATCGTCGGCGCCGGCGGGGCGGGCGACGGCGAGGACCAGGAGCCGGGCGACGACACTGACGCCGCTGCCGAGTCCGCGCTGCTGAACTTCTCCTTCCCCCGCGACGCGGCGACCATCGCGGCCTACCTCCGTACACGGGTCTACCGGCCGGAGTCCCTGGTGTGGCTGGAGGGCTACCAGGCCCTCATCCGCTGGCGGGCCGGGACCGAGATCAACGGCGTCTTCGCGGTGCCGTACGACACCGAGGTCGAGGTCGGCGTCACCAAGGACTTCCCCTCGGGCGGTGGGTGCACCAGCAGCGCAAGGCGCTGCGGGCCGGAGAACTGGAGGGCCGGCGCAAGACGCTGCTCGACTTGCCGGAGGCCGGGATGATCTGGGAGCCGGGCGAGGAAGCCTGGGAGAACAAGCTCGCCGCACTCCGGTCCTACCGGCGGGCCTGTGGGGCACCTCGCACCCCGCCAGGACGCGGAATGGGGCGAAGGCGAGGCGATGGTGCCCGTCCGACAGCACATGGCCAACCTGCGCCGGAAAGGCGCGAAGAACGGCCTGGGCAAAGACCCGGAAATGGGCCGCCGCGCGGGCGGCGCAGCTCGCCGAGATCGGCCCGGACTGGGACTGCCCCTGGCCGCTGAACTGGCAACGGCACTACCGCGTCCTCGCCGACCTCGTCAACGCCGACGGCGTCCTGCCCCACATCGCACCCGGCGTCACCTTCGAAGGCGACGACATCGGCACCTGGAGATGGCGGCAGCAGGAACCAGACACCTGGGCGCAGTTGATGCGTGAGCAGCGCGACCGCCTGGAGGCGCTGGGCATCCGCGGCGCCACCCTCCCCGTGCCCGCCGCCGCCCCGGCGGAGCTCCGTCCGTCCCTAGCAGCCGCCCTCAAGGGGCCGAGGAAGCCCGGGAGCAAGGCAGAGGCGGCGTTCCAGCGGGGCCTGACCGCCCTGACCCAGTGGGTGGAGATGGAAGGGCAGCGGGCCGTCCCGCGCAGCACGGTCGTCGAGATCACGGTCGACGGCGAGCCGGTGCCGGTGCCGGTGCCGGTGCCGGTGCCGGTGAAGCTAGGCGTGTGGCTCTCGAACACTAAGAGCCGACGGGACAAGCTCACCACGGAGCAGCTCGCCGCCCTCACCGCCCTCGGCATGAAGTGGGCGGGCCCCGTCCCGGCGCCCGAGGCCGCCTCGGAGCCGCCCGTCCAGGAGTCGCCCGCCGCGCAGCCCGCGCCGTCGGCGGACCCGGTGATGCGGGCGGTGCGCGAGCACCACGAAGAGTGTGACGAGGGGTTGTACGAGGGCGGGGACTGCACCTGCTGGTCCATCGAACGGTTCGGGCCGCCCTCCGAGCGGGAGGGCTAGGGACGGCTTCTGACCGCTCCCCCGCCGCTGTACGGGACCCCGGGCCCGCCGAAGGGCTCGGGGTCTCGTGCGTTCTGCTGTCTGGACCGTGTGCTCGATCGCGTCCGCGGCGGTCGAACCTCGAGGCCGCCAGCGCGCCCAGTCGTCAGCGATACTTCCCGATCCCCCGCGCGAATGCGGGCATGCACCGAGTAGTTCACATCCTGTCTTGTCCGCACAGCCGGTCGGGTTCCCGTAACCCACGTCATGTTGAGCGCGCCTCCCGCGAGCGTCCCCGCGCAGGCGGCGGACTGACCCGCGTTCTGAAGCGGTCAGGAATCGAGAAGCCCGCGTAGGCATCCCCTCATGAGCGTGAGGCACATGAACTCCATCGAACCCCTCACCCTGGAGGTGGCCGACACCACGGCCGCCCACACGTTCTACACCGCCTTCGGCGTGGGCGACCGGGTCCGTCTGCGTGCCTCGGACGCGCCGACCAACGGGTTCCGCGGCTTCTCGCTGTCCCTCACGGTGCCCCGGCCGGCCGACGTCCGCGGCTTCTTCGACGCCGCCGTCGAGGCCGGCGCCACCCCGCTGAAGCACGTCTCGAAGTCCTTCTGAGCGGCGTCGTCCGGGCCCTCGACGGCACGATCTGGAAGCTCGCGACGTCGTCGAAGAAGGACACCGGCCCCGCCACCGGGGACATCGAGCAGATGGTTTTCCTGCTGGGTGCCTCGAACGTGACCGCGACCAAGAAGTTCTACGTTGCCCATGGTCTGACCGTGGGCAAGAGCTTCGGCGGCAAGTACGTCGAGTTCGACACCCCGGGCAGCCTCGTCAGGCTGGCCCTGTACAGCCGCCGGGCCCTGGCCAAGGACGTCGGCGTTCCCGTCGACGGCGGCGGGTCGCACCGCATCGCGCTCGCCGCCGACGGGGGTCCGTTGACCGACCCGGACGGGTTCTGCTGGGAGGCCGCCTCACTCGCGGCGGCCTCCTGAACGGCAGGAACTCACCGTGGACCGGGTGTAAAGCACGCCGTCACCGTCAGGTCGACGTCGGCGGTGAGGGCGAGGAACGGGCCCTGTTCGGCGACGGTTTCGCCGTTGACGGTCCAGCCGGTGAGCACTCGGCCCGGGGCCGGATGCGCTGTGAACGTGACCCGGCTCCCCTTCTCGTAGCGGCCGGGCTCCGTCTCGTCCCCGCCGAACCGGGCGACGGCGACCGTGCCCCCGTCGCCCGGTTCGGCGGGGACGGGTTCGTGGAGGAACGCGCCCTGGGGGCGTGCTGAAGGAAGTCCGGGTCGAGCATCCGGGAGCGGATGCGCCAGTTCATGACCGCCGGCCATCCGTAGACGTACGCCTGGACGCCGATCGTGTACGCGTCCAGGGCGCGTGCCTCGTAGAGCGTGGCGTTCATCGGTGCGTCGTCGCGCTCCACGCGGTCGGCGCGGATGAAGCGGGCGGGCGGGGTGGCGATGCTGCGGTCGGGGGACCAGGCCGGCACGGGGGTCCTTTCCTCGCGGGCGGGGTCGTGGAGGGTGGCTACGGAGCGGACCGGGCGGGGGCGCCGAGGTGGGCCAGGGCGGATTCGGCGGCCTTGGCGCCGCACATGCCGTGCACGCCGGCGCCCGGCGGGGTGGACGCCGGGCACAGGTAGACGCCGGGGACGCCGAGGCTGTACGGGTCGGCGGCGGCCCGGGGGCGCAGGAGGAACTGGCGGGCGGTGCTGGCGCCTCCGGCGATGTCGCCGCCCGTGTAGTTCGGGTTGTAGGCGGCCAGTTGGTGTGCGGTGCGGGAGTGTGTCGCGAGGATCCGCTCGCGGAAGTCGGGTGCGAAGCGCTCGATCTGGGCGGTCACCGCCTCGGTGGCGTCGCCCTCGTAGCCGTTCGGACGTGCGCGTACGCGTACAGCGGGTTGACGCCGCCGGCGGAGCGTGACGGATCGGCGAGGTACTGCTGGCCGACCAGGGTGAAGGGCCTGCGGGGCATGGTGCCGCGCGCGGTGGCGGCCTCGGCGGCCGCGATCTCCGCCGGGCCGCCGCCCAGGTGGAGGGTGCCGGCCCGGCGGCAGTCCTCGTTGGTCCAGGGCACGTCCCCGTCGATCGCGAAGTCGGCCTTGTGGACGGCAGGGCCGTGCCGGTAGCGGGTCAGCGCGCGGCGGACCGGGGGCGGCAGCCGGTCGCCGACGATCGCGGCGGCGGAACGCGGGCTGGTGTCCAGCAGGACCGTGTCCGGGGTGTTCCCGAGGAGTTCGGTCAGCTGGCCGAGCCCGGTGACCGTGACGCCGGTGCGAACGGTGCCGCCCAGGGACTCCAGCAGCCGGAGCATCGCGGTGGTGATCGCCTGGGTGCCGCCTTCGGCCGGGCTGCAGGTGATCGCCACAGAGGTCACCGGCCAGCACACCACCGTCGCGGAGCGCGCCGCCTGGCTGTCCATCCCCGTCCTCGCCCACTCAGAAGGAGCCCTCTCCTACGAACAGAAGATGGCGATCCTCACCGAGGCCACCGCCCAGACCAAGCCGGACGACATCACGATCACGAGCTGGCTCGTGATCGTCGCCGAGCCCCTGGAAACGGCATGACCCCGAACACGCCCGCCCAGACGGCCTCTGCGACGGCATGTTCCCCGCCCGTCAGCCCGCCCGCGAGAACTCCCGGTGGGGCAGGGGTTACCTGCTTCCGGCCGGGGTGGTCACCGCCCGCGCGATCCGGGGTCCGACCAGGCGCTCTGCCACGTCCAGCGGGTACCAGGCGGCCCCGGTCACCTCGGACTCCTGGATGCGGCCGACCTCGGCGCCCGCTGCGGCGAAGGCGTAGCCGATGTCCAGGTGGTCGTGGTCGGGCTCGTCCTTCTCGGGCCTGGCCGACACCCGGCCGAACTCGATGTGGACGGGGTGCATCGAGACGGGGCCGATCTGCCCGGGGTCGATGCCGGTCTCCTCGGACAACTCCCGCACAGCAGCGCCGACCAGCGTCGTATCGGTCGGTTCAGGATGACCACCGGGTTGCAGAGCGATCCCGTACGTGAGGTGCTCGATCAGGAGGACCTCGGCGCCGTCGCGGACCAGCAGTGCGCCGGCGGTGACGTGCATGGGAAGGTCCTCCGCGAGGCGAACTCCCGGCCTTCGGCCAGGTGCCGCAGAGGCTCGGCCGGTTGTCCGGCCTCATGGGGGTGGCGTTCGAGGTGGTGGTGAGCACTCCCGCGTTGTCGGAATCAGTGATCGGCACAGAGCCTCGCCCTCCGCTCGGCCCGAGAAGGCGTTCCGCCGGGATGGGCCGCTGGAGGGCGGCCACCAAGCACGTGCACAGTCAGCTCCACAGGGGTCGTGGCGTACGGGAAGCCCCGCACTCCACAGGTCCGACGGGCCCCGTTCGCACCAACGCGCCGGCCGGCGCACGGCATTTGGGAACCTCGGCGATTCGGCCAACCGCCTTTTGTGGCAGTCCCGTTGCGAGAGCTGGGTCGGTGCTGTTTCCACGGTTCCTTCAACGCTCTATCCCGGGAATTCAGAACCGACCGAAAGACGTGTGTTCGATATCAGGGCTGTGTCGTTGAGCCTGGCGAACCAGCCGTGACGACCGACAGGGGGATCGAATTGACCTCGGGAAGCACAGCCGAACAGCCGAGCACGGACGAAGCGGAGGGAGCTCCAGCCGACGGGGGCGGTGCGGCGCAGGAGGAGTTCCAGTATCGGGACGAGTCCCGGCTCCAGGCAGGCGCGCAGATGACGACGATCACGATGGCGCGGCGGCTGCCCGTGCTGGTGCACCGGTCGCTGCGGATGGCGTGGCAGGTAGACCGGGGCGCGACAGCCGGGCTCCTCGCGTGCCAGATCGGCACCGGCGTGCTGGCGGCCCTGGGGCTGTTCGCCGTCACCGGCACCCTCACCGCGCTGATCGCCTCCGGCGACATCACCGACCGGCTGCGGGAGGCCGCCCCGCAGTTGGCCGTCATCGCCGGGGCCGCCGGTCTGCGCGCCCTGCTGGGGGTGACGGTGACCTGGCTGACCGGGCGGCTGAGGCCGGTCCTCGCGCGTGCCGCCGAGGTGAGCATGGTCGAGGCGGCTCTCGGCGCCGAGGCCTCGGCGAACAACAAGCCGGGGTACAACGACCAGTACGACATCGCCGACCGCGGCGCGCAGGTCACCCCCGACCTCGTGGCGGAAGCCCAGGACGTGCTGGCCGCCACGGCGACTCTCGCCGCCGGCGCCACGGTCCTCACCGTGATCCACCCGGTTCTCCTGCCCCTGCTCCTCCTGGCGTGCCTGCCGCAGGCCGCCGCGTACGTGCGCGCGGCCCGCGTGGTGTACCTCGCGAGCCTGGAGACGTCGGGGCGCCGGCGGATGCTGCACAAGCTGCGCTGGCACATGTCCTACATGGAGTCCGGCGAGGAGATGCGGGCCTGCCTGGCCGGCCCGTTCCTCCTCGGCCGCTACCGGCGCCTCGCCGCCTCCGTCAACGTCTCCGAACGCAGGGCCGCGAACACGGGGGCCTGGATGGGCCTGGCCGGTGCGGCAGCCGGCGGAGTCGCCTCGGCGGCAGTCTGGGCGACCCTGCTGGGGCTCCTGGTCTCCGGCCGGATGGACCTGGCGGCCGGCGGCGGCGCGGTCTTCGCCCTGCAGACGGCAACCGGCTCCGTGCGCGGCATCATCAACGGCGGGGCCCGGCTGGTGCGCACCGGCTGGTACGTACAGGACTGGCAGAACTTCATCGACAACGCGCACGGGCAGGCGATGGTGACCGCGCGCGGCTCCGAAGTACTGCCGGCGCCGCCGGAGCGGTTCGAGGTCCGCAACGTCACCTACCGGTACGACGGCGCGGAGAAGGACAGTCTGACCGGGGTGTCGTTGAAGGTGAGGCGCGGGGAGATCGTGGCCCTGGTCGGGGAGAACGGGTCGGGCAAGACGACGCTGTCCCGGCTGATCTGCGGACTCCTGCTGCCGACATCCGGGGAAGTGGCCTGGGACCACGCGACCACCGCGCGGCTGGAGCCCTGGGAGGCGTGGAAGCACGTGGCGGTGGCACCGCAGCGGTTCACCTACCTGCCGCTGACGCTACGGGACAACGTCACCCTGGGGCAGGGCGACACCAGCGACGCCGCGCTCATGGCGGCCTGCGAGGCGTCCGGCGCCGCCGACATGCTGCCTTCCCTGCGATCCGGCCTCGATACTCTCCTGACCTCCGAGTGGTTCGGCGGCCACCAGCTGTCCGGAGGACAGTGGCAACGCGTCATCCTGACCAGGGCTTTCCACCGGAAGGCCCAGCTGCTGGTGATGGATGAGCCCACGGCCGCGCTCGACGCACGGGCTGAACACCATGTATTCACCGGCCTGCGAGACCTGGCCAAGGACCGCGCCATCCTTCTGATCACACACCGTCTCGCCAACGTCGCCGTGGCCGACCGGATCGTCGTCCTCGACCAGGGCCGGCTCGTGCAGGAGGGCACGTACGCGCAGCTCACCTGCGAACCCGGGCTCTTCCGGACCCTCTGGGAACTGGAGCAACGCACCGGCCATGAGCCCGAGCAGATGTAGGTTCCGCGACTCCGTGAGCCCGACGGCCCCAGGAGGATCCGTGTTCCCCGATCACATCGCAGCGAATGCGGCGGCGGCCATGGTCGCCCGGCTCGTGGAGGACGGGTCGCTGCGGCCGGGCCCGGTCGGCGACGCCCTCCTCGCGCTGCCGCGCGAGGTACTGATGCCGCAGGCGTACGTACGGCGCGGCGCGCCGGGCGTGGATCCGCCGAGGTGGGATCTGCTGGACCGGTCGGCTCCGCATGCGACTCCGTCGGGACCAGCCGTCCGCAATCCCGCAGTCACCGTGGATGCACTTCGACCGCTCCGCGGAAGGTGGCCGGTATGCATCCCCTTGCACACGTTTCCCGACCCGGAGCGTTCATCGGGGAGCCCGCCGCAAGGCGCGCCCCTCTCTCCCAGCCCGTTCGTCCGGTTCCACATGTACCGAGGTGATCACGTGCCGCCCTTCCGTTCTGATGTCCGCGCCACTGTCGAGGCCTATCTCAGCAGGTATGCCGAGGAACGACCCGTCCTGGAGGGGCTGCTGGCTGTCCTCGACGAGAGCGAGGAGCCGTTCAGCCGCGCCACGCTGCCCGGTCACGCGACCTGCAGCGCCGTCGTCATCGACCGCGACCGCCGGGTGCTCCACATCGCCCATCGGGCGACAGGGCTGCTCCTTTGTCCGGGAGGCCACGTCGAGCGGGAGGACCGCACGCTGCTCGCGGGTGCGCTGCGCGAGGTGGTGGAGGAGGCGGGGATCGCGCCGGGAGCCTTGTGCCTGACCCCGCAATTGCTGGACGCGCCGATCGACATCGACGTGCACGACATCCCCGCCGACGCCGCCAAGGGTGAACCAGCCCATCAGCACTACGACTTCCGCCACGTGTTCTGCCTCGCCGAGGAGGAACCACCGGTCCTCACCCTGCAGGAGGAGGAAGTGTCCGGCGCCCAGTGGATCCCTTTGCCGGAGATCACCTCACCGACACTGCGTGCCAAGCTCCTGCGGGCCGGGGTGGACGGGCGGCCGGAACCCGTGAACGCGTCCGCGATCATCCACGACGGCCACGGCCGGTACTTGCTGCACCTGAGGGACGCCAACAAGCCTGACATCTGGGAGCCGGGGTGCTGGTCGTTCCTCGGCGGCGGCCGGGAACAGCAGGACCGGACCCTGCTCGACACCGTCCGCAGGGAGTTGCGGGAGGAAGCCGAGCTCACGGTCGCCGGCCTGGAGCCGTACGTGATCGAGTGGGTCACCGGCATGGACGGGACGCGCGTACCGGTGCAGGTTTTCACCGGCCGGTGGAACGGGGAGCCGGCCCGTCTGCCGCTCACCGAGGGCGTGATGGTCGCCTGGGTGCGCCCCGAAAAGTTCCCGTACATGACGATGCTGTCCTCGACCAGGGAACTCCTGCAGCGGCACGCCGCCGAGCATCCCCCGGCCGCCGTGGTCGCCACGGTCGCTTCGGCTGGGACCATCCCGGCCGGGTCACCGCCGGGAACGGTACTGAACATGGTCGGCGTCCACCTCTATCTGGAACGCGACGGCCAGGTCCTGCTGGGTCTACGCCACCCCGAATCGGCGTTCGCCGCCAGCACCTGGCACCTGCTCGCGGGTCACTGCGAAGCGGAATCGGCGACCGCCTGCCTCGTGCGGGAGGCGTATGAAGAGGCAGATCTCGTGATCGACCCGGCGGACCTCGAACTCGTGCACACCGTCCACATGGTCAACCGGCCAGGCGCCCAGCCCCGGGTCAATCTGGTCTTCCGCACCCGGGCCTGGGACGGCATGCCCAAACTGAAAGAGCCGGACAAGTGCGTGGCCTGGCAGTGGTGGAGCACCAAGGACCTGCCCGAGCCGATCGTCCCCTACGCGCGCACCGCGATCGAGGGCATCAAGGCGGGCCGGGCCTACAGCGAGCTGGGGTGGGGACGGTGACCGGGTTGGAATCGGAGGGCGCGTTCTGCGCCCGCTCCCAGCTGGTCGACCGGCTCTCGACGGACGGACTCCTGAGGGACATGCTGCTGCGCGATGCGCTGCTTCGCCTGCCGCGCGAGGTCCTGCTCCCTCACGCGTATGTGCGGGTCAGCGGTCCGGGCACGGATCCGATTGACTGGCGCCTCCTCGACGGCTCCCATCCCGAGGACCGTCAGGAGTGGTTCGACCTGATCCACAGCGGCGAGTCGGTTCTGCTCCAGCGCGACGGCGAACCCCTTGACGCTCTCGCCCGAGGGCCGGTGACCGGCGGACACATGACGTCCATGTCCACCTACCTCCCCGCCACCGTCGAAGCCCTCCAAGCCGTCGAACTCGGCCCCGGGCAGCGGTATCTGGAGCTCGGTGCCGGTCCCGGCATTTCCCTGGCGCTCGCCGCCGCCATCACAGGTCCCGGACTCGCCATCGGGGTGGAGCGGGACGGGCACATGGCCGCTTTCGCCCAGCAGAACCTGGACCAGTTGGGCGTCGGCGCGGCCGTTGCCGTGGGCGACGCCCTTGATGGGCAAGAAGCGCGGGCGCCGTACGACCGGATCCACTCCGGCGTCGGCGTTCCCCGCGTTCCCGAGGCGTGGGTGGCCCAGCTCGCGCCCGGTGGCCTGCTGCTCACCACGCTCGTGACCCGCACGCCCAGCTGGCCCGGACAGCTTCTGGCCACTCGTACCAGGGGCGGCGAGATCGAGGCGGTGCTGCGGGGGCGGCCGCGTGGATACCGGCCCATGCTCGGCTACCGATGGCTCGACGCGGTTCCGATGCGGCCCAGAATCAAGGCCGAGCCCGGTGCACCGCGCCCGTCCCGACTCTCGCCGCCGGCGGACGATGCGTACGGCTTCTGGCTCGCGGCCGCGTACCTGGCGCCCGGGCTCGTCCGCGACTTCCAGGCCGAAACGATGACGATCGTCGCCCCCGGCGAGGACTCCTGGGCGGTCGCCGAACCAGGCAAGGCGACCGTCCGCGTCCACGGCCCCCGCGACGTGTGGGCCGAGCTGGAGGACGTGCACGCCCGCTGGGTCCTGGCCGGACGGCCCGACACGTACCACGTGACCATGAACGAGCACGGCGGGACCCAGCAGGTCCGGTCCGGCACCGATCCACGCGCCCTGACATGGGTCCTGCCTCCGCTCGCGCCCGTGGCCCACGAACCCGCCGCTCCCCGGCAGACCGATCACCCGACGGAGACCCTGTGAGCCTGTTCCATGCCGCAGCTGACGCCTACAGCCGCCACCGCCCCGGCCTCCCCGACGAAGTCGTCCACCTGCTTGCCGGCACCCTGCGCGGCATCCACCGCCCTGTTCTGCTCGATCTGGGCGCCGGGACCGGCCAGGTTCCGGCCGCCCTCCTGCCGGTCCTGCCGCAGCTCGCCCGCCTGGACCTGGTGGATGCCGACCGGGACATGCTCCGCCACGCCGATCTTGCCCTCCGTCCTCTGTTCGCGGGCCGGACCGCCGCCTTCCATCCCGTCCGGGCCGAGGAATTCACTCCGCCCCAGGAGGAATACCGGGCTGATCTGGTCACCTGCGCGCGGGCCTTCCACTGGATGGACCGCCCGGCCGTCCTGGCCATGGCCGGCCGCGTCACCGCCCCGGGCGCCACGCTGGCGATCATGGGCGACGGCAGCCTCTGGACGCACCCGGCGCCGTGGACCCTCGCACTGCGGGAGCTGATCCAGTCCTACCTCGGCGCCGAACGGCGCGCCGGAACCACCGGCCCCTACTCGGAACCGGGCCGCCGGTACGAGGACGACCTGGCCGATTCGGCGTTCAGCGACGTCGAGGAGCACCACGTCCCACTCCGCCGTGTGTGGACCCCGAAGACGGTGGTCGGCTACCTGCGCAGCACCAGTTTCGCCCGCCCCGGCCTCTTCGGCCACCGGCATTCCCGGTTCGAGACCGAGGCCCAGGACCTGCTGGAGCAGCACGCGGCGCAGGATGGCGGGCTCGTCGAGGACGGGGCGTTCGATGTTCTGCTCGCGCGCCGGCCGGGAGGTGCACGGTGAACGGCGTGGTGCGGCACACGGTGCCGGTGGATGTGCACGTGATCCCCGTCCGTGGAGGCGGCCCGGTTGCTGGGCGGACCGGCATGACGACACACGAAGCGCCTCCAACAGCGGTGTTCGCCCCGCCCCGGGAGCCTGCCGAACGTAGCCGGATGCGCCGGGCACACACCGTCGGCGCCACCCTGCTCAAGGTCCACGCCCACGGCACCGAGACGTGGGGATGGCAGGGGCGCACCCTCAGCCGCCGGGCCGACGGCCGCTGGCTGCGCGTGGTCGCTCGGCCCAAGGACAAAACGCCAGGGGCGACCTGGGACGGGTACGCGCACGCAGACGGGCTGCTCCCCCGCTCGGTGCCCCGACCTCGGCTGCACGACGTCGCCGAGTGGACCGCCGATGGCCACCGCTACCGCGCCGAGCTGTCCGCGTACCTGCCGCGGCCGGCCCTTGCCACCGGCGGCCCCGTACTGGGGACGGACGTTGATCTGCCTTCCTCCTGGTGGGCAGACCTGCGGGAGGCATTGGCCTCCACGGCCGCGGTGGCCACCACGCGGACGACGGTCCGGCAGCAATGGATCGACCGGCACTTCACCCGCCTCCTCGGCATCCCGGCACCGGCGATCGCGTGGACCACCGGACATGGCGACCTGCACTTCGCGAACCTCACCGGCCCCCCGCTGGTCATCTGCGACTGGGAGGGCTGGGGGCGGATCCCGGTCGGTTTCGACGCCGGGCTCCTGCACGCCTACAGCCTCCTGCGGGCCGGCACGGCAGCCCGGATCCGCCGCGAGCTCGCCCACGTCCTGGACACACCCACCGGGCGGGCCGGCGAACTCGTCGCGCTCGCCCAGCTCCTCCAGGTCACCGCCCGCGGCGGCCACCCCGACCTCGCGCCCCATCTCGCCCGTCACGCGGAACGCCTCACCGCCATGCCCGTACCGTGACCGCATCGGAGAACCTCGTGTATCCCAGCCTCCTGGCCGTGTTTGCGCACCCGGACCCAGCATCACGCCGCCGGGGCCCGCACAGCGGTCGTCACCGCGACCTGGGCCTCGGACAGCCAACGTGCTCCCGAACTCGCCGACGCGCTCGCAGTCCTAGGTGCCGGCGCCCCGCGCCTGCTCGGCTACAACGACGCCCACAACCGGGAAGCCGCGCCCGGCCGGCCCCGGCTCGTCGACGCTCCGCTCGACGAAGCCGTCGGTCACGTCGTCGCCCACATCCGCGGCTTCCGCCCGGACATCGTCGTCACCCACGACGCCCTCGGCCGGCTCACCGGCCACCCCGACCACGTACGCACCCACCAGATCACTCTGCTCGCGGTCGAAGCCGCCGGTCTCGCCCACCTGCACCCCGATGCCGGCTCGCCGTGGCAGCCCTTGGCTCTGTACGCCGCCACCCACCCCGTCTCCGGCGTCGGTCCGCTCCGCGCGCTGCTCGAAGGCGTCGGCAAGAGCGTCCTCGCGGTACCCGACGCGTACGTCACCACCACCGTCGGCGTCATGCCCTTCGCCGAGACGAAGTGGTGCGCCATCAGCTCACACGCGGGGGAAGCCGTGCGTGAGCGGCCCCTGCCCGGAATCCTCGCCCGTCTCCCCGAAGCAGACCGGCTCCGGACCATCCGGACCGAGCATTTCACCCGCCTGGGCACCGGCCCCGTGCAGGGCGACCCGGCCAACCTGACCACCTGACCTGCGCCCGTGGGCAAACCCCACCGGTCGAAGAGAAAGGGCGTGAAGATGACCACGACTTCAGCACCCGACGAACATCCCAGCGTGAGGATGACCGACACGGCGTACGGTGCGCTGCGCGCCTCCCACGCGCTGTGGGCCGGCACTTCGGTCCTGATCACCGACCGGCACGGCCGGGTCCTGGTCCAGCGCGTCGGCTACCGGCCCACCCGTCTCCTGCCCGGCGGCGCGCTGGATCCCGGCGAGTCTCCGGCCCAGGGCGCCGTCCGTGAGCTGCAGGAGGAGCTGGGCGTCTCAGTGCCCCTCACACGGGGGCTGGCCGTCGACTGGGTGTCCCCGGCAGGCCGCAGGACCTCTCCCGCCGTACGGTTCCCCGGTGAACTGCTGCACGTCTTCGACGGCGGTGTCTGGGACGAGGACCGGATCGCGGCCATCCGCCCGGCACCGGGCGAGATCGAGGGCGTCGACTTCGTCGAACCGGCCGACCTGCCCGCGCTCATGTCTCCGGACGATGCCCGCCGCGCACTGTCCGCCCTGCGCGCCCGCCTCAACGGCGCCGGCCCCGCGATCCTCGAGGACGGCCGCCCCCTCTCCCCCACCCTCCTCGACCGCGTGAACGCCTTCACCCGGAACCGCGCAGTCCACCACTGGCCCTGGCACGACGGGCCCGACCCGGCCGGGCTCCCCGTCTGCCAGAGCTGGGGGTGGCTCTTCGCCCCCGACGGCCGCGTCCTGGTACTCCTCGATCCGGTGAACGGTGCCGCCTGCCTCCCCGGCGGCACACCCGAGACCGAAGACGATCAGGACCCCGCGGCAACCCTCGTCCGCGAGGCCCTCGAAGAGGCCTCCGCCCGCATCGGCCCTCCGGTTCTCCTCGGCCACCTGCCGGACCGGGAGCACAGCGCCGGGCCGTGCACGCGCGTCCGCATGGCAGCTGTCCTCACCGGCATCGGCCCCTCCCGGCCCGACCCTGCCACGGGCCAGACCTACGTACGAGCGCTGGCCACCCCAGAGCAGGTCATCGAACTGTTCAACTGGGGCCCCGGCGCAGCCGACCATCTCACCGCCGTCCACCACGCCCGAGGACGGTTCGGGCTGCCCCGCGCCGCACGACAGCCGCTCACCGAACTGCCCGACGCCACCGACCTCACCGCCCCGTAGCCCCGGACCACTCCGAAACGAGGACTCACATGCGCAACACCTCCCCCGCCCCCGGCGCCCCAGCCGTGCCTGCTTGCCCCTGCCGGCCGCACGAGCCGCAACAGCGGCTCCCGCGCCGGTACGAGCGGGGCACTGCCAGTGCGGCCAGATCTCCTACCAGGTCACCGGCGTACCGGATGATCCGCATGTGTGTTCCTGTGTCCATGAGACACGGATCTCCGGCGGGCCCGCAGTGCTGTGGGTCGGCTTCCCCCTGGACTCCCTGATCTGGACCGGGCCCGGCGGCGAGCCGAAGTGGTACGCGACCTACCTTCTCCGAACTACCAGGGGTGTCCCGTACTCGGGCGACGGGGATGATGAGGCTCGTTGAAAACGGCCCATGAGACAGTCGGGCACGGCTCACCGATTGTCACCGAGGAGAAGGATCCATGAGAGCGTTGCCAGCGGTCACCGGCCGTGATGAGTTCGATGCCCTGGTCATCAGAACCGACTACCTCGACGACCAGGCGTGGCAGGACGTGATGGCGGCGCTGATGGAGCCCTGGGGAGACAGGCAGTTCGAGGCACGCGTCCACGTCATCGACGATCCGGCTTGGGCAGGGGCGACCGTTGATGAGGTGCTGCCTGCGGTCTGCGGCGACGACAACCTGGCCGTAATCTTTCTCGCCGACCGTACAACCATGCAGGCCGAGAGCCACCCGCTGCTGGCGGTCACCACACTGACGCGGGAGGAGTGCGTAGACGAAGAAGACTACGAGCAGCTGACCGAGTTCGGTCGCGATTTCCGCACCATCCCCGCCGGGCTCCACGACGTCCACGCGAACCTGAGCATCGGCAACTTGGGCTTCGAGGAGTACGCCGCATGGGCTCACGATGATCCCGAGGGGATCTACCGGTCCTTCTGAACGGGCTCACGAAACTGTGGCCAGAGCCGATTTCACAGATCCTCATCAGTCATGCAGGCTCCGGCGGTGTGGAGACTGCGGTAGCGCGAGCAGCAATCTCTCGTAAGGTAGGAATTCCCAGGTCGACGGACTCCTGCTTCCGGGAGATGTGGGCGTCGAGTTGGGCCAGCTTCTCCTCGGCGTGGGTCAGGCTGCTCTGCAGCCCTTCGATCTCGCCGAGCCAGCCTTCCCTTTCGGCTTCCAAGATGCGCGTGAGGAGGTTGTCGCGAATTTCGACAAGCCGGGGACGTTCTGTCGCGTGGACGATCAGGGCGGGGCATCGGACACAGGCTTATCCGAACCAGCTCAGCTGGGTCCGGCGGAGGCAGACGACGGGCGGGTTACTGAATGTAGCGGTCAGAGATCTTGAGGTCGGTGGGGCGCCCGGGCGTGTCGCGCTGCCGGATCGGGTCAGGTCGTCTGTGACAAAGCCCCGGGACCAGGCGAGAATCCAGCATATGGATGACGCGTTCACACTTCTTCGGCGGGCTGTCGAACTGCTGCCTGAGGACGCCATAGCGGAGAACGGCCAGTCGGTCGGGAATGTTCGCGAGGAGATCGCCTTCCAGGAATGGGAGATGGCGCTGGACGTGCTGATCGAGATCGCCGACGTCCATCCCGTGTCCACCGGCTTCTGGGAGATGCTCGCCGAGGCCGCCCGGCAGATGATGCTCGACCGCAGCCGCCGTTGGTGCGAGTGGCGGGCTTGGGAAGTTAGGCACGGCACCGTTCGCGCGACGCTGACTCTGCTGGGCGCCGACGAGGGCGGACGCCAGAGCACCTTCTCAGGGGATGGGCGACTCAGGCCGCTGTGGGACATCGGCAACCGCACCGCAGACGGGCAACGAGATCTGAACATCGCAAAGATCTGGGTGGAGTTCGCGCCGCAACTCGGTCCCGGAGAGACGGCCGACGTGCGTCTGGCCCCCCTTCAACCCGAGCAGTGGCGGCATCTCAAGTCTGGTGACGTAATAGCAATGCACGAGGCCCAACCTCTCGCTGGCATCGCCGAGATCATCGAGGTTCTTCCGCCTGGCGTCTGAGGCCCAGCCGGGTAGTCAGGTACCTGATCCCACTCCACGGGGTCCAGGTGCGAGAGCACCAGCACCCCGTGGCCGTCATTGTTTATCGGAGCTCGGGCAGTGGTCCGGAGCTCTTCGGGTAGTGGCCCTCTTCAAGCCGGAAGAGGTACTTCCGGAGGTCCGCGCCGAGCCCTTCAGTGATGTAGGCGGCAAAGTCCCTCAGCCCCTCTGCGGCTTCCCGCTCGTCAGACCTGTCGCTGGACGACCATCCTGGCAGGAGGGACTCCAGGTACTCGGTGACCTGTCCATGGTCGCGCCACCAGTCCCGAACAGCCTCGGGTGTCCATCGGCTGTCGCCGTCGCAGGCATAGCCGCGGTACGGATCTTCCTGGGCCGCTGTCACCAGGTTCAAGACCTCGGCCGTGGTCGTCGGCTGGCGATACACATATTCGCCGAAGTACTCGCCGCCGTAGAGCACATGACGCGGTGCGTGCAGCCGGCCCGTCCAACAGTTGTCGGCAATGCCGGTGTAGAAGGGGCCAGGAACGTTCAACCAGAGCCGGTCCTCCCAACGCCCGCCGAAGGACGTCTCGGGCTCGCCTTCTGGAAGGGCCGCTATCGGTTCCCAGCCCAGCTCTTCGTAGGTCATCCGCGAAGCTTAGGACCCGTCGGGAAGGATGTCTCAGCGTCGGCGCTGCTGCGGCCGGTGTCGCGGCGGATGTCGGGCATGCCGAGTTGGACGGTGGACGGCTGGGCTGCACGCTCGCGCATGGCCTCCAGTTTCTGCGCTGCGGCGGCCATGGTGGTCTCGATGGCGGCGACCTCTCCGAGCCAGCCCTGGTCCTTGGC
Source organism: Streptomyces sp. NPDC057682 (assembly GCF_042799575.1). Classification (NCBI taxonomy): domain Bacteria; kingdom Bacillati; phylum Actinomycetota; class Actinomycetes; order Kitasatosporales; family Streptomycetaceae; genus Streptomyces; species Streptomyces sp. NPDC057682. The sequence goes on along the minus strand of NZ_JBHVIN010000005.1, from coordinate 475,882 downwards.
CTCTTGGAGGCGGTCGATGAGGTTGGCGTGGATCTCCTGGAGACGTGGCATCTGGGCCGGGTCCACGAGAAGTAGGGGACATCTGACGCAGGCGTTTTCATGCTGGCACGGGGTCGCGTAGTCGCGGCCGCAGGTCCCCAGGGCGACCTTACGGAGTTCGAAGTGGGCCAGGAACTCGTCCCATTCGGTGGTGGTGAGCTCGCGGTACTCTTCGCTGGGCCGCTCGGTTCTGCGGCGGGCGATGAAGGCCCGGTGATGGGAGATCACGTCCTCCGGATAGATCGCGGCATAGCCCATGGTGGTGTCCAGAGCGGCGTGGCCGCAGATCTTCGCGGCGATGTGCGGGGGCAGTCCGGAGCGGATGGCGTCTGTCACGAAGATCCTTCTGAAGTCGTGGGGGCGCCATTCGAGCGGGTCGCCGGCCACGGTGATCTGGGCGGACTGCGAGGTCGCGACCAGGCACTCGCGGATGTAGCTGCGGGTCAGCGGCCGATCCTCGGTGCCGTACCGGCGTTGGAACAGTAACGGCATGGGCGGGCTCCAGGTCTGCTCGAACACGTCGTAGGCCGACACCAGCGGCAGAGCGGCGTTCCCGGCCCGGACCCGGAAGATCACCGCGGTCAGCACTTCTGCCAGCTCCGGGGAGACCAGCAGCAGTCGCTCCGCATCGGTCTTGGACGGGGCGACCTGCAGCATTGGCACCACCTCGCCGGTGGTGGGCAGGGTGTAGGCGATGAAGCTGTGGTGGGTGAGCTCCAGCATCTCCTCGATCCGGATGCCGGTGTGCCGCAGCACCTCCACCGTCGCCCAGGACCAGAACGCCGCCTCCTCCTCGTGGGTCAGGTTCCGCCTCTTGCCGGCGGACACCTCGGTGACGTAGACGCGGCGGGCCTGCCCGGATCCGCAGCGCTCGAACTCCTCCCCGGCGACGAGGAACCGTCCACCAGCCGGCGTCGCCCGAGCCGCAGTGATGCGGGCCTCGGCGTCCTTGCGCTGCCGCTCGACGGCTCGAAGCAGGGCAGGCAGCAGCGGCAGCTGGGCCCTGGTCCGCTGGTCCATCCGGGACTTCACTCCGGACCTGGACTTCTTCGTCGCGCACTCGTTCGCCTTGATCGGACACGGCGCCACCCAGGGCGCCCATCGAGCTGGATCGTCGGCGGCCCAGCGGGCGATGTCCTGGTAGAACGCCCGGACGAACACCAGCTCGCTGCGGAAGTTCACCCGTGGCCGCACCGGGTGGCCCTGGGCGTCACGGATGTAGGCCAGGCGTTCCTTCCACGCCTGCGTGACCTCGGGCGTCAGTCGCAGCGAGTCGATGCCGGGATGGTGGATCTCCAGGTCGCGCCAGAACAGGCGGCACAGGTTGCGGGCGATCGAACGTAGCGAGACATGGTCGAGCTCGGGAGCCCGCTCGGTGAAGTACTCGACCAGCAGGTCCCGGACGGCCTGGCATTCAATGCCGTACGCGTCGACGATCTGCTCGACGCTGCGACGGCCTTCGATGCGAAGCGCCCGCAGCCGCAGTGGTGCGCTGGCCGGCAGCACGCCGGTCTCCTTGAGCAGGGCGTAGAACAGTGGCCGGCCGGCGCTGCCCCGGAAGTGGTGTTCCTCCAACGCGGTGGTCAGCTCGATGCAGTCGCCGACGGTGATGTCTCTGACCAGGCCGCCCTTGCGGATCACAATCCAGGTGACCTTGTTCAGGGCGTCGGACCTCGCTGTGGCTGTCGCATGCTGAGCCAGCTCTTCGAGCCGCTGGAAGGCATCGGGGTCGCTGGCGGCCCGGGACTCGGTGAGCATCACCGTCACGCGCTGCCGCAGCAGCCACGGGTAGCTGGGGCGGATCGCCTGCCCGGCGACCAGGAGCACCAGTCCCGTGGCCAGCTCATCGCGCCAGTGGCTCTTGGGCGTGCCGCGTCCCTGCAGGGGCAGATCGGTCCACTCGAAGCCGGCGTCGTCCGCCCCGCTGGCCATCCAACGGTCCTGCCAGGTCTCTCCGGGCTGGCCTTCGAGCCAGTCCAGCAGCTTGCCCAGGCCCCGCCGCCGGGTCTTGTCGCGGGTCAGGCCCGCACCGGGGTCGGTGAACGAACTCAGCAGCCGCTCGACCAGGCTCTCCCGGTTCTGACGGGTCTGCCACCAACTCGCTTCGCCGACTCGCGGATCCCACTCCAGCGCTTTGTCTACCTCAGGTGACTCGACGGCCCTGGCAACGTCGACGTTCGCGGTAGGGTTCACCGGCTCTCGCCGCCTGTAGCCGAGGTGCCGAACAGCGCTGCCAGCACCTCGGGGCGGTAACCCGGCGCCGGCGGGGCCGGCGGCTTGGCCTGCTCGGCGCGCTGTCGCTCATGGTGGGCCAGGACGTGGGCGACGACCTCGTCGGGCGTGGGAGCGATGTAGATCTCCGTGGTGGTGATGTGGGCATGTCCCATGACCCACTGCACGTCGGCGAGGGTCAGGTTCGGATCGCGGACCATCCTCTTGGCCGCGCTGTGCCTCAGGTCGTGCAGGGTCCAATTCGCCCCGAGCAACTGGTTGGCACGGGTGAAGACCATCCGGGCCGCGTCGTACTCCAGCGGGCGGAAGGGTCGGCGAAGCGTCCACCACAGCGGTTCCGACGGGTGCTTGGGGACCATGCCGCGCAGTTCTTGCTGGTAAAGCCGCAGCCACACGAACGCGTCGGCGGAGGCGGGAAGGTGCTGCAGGACCTGGCTGCCCTTTCGGACCACACCGATCGTCTGGCCCCCGGGCGAGACCCGGCCCTGCGCGACACCCAGCAGCTCGGAGGCGCGAGCGCCGGTGGAGATGTAGAACGCGATCAGAGCCCTGTCCCGGTTGTACTTCAACCCGGCGAACAGGTCGTTGAACGCCTGGTCAGGAATGATCCTCGGGGTCGGCTTGGGCTCCTTGGGCTGATAGGTGCCCCGACGCGAGGGCCGCCGGAACGGCTGCATCGGATTGTGATGCGCATTCGGACTCCCCTCGTCGGCAGCCCCTCCCTGCGGGAACGGGTTGATCAGCGGTCGGCCGTGGGTCTCTCGGTGGTACTCGTAGAACGAGCGGATCACCGCGCGAGCATGCCGCCTGGTCCGAGCGGCATAGTTCTCGCCGGGCGCGGCCTTCCCTGTTACCGGGTTCACCGAACCCGGGGCGGGCGCATCAGGACGCCGCCGCCGAGGCGGCTTCTTCGTCGTCTTCAGCCACAGTGCGAAGTCACGGGCCTCGACCCGGCTCGCCAGATACCAGGGAACGTCCACGGCGCGCAAGAACCGGACCCACGCCAACAGCTCATAGGCGTAGGACCGCAGCGACGTCGGACTCGCGTCGTCGGCGAGCATGTGGTGCAGGAACTCGCTGACCGCAGCCACCTCGATGCCATCAGCGTCTACGAGCCGGAACGGCCGCAGAGGGTCATCGGTCTTCTCGACGCGGCCGACCCTCGGCACCCTCAGCGCCGCCACGTCGCGGACCGTCGTGCTGTGCTCTGGCATCCATACCTCCACGGGCCGACCTACTCGACGACACGCGATGAAACCAGATCCACCACTGCACGCGCAGTCACCGCGACCCGCCAGCAGGAGCAACAATCCCCTTGTCTTCACTATGAGTTGACCTCGAAGAGAGCCCAAGCTAGTTCGGTCAACGGGACGTGTTCGTGAGCACAGTCAGTTCCGTAGGCGCGGCCGCAGTCGCCCAGGGCGAGCTTGCGGCGCTCAAAGTGTCCGAGAAACTCTCCCCATTCCTCAGGAGTGACGGTGCGGTATTCGTCGGCAGGTCGCAGAGCCCGGCGCCGGGCGATGAACGCTCGATGTGCCTCGATGGCGTCAGTGGGGTAGATCGCGGCGTATCCCATCGTCGTTCCGATGTGGTCGTGACCAGCGATGACCTGGGCGATGTGAGGTGGCAGGCCGTTGAGGATGGAGTCCGTGATGAAGATCCGGCGAAAGTCGTGGGGCTGGAAGATGAGCGGGTCACCGGCGCTGTCTGTCAGACCTGAGGCCAACAAGGTGACGTCGAGTCCCCGACGGATGGTCGCTCGTGACAGCGGACGCAGGTAGCCACCAGAGCGATCCTGGAACAGGAGCGGCATCGGCGGGTTCCAGACCCGTTCGTAGTGGTCATAGCTACGAAGAACAGGTACTCGCCCGTCCGAGCCTCGGACTCGAGAGACGACCGTACTCAACACGTCCGCCAGATCCGGCGTGACCAAGACAAGTCGCTCCTGGTCCGTCTTCGACGGGGCGATCTGCAAGAGCGGAACGGTCTGCCCAGTAGTGGGGAGCCTGTAGCTGACGATGCTGTGATGCCCCAGCTCGAGGAGTTCCTCGATGCGGATGCCGGTGTGCCGCAAGATCTCGATGGCAGCCCACCCCCAGAATGCGCTGCGCTCCTCACCCGCGAATGAGCGCCGGGTGCCCTTCGCATCCCAGGCATGAATCGGACGCCCGTCGGCGCACTTACTGAAGCGCGGAACTCTGAACGTCTCACCAAGCACGCTGAAATCCGAACCGAGCGGGGCAGCGTTGAGTGCATCGAGGCGGATGGTGGCCTCTTTCAGCTGGCGGTGCGCCGTCTTCACCAGCGTGGGAAGGGCCGGCAGGCGCTCGCGAGTACGTTGGTCCATGCGGGCCTTGAGCTGCTTCTCAGCCTTTCTGCCCGAGCACTCAGCTTCGCTGATCGGACAGGGTGCCACCCACGAAGCCCACTGGCCGGGGTCCTCCACTGCCCACTCCGCCAGGTCCAGGTAGAAGGCTCTGACCTGGGTTTTGATCCCGATTGCACCTCGGCGTGGCTCTGTGAACTCACGAAAGGATCCGTCGGGTAGGCGCTTGCGGACGGTCTTCGTGGCCAGGCGGACCTTCCAGGCAGTCATCACCTCGGCAGGCAGCCGAAGAGAGTCGATGCCCGGATGATGCCGCTCCAGGTCGCCCCAGAAGCGAAGCGCCAGCGAGATCGTGAGTGCCTGCAGCGTCGTGAAGTCGAGCCCTACGGACCGATGGGAGAGGTAGGCGACCAAGAGATCGCGGATCGGACGGCACTTCAGTTCGTAGCGGTCGACAAGGTCCGCCGGGGTGAGTTGCCCGGTACGGTTCGAGATCCGGAACAGCGTGTGCGGTGCGTCTGCTGGAAAGAGACCCGAGTCGCGTAGCCAGGTGTAGGCGAGCTGGATCCGTCCATTGCTGTTGCGCGGATTTTTGCTCTGCCAGAGCAACAGGTCGCCGACGACGATGTCCTTGATGGCGCCGCCTCGACAGGCCATGATCTCCGCAATGGTCTTCAGTCCGGACGAGATATTCGCAGCCGAGATGTTGGTCGGCAGTGAAGCCCTCAAGCGGGCGAACCCCTCGGGGTCTCGTGTGGTCTCCAGCGCCGGCCGAAGGTGCCGCGATCTTGACCCGATGAGGAACTCCGGGTCGGGTCTGACGGCATCCGCGCAGAGCAACGCCAGCAGCCCGACGAGGAGCGTTTCACGGCGAGATACTCGCCCTTCCAGGCGGGCCCAGGCTGCGAAGGCACCCCTCCACCCCTGCGACGCAATGTGCTGGCCGTGGGCAGGGCTCGTCTGCCAGCGCTGCTGCCAGGTTTCTCCAGGAAAGGTCATCAGCCAGTCGAGCAGGAGACGTGCCCCGAACATCCGATTCGCCTGGGCGCTGGGTTCCACAGCTCGTAGTGGTGGGCGAGCGACCCGCTCAAGGACCTCTTCACGTGTGATTGCGGTCGCTTCCCACGTGCTTGGTCTCTCCCGATGCGGGAATTGGTTCATCAGCTTGAGCTCTTCGGCGCCCACCATGCTGGTGACCTTCGGAACGAAGCTCGAGCCGACGTGTGTTGCAGTGCTCGTCATGTCGCGTCCCGGCCGAAGAGGATGGACAGGGAGTCGGGGTTGTAGGACGGCTCGTCAACGGGCACGGGGATTTCCTCGCGTCGCTTCTCCTGACGGGCATGGTGGGCAAGGCCAGCTCTGATGACGTCGTCCCTGGTCGGACGGTTGTAGATGTCCAGGGTCGACAGGTACTTGTGGCCGAGGATCTTTTGCACGTAGACCGGCGGCATGTTGGGGTCATCGAGCATGAGGAACGTCGCCGTGTGCCGCAGATCGTGAAGGGTCCAGTTGGCGCCCAGGAGATCGTTGGCGCGGTTGAACATCATGCGCGCCGCGTCGTATTCCAGCGGCCGCCATGGGCGCCGCAGCGTCCACCACAGCGGATGGTGGCGGCCCCGGGGGACGCCCTTCTTCCACGCGGACTCCTGGTAGAGCCGCAGCCAGACGAATGCATCCGGGGTTGCGGCCAGGTCCTGATAGTCGCGGGTGCCCTTGCGGATCACACTGACGGTCTGCTCGCCGACAACCGCGCCGCCCTGCTTGACCGTGAGCAGCTCCTCGGCGCGGGCGCCAGTGGCGACCCAGAAGGCCAGCAAGGCGCGGTCCCGATGAGAACGGAGCCCGGTGAAGACCTTGGTGTACATCTCGTCGGGAATCCGCCGTGGGACCCGCTGCGGAACGGTCGGCCGGTAGAGGCCCGTGCGTCGGTTCCGGTGCTTCTTCCCACCATCACGCCGTGTCGCGAGCTGGGACAAGCGGCGCCCACGGACCAGCGGGAAGGGGTTCACCAGCAACGAACCGGTGCTTTCATCCAGATGGAAGTTGTAGAACTCCCGCAGCACCGTCTCGCAATGAGCACGGGTTGCCGGCGAGTACTTGGTCCCGACCGTGGGCTTACCAGTCACCGGATTCGGTGTCCCTGGTACCGGCCTGCCACTGCGAGGCGACGGGACCTCGGAGGGAACCTTGCCGCGATGGCGCCAATGGACACGCTTCGGCTTGTCCGCCACCTTCATCCACAACATGAAGTCCCGGGCGTCCTCCCGGGTCGCACGGTCCCACTCGATCCCGAGCGCCCATAGGAACCGGAACCAGCGCAGCAGATCCATGCCGTACGAACGTGGCGTCAACGGCGAGCTGTCCCTCGCCATCAGCTCCTTGAGGTAGAGCGCAGCGGGCTCGACCGGCCTCCCGAGGCCATCCAGCACCCTGTACGGCTCCCAGGGATCTCCCGTCTTCAGTAGCTGGCCTAACTCGGGCAGGACGAAGGTCCTCAGGTCCCTTCCGGACCGCTGCTCATCAAGCACATCGGGAAGCTAGCAGATACCCGTCCTGACCTGCGAAGACAGCTGAGTTAGTTCGGTTAACAGGCCCGACCCTCCGACGCGGTTTCTGCCCCGACTGCGGAACGCACCTGGTGTCCGTGGCCGACGGCTCCCGCACGGTCATGGTGACCGGGTTCAGCCTCACCGACCAGACCGGCATCGAGCCCCTCGGCCACTCCTACCGCGAGAACGCCGCGCCCTGGATGCACGTCACCCTCGCCCCCGATCCCCTCGTCCTGATGTCCGACCCGCGCGTCGCGGCCGTCCCCGTCGCCGACTCCGGCGAACCGCTCGTCGACGTGCGCGGAACTCTGCTGGTCGACGACCGCCGCGCCGACGCCATCGGTGCGTACGCCCACCTGCGCCGCGGCGTCCTCGACCGGCTCGTCCACGCCCAGTCGCTCCTGCCCGACGGCCTGCGCCTGCTCTTCGTCGAGGGCTACCGCCCGCCCGACCTGCAGCGGCTGTACTTCGAGCAGTATGCCGGGAAACTTCGCGCGGCCAACCCGACCTGGTCCGACGAACAGGTCCACCAGGCCACCAGCCGGTACGTGTCCCCGCCGGAGATCGCCCCGCACAGCGCCGGCGCCGCCGTCGACCTCACCCTCGTGGACGCCGACGGCACCGAGCTCGACATGGGCACCCGCGTGAACGCCAACCCCGAGGAGAGCGACGGCGCCTGTTACACGAACTCCGCCTCGATCAGCCAGCAGGCCCGCACGCACCAGGACCTGCTGGCTGCCGCCCTGAATGCCGCCGGGTTGATCAACTACGGCTCGGAGTGGTGGCACTGGAGCTACGGGTGCCGGTACTGGGCCCTTATGACCAACCAACCTGCGGCCCTGTACGGACCTCGCGCCCCGCACTGACCGGGCGCGGCGTTCGCGGGCGACGGCACGGGCCCCAGCCCGCTTCCGGCGGGGAGCTACCGGTGCCCGAGGCCGGGCACGTTTCGACCCAGGGATCACGGCCGCATCTCATCGCGACCAGTCCCCCGCCGTCAGGGCCCTTGAGCAGTCGCGACGGGCGGTCTGCCCTGGCTGCCACCTGCGAGTCCTGCCAGTACAGACCACCAGGACGACGGCAAACACCGTCGGTGCGAGCGAGGCCGTCGCCCGGCTGCATCCGGGACGGCGGACGTGCAGGAGGTCGTCTGGTGTGCGGTTCTCACGTCCGGCGGCTCGGCTGGGTCCTGCACGTCTACGGACTGGCCCCTTCTGCGCCGTCGGTGGTGTGCTCGATGTGCGCCGTGGTGAGCCTTTGTATGGGTGTGTCGACGGCGTGAAGTCGCTAGTACGCCCTTGCCGGCAGTACGCGTTCCCACTGGGTAGGAGTGCGCGCCGCCCACTCGGTGTCCTCCGCCGGATCGAGCCGGATGGCCGCCAGCTCTGCGGTGGTCAGCTTGCCTCCGTCGAACACGTAGCCGTGCTTTGTGGCGGGCCAGGATGGCTCGGGTGGGAGGAAACGCACGGCCAGGAGCCGGTCGCTGGTACGGGCGAGGCCGGTCTCCTCAGCCGTCTCCGTGACCGCGGCTGTGCGTGGGGACTCGTCGTGGTCAAGGTTTCCGCCGGGAAACTGCCAGATCTCGCGTCCGTGGGCGCTCTCATAGACCCGGGATCGCAGAAGGACGGGAAGGCCGTTCGGATCGCGCAGGAACAGGCAGGCGAGAAGGACGCGCCGAGCTTACTCTGTGGGCTTGTCGGGGTGGTCCAGACGGTCGGGCCGCCTGCGACGCGGCGGTGCAGCACGATCGCATCCCCCTTCGCCCCGACTCCACACGCCCACCCTCGCCACCCACGCCACCGACGCCTTCACCCACTCCCTCCAGAGCGCCGGACTCATCGGCGGCATCCTCATGCCCGGTGTGGCCGCCGTCGTGTTCTTCCTGACCCCCAAGGGCACCGAAGTGTCGAACGCCGCTCACTGACCACGCGCTCCGACCGGCCCCGGACGCTGTAGCGTCCGGGGCCCCGCCATATCCCGCACCCCACCACCGGAGCCAAAACTGGCAAGATCCGAAAAAGACGCCCTAGGATCCGGACGTGGCGATCGAGTATGAGTGGCGGGGCGACTTCGATAACGCATCCCTCAACGGATTGCACGCCGACGGTTTCGGCTCCCTGGTCGCTCAGACCGACTGGCGGGCACGGCTCGAGCGCCACAGCCTTGGCTGGGTCTGCGCGTGGGAAAACGACTCTCTGATCGGATTCGTCAACGTTGTCCGGGACGGTGGAGCACACGCCTTCATTCTGGACACGGTGGTCGCCCGGCATTTTCGGTCGAGAGGGGTTGGAGCCGCGCTTGTCGCAGTCGCAGCCAAAGAAGCCTGTGCCGCGAAGTGCGAGTGGCTCCATGTCGACTTCGAGGAACATCTGCGTTCGTTCTATTTCGACGCCTGCGGCTTCCGGGAGACACCAGCCGGGCTGATCGCCCTATAACACCAGGGCCCAACCCCTCGGTCCTGGTGCACACCGCCCCACTCACTCCCGGTCGTCACCCACCGTGTCGGCACCACATAACCTGAGCCAGAACCCCTAGAAGTGAACAAAGCCAGCGCGGGCCTGCCGAGCGCGGTAGATGGCGTGACCGTCGAGCTTGTCGAACGCGGCCTTCCACATCTACTCGGACGCCGTGGGCGAGGTCGGGCCAGGCGCCGCCACATCGCCGCGTCCGCGCCGTGCTCCTGGAACTGCGCCAGGGTGGTGACGACGACGGGCACCACCTCGGCGGCAGTCGCGCGAGCTGGTGGCGTTCTCGTAGAGGGTGTCGTAGCAGCGCGGCGCCCAGTAGCGGCGGCCGGCCTCCTCCAACCGGTGACCGTGTTGGCAACCTTCGTGGTCGTGGTGTCCGCGAACACGAACGCGAGAGGGACCAGGCCCTCGCGGTCGGTCGGTGGGTAGACCCCGCACCACAGCCGCTGCTCGTGGCCGACGACCTGGTCCGATCGCGTCCGGCCGCGAGCGGACCAGGTCGACGGTGCGCTTGTCCGCGTCCTTCGGCAGCAGGCCCCATTCCCAGTACCGGCACAGCTTCGCCACCAGGTCGTGCGCGTCATCGGTACGGCGGTCGACCTCCACCAGCAGCACCGGCACCCCGGCCTCCGGCGCGCGGACCACCAGGTCCGCCCGCTGCACGAAGCAGTTGCCGAGTCGGTGTCCGACCTCGGTCCGGAAGCCGAGCCGGTGGCCAATCCCGGCCCGGTGGAGTTCGGCGACTATCAAGGTTGCGGGGGGGTGGTGACCGGGCAGTCGGCCGGCGAGGCCGCAGTTGCGGGGGTTCTGCAGGGCGGGCGGCGGCCGACGCGGGCGCCTGTGAGCGGAGCGGGCGGGGTGAGGGGTTCTGGCTGGCCGAACGCGGCGGTGTCGGCCGGTCACTGCGGCCACCAGCCCCACCCCAACGGGCGCGTCGACGCCCCGGCGCGACTCCCCTCCACCCGAACTGGCGGGGTGACGCCAACGGCGGCGCGGGCGTCAGTTGCGCCTTGGACGGCCTCCCCTGCACCACCGGCCGGAAGTACACCATCACCACCCCGCAAGATCGCCAGCACCGCGTACACCGGCACCGTCAAGAAATACCGTCACCGACGCCCAAGGCACCACCGGTTCCCGGCCGTGCCGGTCACCGTCTACTACTCCGATGCCCGAGCCGACCAAACCCCTGTGGCCTTCCCCGCGATCACGCACCGGGCCTCCAGCGAACCCGGCAGCGGCATCTACACCTGCTCGTACGTCTCCGACTACACCATCACCACCCCCCGCCCGCCCCCGGGCAGCTACACCTTCCGCTCCGGCGTCAACCGCAGCTGCTGGGCCGCGCGGTGGTCGTGCGTCGGGATAATCGTGACTCGGTCCTTGACGGCGTACAGGCGGTGCAGCGTCCGGAAGGTCTCGTGCCGGTCTTCGTCGGCGAGTTTGCCGGGGTAGCCGGCCTTTTGCCGGATGAGCTCGATCTGGTCGGTGTGCCAGGCGGCGTCGCCGGCGAGCAGCACCCAGCCTGCTGCCGTGTGCGCCAGAACTCCCACGCTGCCAGGGGTGTGTCCCGCGAGGTCGACGAGCACGACGGAACCGTCGCCGAAGAGGTCGTGGCTGGCGGTAAAAGTGAGGATCGGCGGGCCGTCCAGTTCGTACTGGACGGTGCCCCGGCCGCGCAGGGCCTCGCGGACGCCGCCCACGGGCGCGATCGAGCCTTGCATGACCCAGTCGTGTTCGCGGCGGTGCAGGTGTACTGGCAGTTCGGGAAGATCGAGGAGTCCGCATACGTGGTCCCAATGCGTGTGCGTCGGCAGCGCGAAGTCCAGGCGGGGGCCCGGCCGCTCGTGCAGCGCGGTAACGGTGGCGACGGTGTCTGCCGGGGGACGCACTGCGGCCCGCAGGAACGGCGGCAGTTCCGCAATGGCGCGGCTGTCGACATCCACGCAGACGCCCGGATCCACGATGAACGTCGCTTCCGGGTGGGTGATCACGAACGACTGCAGCGAGTTTTCGATGCGCCTCGGTTGCCGCAATCCCTCCACGATCAGCGCGGTGGGCACGGATCGTGGCACCTGTCTCAGTGCGGACACGGTGACCGAAACCGCTGTGTCCGGTAGCCCCGTGTCGGTCAAGCTGTGCAGAAACCGCTGGTCGCGGCGTCGGGGACGAACAAGACCCGTGGCCAGGCTTGCGACCGCGCCACAGCATGCGGCCAGCGTCGGTGATTTCACAGCGTCGGACATGGCAGCCCTGTCCCTCTCGCGATCGGGTGGTGGGTTCGATGACGGGACGGTATAACTTCAGGCCGACCTGAAGTAAAGGAGCGTGATGTCCACAGTGGAGTTGAAGATCGGCGGTGCGGCAGCCCTGCTCGGAGTGGCGACCCATGTCCTGCGACACTGGGAGAACATCGGACTGCTCACCCCGCGTCGGCTGCCCTCCGGGCATCGCGTCTACGACGACCAGACCATCGGCCAGGCCCGCCTGATCCAAATCAGCCAGCGGGCCGGGCTGTCCCTCGCCGAGATCGGTGAACTCGCCGCAGGAGAACGAGCCGACCGCATCGGCCTGGTCAACGCGAAGCGCGCCCGGATCGCCGAACACATCACGAACCTCGAACTGGCTGACCGGTTCCTGGCCCACCTCGTGCACTGCGTACACCCGGTCATCTCCGACTGTCCGGAGTGCTCCGCCCTGGTGGAGCGGCGCGCGCTGCCAGCGATCACTCAGTGACACAGCATGAGAACGCGTACAGCACAGCCGTAATAAGCCGGGTCACCACGTCGGCGTTGGGCATGTGGGGCGAGCGCGGTAGTGGTTCGGGGGCCTCTATGTTCTTCGTCAAGCGTCTGGGCAGCAGCCTCTGCTCGGGATTCGGTCATCTCTGTGGGGCGTGAGACTGTCTGGCTGTGCCAGAGACGACGAGTGGGTTGGAGGCGGCCTTGGCTGAGAGGTCGTTTCATCCTGTTGTTTCATCCCGGTATGCGGCTTTGATGTGCTGGTGTCGGGTCGCGCCAGGAGATGGTGTTTTCGCCGGTGAGGCGGCGGGCCATGAGGTCGGTCATGGCGAGGTGGATCATGGCTTCGGAGCGGTGTGGGTGGGTTTCGTAGTCGCGGGCCAGGCGGCGGTGGAGCATGAGCCGGCCGTAGGTCCGCTCGACCGCCCACCGCTTCGGGATGGGTGTGAAGCCCCGGGTCCCGGGCTTGCGGGCGGTGATTTCCATGTCGATGCCGAGGGCGGCGGCGTGTTCGACTAGGTGCTGGCGGTAGCCGCCGTCGGCCCAGACTTTCCGCAGGCCGGGATGGTCCGCGGCGACTTGGTTCAAGAGGGTTTGCCCGGCGGCGGAGTCCTGGACGCCGGCCGCGGTGACCAGGACCGCCAGGAGCAGGCCGAGGGTGTCGGTGACGATGCTGCGTTTGCGACCTACGATCTTTTTGCCCGCGTCGATGCCCTGACTCTTGGCGGGGACGGAGGTTGAGGTCTTGACACTCTGCGCGTCGATCACGCAGGCCGTCGGCTCGGCGCTCTTCCCCTCCTGCTGGCGCACCAACTCTCTGAGCAGGCCGTTGAGCTGGGCGAAGACACCGTCCTTCTGCCACCTGGCGAAGTAGCCGTAGACACTCTGATGCGGCGGGAAGTCATGTGGGAGATAGGCCCACTGGCAGCCGGTGCGGTCCACGTAGAGGATCGCGTTCATGATTTCGCGCAGGTCATGCCGTGGAGGCCGGCCGAAGTCCAGGGCCCGACCACGGCGCTCGAAGCGCCATGCGGACAGCACCGGCTCGATCAACTCCCAGCGCGCATCGGACAAGTCACTTGGATACGCACGTCGTTCCGTCATGAACTGGGCATACCGCCAGCTGGGGGCGTGCGCCCAGGCGTGCAACCCGCCGTGTCGAAGCACGGGACAGACCTGGGCGTCCTGGAATGAGACAGGCGCAAGCAGGCTCCCGCCCCACCTGACACACCACCGGCCCCACCAGGCAGAACGACCACTACAGCCCCACCGGCAACACTTCGACGAGAGGCGCAAACCGACCTAAAGAATGGCACTCAAGATGAAAACGACCTCTCAGCCACGGGACTGGCCGATGAGCGAGGCGATTCCGTCCAGCGCCCAGGAGAGTCCGGCTGCGAAGAGTGTGTCGAGTTCGAGGTCGAACTCCACCTGGCCGAAGAGATTGGACAGGGTCGGATAGGACCCCGCGGTCTGGATCGTCTCCATCCGTGCTTCGTCGGAGGCCATCCACTCCCCGGGCGTCATTTCGCCGAAAGCGCCGGCGTTCCGGGGACGGGGCTCTCTCGGCCGATCCCAGAGAGCTGTCGCACCGTTCACCAGACGCTGGACCTGCCGGCGGTCCAGGCGACGTTGGCCCTGTTGACGGACCCTGCTCCGGTCGCACTTGGTGGCCGGCGATGATTTTCCCCGCCTGCCTCCGTCTTACCTGGTGAACAACAAAGAAGCGGCGGCACGAGAAGGAGCAGGGCATCCTCGTCGACAGCTCCTGAACCGGAGGTATCCGTGATGGACAAGCAGTTCACCGCGACCCTGCAGAAGAGCCCGAACAAGGGCGGCTGGACCTACGTCGTGTGGCCCGACTCGGCAGAGTTCTTCGGCACCCGCGGCCTGGTGAAGGTCCGAGGCACGATCGACGGCCATCCGTTCCAGAGTTCGTTCATGGCTCTCGGGGACGGCACACACAAGCTGCCGGTGAAGGCGGACGTGCGCAAGGCGATCGGCAAGGAGGAAGGGGACACCGTGACCGTCCGCCTGGAGGCGCGATTGAACGCCTGACGTCAGGATCGATTGCTCTCCCAGTCGGTGCGCCCCCGGCACGATGCACGGTGGCAGGACGTGTACGCGGGCGGGCCCCGCTCGATGGAGCGGAGGCCACCCGGGGGCTAGAAGGAGAGCGCTCCAGCGACGGCAGTGTCCATCTCGCGGGCGAGCAGCTTGGCCGCGGCGGCGCCGGCGTTGAAGGTGATCGGCGTGGCGACCGCGCCGGGGTCGAGCGGGGAGAGGCGGACGTTCGTGCCGGCAAGTTCCTCGCGCAGGGCCATCGACAGGCCCACGCTCACGAACTTCGAGGAGGTGTGGGCGGCGACTCCTGCCATGGGGGTCAGACCGGAGATGGACGAGGTGTTGAGGATATGGCTGCGGCCGCCGCGGCTCTGGCAGCGCGGCAGGAACGCCGCCACGGAGGCGGACTGCACGTCGAGGTTGACGGCGTGGACCCACCGCCAGCCCTGAGGCGGTGTGCGATCGGCCGTCGTGCCGCCGTTCACGCCGACGACGTTGCAGCGGATCGGGATCGGTCGGAGCGCCTCCTCGGCCCGGTCGGCCATGCGCTCCCACTGCTCGGTCCGGCTGGTGTCGAAGCGGAAGGCGAGGATCGTGCCGCCGCCGTCCCGCACGGACTTCTCGGCTTCCGCCAGGCGCGCTTCTCGGATGTCTACGAGCACGACCTTCGCTCCGGCGGCGAGCGCCGGGCGGCCTCAAAGCCGATTCCGTATGTGGCGCCGGTGACGAGGACTGTTCTGCCTGGCGGCCACTTCAAGGCGGTCTCCGCTTCGTCGAGGGACTCTGAGTGGGCCGAAGCGGCCGGTTGCCCGAGATCCTGTGGGAGAGCGAGCCGGGACGTCGGCCGGCACCGGGTGGCGACGACCGGCGCATGTCCGGGATCATCTCCGCGGTCAGGGTCGGTGGAATCCGGTCGGCGAGGACCGCGAGAACGGCCTCCAGTTCGGGGTCGAACGGCGGTCGCGGAAGGTTGTCGGACATCGGGGTTCCCTGATCTGTGAGGTGTGATCTCGATCGCCTGGACTCGGCGGAAGCCCATCGTCGTGGGCGGGGTGCCGCGCGGAGAACCGCCGAACGCTGCGGTCCGGAGCCGTGTCCCCCGCCGTTCGCGCACCCCGCCCACCAGGCATGCGGCGGTCCGGTGCGGACGGGCCCGCAGGCCGTCGGCACCGGACCTTTCCGTGAACGATCAGCCGACCTTCAGGAGAACCTTTCCGCCGACGCCGGCGCGCAGCGAGTGGAGGGCGTCGGTGAAGCCGTCCCACGGCAGTTCCTGCACCCAGCCGGTGGTGTCGTAGACCCCGTCGGCCATGGCCGCGATGACCGCGTCGAACTCCTCGGGCCGGTATCCGACCGCTCCGACGATCTCCGTCTCACCCATCATGAGCTGCGTGGGCTGGAAGTCCATGGGGTGCTCGTGCAGTGCGACGACCACCGGACGGCCGCCGGGAACCAGACCCGCCAGCGCGGACGTGATCGCCGGGCCCGCTCCTGCGGCGTCCACTCCGTCACCGCCGGTGAGCGCGGCGACGGCGGCCGCGAGGTCCTCGTTCACCGGATCGACGGTCCGGGCGCCCAGGGCGTCCATGACGGCACGGCGGTCCGCGCTGGGCTCGGGGACCAGGACCTTCTCCACACCACGGGCCTTGAGCGCGAACCAGGTGCCGATCCCGACCGGACCGGCCCCGGCGACGAGCGCGCTGCCGCCCGCCTGCACACCGCTGCGCGACACGGCGTGCCGGCCCGCCGCCATCGGTTCGACGAGCGCGCCCATACGCAGGTCGACGCCGTCCGGCAGCACATGCAGCTTCGAGGCGTCGACCAGGGTGAACTCCGCCAGGCCGCCGCCATCGACGTTCGACCCGAGCGCACCCATCAGCCGGCAGGAGAAGGGCAGCCCGTTGCGGCAGGCCCCGCACTCGCCGCAGGAGACCGCGAGGGGTATACGGCGCCGAGGTCACCCGCCTTCACATCCGTCACACCGTCGCCGACCTCGACGACGGTGCCGGCGAACTCGTGGCCGAGTATCTGCGGCAGCAAGGCACCTGTGAGGGGATGCGGTGGTCCAGGTCGAAAGGCAGCGATTCCGGAAAGAAGTAGAAGTGCAGATCGGAACCGCTGATGCCGGCGAAAGCGTTGCGGAGCTTCACCTGCCCGGGTCCGGGGCTGGGCTCCGGCACCTCCTCGATGCGAACGTCTTCCTTGCCGTAGAACCGTGCGGCCTTCATTCCCACTCCTTCTCACAGGGCGACCAGGACACTGGACGCCGTCCCTGCTGGCGCGACGCGCCGTATCGGACACTGCGCGGCCGCAGCACCGTGATCCCCGTGGCCGAACACCGGACGAACGGGAATCGGGTCGGGTACGAGGTACGAGGTACGAGGTACGAGGGAGCCGACCGCTCCAGGACGGCCCTGGAGGCAGGTTGACGGCCGGCGGCCGGAAGTCCTCGTCTCATGCCGCACTGCCGCGGCTCACCTCCGTGTCCCTGGGCTCCGCTTGCGAAGGTCACCGCCGTACGCGGCGGGTTCCGAGGAAACGTCCCGCCGTGTGCGCACCGCTCCCGGGGCGACGCGCGCACTGCGGGACGGCAGGAATCGGCGGCCCACCCCGCCCTGCCGCGGCCGTCGCGCGGAAGCGGGCCAGATGGGTCCGACCCGGCACCGGTCCCAGATTCGTGAATACAGAATTCGTTACGGTGCGCACACGGCCAGACCCCGCACGTTCGACGATTACGCCGTGCTCGCCGCCGCCCAGGTCCGGGTGCACGGCTACGCCGACACGTCCACGCGGCAGCCTAAGGAACCTCAGTCGGCAGGTGTCTCCTTCGTGGGGACGACGGCGACCGGAGCGTTGGCGAAATGGAGCACGGAGTGGACGACGTGCCCCACGTACCGGCTGCCCTCACTGCTGCGCCCGACCACCAGGAGCTGGGCGCCCGCGGCGAGAGAGACCAGCATCTCGGCGGCGAACCCCACCTGAGTGTGTTCGGTCACGGTGACGGCGGGATAGCGTCGGCGCCACGGCTTCAGGAGGGTGACCAGTGCCCGGCGGTGCTCCTCCTCCAGCTCGGCGGGCCTGTTCGAGAGGCCCAGGACGCCGGACCGGTTCGTGAACATGGAGGGCAGGTCCCACGCCCGAGCCGCCCTCAGCGGGACGCCGTCCGCGTCCGCCGCCCGGAAGGCGAAGTCCAGGACCGCCTCCGCCTCGTGATCCACCTCGGGGACGCCTGCCACGACCTCGCCCTTCCGTGAACGCCCGACGGCCTCGCCGCCACGGATCAGCACCACCGGGCAGGCGGCCCGGCTCATGACGCGCAGGCCGACCGACCCGAGGAGGAATCCGGTCACCGGTCCCGGTCTGCGAGACCCGACGACAATCATCCGGGCCCCGTCGCCCCGCTCCGCCAGCAGGTCCGCCGCGGGCAGATCGGCCAGCTCGGCACCGACCTCGACGTCGTCGTAATGCTCGCGCACCCAGGCCAGGGCACCCGCGAGAGCCTGCTCGCCGGCCCGGCGTTCGGTGTCGGCATCGGCGAGGTAGGACGGATCGTGTCCGTGCAGCAGCAGGAGCGGCGCGCCCCGTCGGCGTGCCTCACCGGCTGCCCAGCCGGCAGCGAGCAGGCTGTCCGGCGTGCCGTCGATTCCGGCGATGACAGGGTGATGCACAACGTCTCCTCGCTGATGACGGGCGGCAGAAGGTCCGCCGCGCCGGGCCGAACGGGTTCGGACGGGAGACACGACACCCGGGGTGTTCGAGCAAGGGGCGCGGCACCACCCGCCCGCCGGACCGGTGGGCGCTCCTCGAAGAGTAGGCGGTTCATGCCCATTCGCCCCTGATGACGCGTTCGGGTCCTGTGGCGCGCCCGCGTCTCCGCCCTCGGACTCGCCGGCCGGGGCGTCCACCTGTCCGCAGTCCCCCACCCGCCCGATAGCTCAGGTGCGACGCGGAGTCCGCAGCCCCGTCAGACCGGACCCGTCCCTCCGGCACAACCGACCTGCGTGCATCCGCGTGCCGGCCACCGGCTGGAACGTGAACGGCCAGTTGGGCGACGGCACCACCGTCGACCGCCCCACGCCCGTGGCGGAGGGCAACGCGACCCTGACGGTCGCGACCTGGCTCCGTGGCGCACGAGATCGGGGCAACAACCGCCGACGCGTTGGTCGACGGTCGGTGGCACGTTTCAGCCACCTCGACGGCCCGGCGCTGGTCAGTCCTCCCGTGCGGGAAGCCGGTCGAGGCCGGTGTCGTTCATGATGCGGACGACGGTGGCCGCCAGAACGCTGTCGGCGTCGATGACGCTCTCGACGCTGCCGGGCAGGAGATCCAGTGGTCTGTACCACTCGCGCAGTTGGCTCTCGTCGACCTCGTCCGCGATGGGTTTGGTCGCGTGTCTGATCAGGGTCTCGGCGAAAGGGACGTCCAGGTAATAGCAATGGGTGTGCCCGCGGTGGTCGGCGATCAGCTGTTGGAGCATCCGTCCGTAGTGGTCGGCGTACAGGATGCCTTCGAGGACGACGTGGTACCCGGCGTCAAGGCTGTAACGGGCGACCGTGTCGATGAGGCCGATGTTCGCGCCGCCGGGAAGGTCCCGTTCCCGCAGGACGATCCGGCGGAGGTTGTCCTGGCTGACCAGGGCCAGGCCCCGGCCGAAGCGCTCCCGGATCCCCGCCGCCACCGCCGATTTGCCCGAGGCGCTGTTCCCACGCAGGAGAACCAGCCGGGTTTCCGAGGTCCCCACCATCATGCGCACGACCCTACCGGCGGCCCCTGCACGCGGTCCGGACCGGAGTGTGGAAGATCTGGCTGCTGGGTGCGCGGCGGCTTCTCGGGTTCCGGAGCCTTCGAGCGCAGCTCAAAGACCCGTGACAGCCCGAGGAACGCGGGGTCGTGCCATGAGCGCCACGCAAGCCGTCGGAGGTCTGGCTGCGGACTACTACTACTCGTAGATCTTGGCTGCTTGGAGCGCGCGGGCAAAATAGGTCCAGTCACCGTCCACTGGCGGCTGTTTATCCAAGTTCTGATACCCCCCCCGGGGAGTCGTCCACCCACGCGGCGAGGGCCTCCAGGAAGTCGGCGAGTGTGTTGTTCGCCCACTGATGGCCTTGGTGTAGGAAGTCTTGGTGCAGCTCGCGTACAACAGCGGCCAGCTCCTCGCGGCTGCGGATCTCATCATCTGGAGCAAAGGACATGAGGGCGAGTATCCGGTGGCTCAGCAGGACGGCTCGCTTGGGGCCGGTTGCGTACGGTTCGGTTCTCGTCCCGCAACATGCAGCGAAGCCAGGTGCGGACAGCGGCGCCAACGTCCTCCAGCTCGGCGACTCGCTGCTGAAGGGCCGCCCGACGCGGTCGACCGAGTCGTGGTTGCCAAGCTGTTCGAATCACCGGCCAAGGTGAACGCGGGACTCACCACTCAGCCAACACGGCGTCCGGCACGCTGCGGTGGCGCGGGACTCAGTGGTGGCGGTCCGGGCTCTCCCCGCAGCCTGCACCGCTCACGTTTACTCGGCAGCGTCCGTCAGGGTGACGGTGAGCGTGTCCTCGTCGCGGGTGAGGTGTTCGATGGTGATCGAGCCCTCCGCGCCCCTGTAGTTTCCGGTGCCGCCGGTGATCGCGAACTCGTGTGTCCACTGGCGTGAGTTGACGGGCAGCTCGGTCACGGCAGGAAGCGGGCGCTGGAATGCGGTGGAGGCTGTGATCAGGCCGTCCTCGAGAGCCAGGACCAGCGTCGCCATGACGTAGGAGCCGTCGGGTCCCACGCTCACGGGCAGGCAGTGCGCGTTCTCGGTGCCCACGCTGCGGCCCTCGGCATCCGTCAGGTCGTAGCGCACGTAGTACGGGACTCCGGTCGTCAGGATGTCCGGGATGTTTGCGCCCGTGCGCCTGCCCTTCAGGGTGATCAGGCGGTCGGCCCTCGTGGTGGCGCCGGCGGCTCCGGCCGTTCCGGCCACCAGTCCTCCGGCGATCGCAGCCGCCGAGGTCAGCTGCAGCATGCTTCTGCGGTTCATGTGGGTCACCCTTGCTCGTCGTGTGCGTGGGCCGCGCGCCCGCACCCCACGGGTAACGGCGTCCGGGGGCGGAACGGGTCGCCCCCGGACGGAAGATCACCAGAACGCAGGAGTCGCCAGGAGTGCGTGCGCCCATGTCAGGGTGCACGTATGAAGATCACCGTACGATTCGCCGCCGGGCACGACCTTCCCGCGCTCCTCGCCCTTTACGGCGAGCTGAACCCGGACGACTCCGACCTGCCTCGGGAGACTGCCGAGATCGTCTGGAAGCACATCGCGTCCCAGGAGGGACGGACCGTTCTGATCGCCGAGACGGAGGACGCGGTGCTGGGTACGGCCGACTGCCTCGTCATGCCGAACCTGACCCGGGGCGGCCGGGGCATCCTCTTCGTGGAGAACGTCGTTGTCGCCGGCGCCGGCCGTCGCCGGGGCGTCGGGCGGCATCTGCTGGAGGCGGCCGTGCGGCTGGGCGAGGAGGCCGGATGTTACAAGGTGCAGTTGCTCGCGGCCGACGACGCGTATGTGCACACGTTCTACGCGGCCTGCGGTTTCGAGCCGTTGGCCCAGGGCTTCCGGCGCTACATCGAGCGGGAGACGTGAGCCGTAGCAGCGATGCTCAGCCCACCTCGCCGACCCGCAATGAATTCGGGGCTCCCGTGGCTGAGTGAGCGAGTGCGGGGCCGATGCTCGGGCGGTGTGACGGGCGCTCAATCACTTGACCCGGCCCGTACGGTGTTCGCATGAAGGACGCATTGATCAACGAGCTCCGCACCGCGTACGACCTCCAACTCCGCGGTGTCACACCGCCGGGCGGCAGTGCCCGTGTCGAGAAGGACGGGCCTTTGACCCGTGTAGTCGGTTGGCACCGTGGCTTCGTCACCGGGCCACGCGACCTCGGTGTGCGCGGGAAAGAGCTCGACACGCTCATAGCGCGGCAGCGTGACTTCTACGCTGCTCGTGGTGAGGCGGTCGAGTGGAAGACTCGCGCCCACGATCTCCCCGCCGACCTCACGGATCGACTCACGGCGGCCGGGTTCGTCGCCGAGGCGCCGGAGACCGTGCTCATCGGGAGGTCAGCGGACCTGGCCTCCGAACCCGTCCTGCCCGACGGCGTGACCCTCCGCCGTGTCACCGCCGGATCAGACCTCCAGCGCATCGCCGCCATGGAGAGCACCGTCTGGGGCGAGGACTGGGGCTGGCTGGCCGACGACCTGGCCGCCCGGATCGAGAACGCCCCGGAGAACACGGTCGTCCTCGTTGCCGAAGCACATTCCGAAGTAGTCTGCGCTGCCTGGCTGGTGTTCAAGGACGACGTCGACTTCGGCGGCCTCTGGGGCGGCTCGACCCTCAAGGAATGGCGCGGTCAGGGCATCTACCGGGCCATGGTCGCTCACCGGGCCCAGATCGCCGCCGCCCGTGGCGTCCCGTACGTCTATGTCGACGCCTCATCGGACAGCGCCCCGATCCTCACCCGCCTTGGCCTGCATGCGGTCACCACGACGACACCGTATGTCTGGTCTCCCTGAGCTCAGCCGGCCGAAGGGGGCTCCTCGGTCCGCGGTTCGGGCGCCGGCGAGGCGGTGGACGTCGTGAGGGACCTCGGTGAGGGATCTCGGTGAAGGACGTCCACGCGGGCCTCGCACCCGCCCTCCACGCGGCGTAAGGACGAGGCATGGCCGCGCTCCGCCTTCGCGCTGCCTCGGCGGGCAGACCCGCGCCGATCCCCGCCGCCCCGCCTCCACCCGAAACAGAGCACACAGAGCAGCCGTCTGCACGACCGAGGAGCTGTGTCACGAGGCGTTGGCAGGTTTCCAGCTGCGATGTCCCGCAGCAGCATCCCGTCATCGTCGTAGAGCTCAAGCCTGAACCGCAGACCGAGCCGGGCCGGGCCGGCGGCGCAGACGGATGGTGGGCGATCGCCGAAGGGCGGACGCTTCGCGGCCTGCTCACCCCTCTTTGCAGGTTCGGGTTCCGGGGTCGTCGGACGCACGTGTCACCCCTGGGCACCTTCGAGCGCGCGGTTGTGTTCCCGGACCGCGATCCGGGCCAGCTTGGTCAGCATCATGCCGTTGCGGATCTCGACGAGGTAGTCCACGGGCAGGCCGTGCATCCGGATGCCGGGTCCTCGGAGCGCGTGCCAGTCGAGGATGAAGAGGGTGGCGTCGCCCCAGGGCACCAGCTTCATCGCGATGCGGGCCGCGCCGAACGGTTGTGCTCTCGCCTCCAGCTCCAGTCGGCGTTCGGGCTCGCAGATGCGGACGACGCAGGTGTCGTCGACGACCAGTCGGCCGACGCCGACACGGACGCGCAACCGGGCGCCCACCCGGGGCCAGTGCGGATCCGCGTCGAGGATCTGCTGAGTGCCGGTCACCCATTCCCCGTAGCGGTGCCCGTTGGACAGCAGGCTCCAGACCTCGGAGGGGGTGCTCAGAATCAGACGACGGTTCCGGGCCAAGCTGAACACGCTCCCTACGGACAGCGGCGAGGACAGAACGGTTTCGCCGTCTCCGGCGCGCCTCTCGACACTAGCCCGGCCCCTCGGCGGCCTCCGGGGAACGCGCCGGGCGTGAGCCGTCCGGGCGAGGCGGTGTCCGGCGCCGGCCGCCCGGCCCCTTCCCGCCGACCACGCCCGGCTTCGGGTAGTCCGCCACATCGCGGATCCGGCTGAGCAGCAGCTCCCTGAGGGATTCGGTGGTGC
>NZ_JBHVIN010000005.1:0-452750 GCF_042799575.1 Streptomyces sp. NPDC057682 | reverse complement strand
ACCGTGAAGAGTGCGCACTCTTCACGGTCGGCGGGAAGGGGCCGGGGCAGGGCAACCCCGCAGTGTGGTCGCCCCCGGCGCGGGGAAACGACCGCTGTCCGCGCCGGGGAGGTGCCTCTTCTCATTCCTGCCGGAACGGCCTTTGCGGGGCGAGGTACGCCATGAGAACGACCGGGTCCTGGAAGGCTCCGAGGGCCACATCGACGCCGTCAATGAGGAAACGTTTCTCGCAGAAGCTCGGACGGGCATGTCCAGGCAGGGCGGGCATCGCACCGCCTTCTTCGGCCCGGCCCATGCTCTGCATGGCCTCGGTGAACGGACGGAGCAGGTCGAAGGCGCTCAACGCCGTCGGCCCGCCCCCGCCCCCGCCCTCGCCCCCGCCTCCGGAAACTGCGGCATCCGTCTCGACGATGGCCGTGAGGCGTTGATCGAACTCTCCTTCGAGGCGTTCGAGCGTATCGAGCAAACCGGAGAGCGACGAGCCCTGCGGGCTCGCCACCGGCTCGGATCGACCGACGGCACGAGGCGGCTGGAATTCAACGTCAGTCCGGAAAATCAAGTGGTCATCCATGTGCACGACCACTCAACGAGCCCATCCTCGTCGCGGAACGCCGCACCCGGATAACTCACCCGACATGACGACCGTTTCTGGCGCAGATCCATCGGTCCAAGGAGTCGAAGAGCCCCGTGCCCCCTGGCGTGGCCGCCGGTCCTCCGAGCCGGAGATCGAGCGTTCGGCGGTCGGCCTCGAACTCGTGGCGCAGAATTCGTTCACACGTTCTGGCCTGAAATCGTCAACGTGGTGCGGTGGTGGGTGCCAGAGTCCGCACGACGTCGAACTCGTTGCCTTCGGGATCGGCCATGACCGTCCAGCTGCGGGCGGGTCCCTGGCCCACGTCGATCTTGGTGGCGCCGAGGACGAGCAGCCGGGCGACTTCGGCGTCCGTGGTCGCGTCGATGGGGCTCACGTCGAGGTGCAGGCGGTTCTTGACCGTCTTGTTCTCGGGCACCTGGACGAACATCAGCGTCGGCGGCATCTGGCGGGCCCGTACGGCTTCGGCGGTCGGTTCCCAGGAGCCGATCTCGACCGTGTCCTCGGTCCGGTCGAGCACGGTGAAGTCCAGGACTTCGCACCAGAAGGCCGCGAGGCGGTGCGGGTCGCGGCAGTCGACGACCAGTTCGGTGAACCTGCTGGTCATGGCTTCTCCAAGTCGGTGGTGGTGGAGGAGACGGGGGTGCTGAGGATGCCGTCGAACGCGTCGGTGACCGCGGTCTCCTGATGAATCCCCTGCATACGAATGCGGACAGGGGCTCCGGGGCCCTCGGAAGGGGACCGGCGGAGGTCGGCGATCGCGAGTCCGAGGCCGGCGTCGGCGAAGGCCGCTTCGATGCTTTCCGGTGCGGGGGGTTCCAGCGGGGTGTCGTGGAGGGTGAATCCGAAGGGTGCGCCCTCGTCGCGACGCATGTCGGCGGTGTGGCCGGTGATGCTGGTCAGGCCGAGGGCGTAGTACGCGTCGCCGAGGGCCTCGTGGAGGTGCTGTCCCATGGGAAGCCCGGTGAGGCGGCCGTCGAAGGCGATCGGTGTCTTCTGGATGTGTGCGTTGTGTGCCATGAGTACGACGCGGTCGGTGGGGGCGAGTCGGTTCAGGTGCCACAGGAGGGTCTCCGCCATGAAGTGGTCACGGGCGGAGGTGTCGGCGGTGAGTCCGTCTCCGGTGAAGAGGGCGGCCATCGCGCGGATCGTGTAGTCGCCGTGGCAGGCGGCCTCCAGGCATCGCAGGGCGGTGTCGTGGTCGTCCCGGTCCGCGCGTGAGAGGTAGAGCGGTCTCAGGGAGCGGAATCGGATGAGCAGCCGTGCCAGGAGCGCGCTGAGGGTGTCCTGTTCGCCGGTGGTCAGGCGCGCCCACGCGGGTGCGGCCGCGGCTGCCGAGTCACCGGCGAAGGACGCGGCGATGGTGGTCGCGTGCCGGATCGCCGGCAGGGTTTCCGGGTCGACGCGCCCGAGGTAGTCGGCCACCGGAGCCAGGGCGGGGAGCAGGGAGCCGCCGGCCGCCGGGATGTCGATTCCCGCGAAACGGACCTGCCGGACGGCGGTGCGGTTGTGGCCGCGGAGATAGCGCGCCGGTTCCTGGAGCCCGATGGGGACCGCGGTGGCCAGGAGCTCGGAGAGGTCGTCGTCCGCTCCCGTACCGCGCGTCCAGGCGTCGAGCGGCAGGGCTTCGCAGAAGCCGTACTCGAAGGCCAGGACGGTGAAGCCGCAGCGTTCGACGAGGAAGCGCAGGATACGGCCGCGCAGGGCGGCGAACTCGTCGATGAAGTGGGAGTGTTCCCCGACGGCGACCACGCGGACGCCGTCGAGGAGGTCGCGCAGTTGTTCGAGGTCGTCCAGGGGCGCTGCCGGGTCGAGGTGGGTGAGCGGGGTGGCATGGCCGGCGAGCCATTCGGTGAACGGGGGCCGGTCGGGGGCGGGCGGCATGGGGGCTCTTCTCCGGAGGGACGGGCGAGGGGGCTCAGGGGTGCCGGGGGGCGGGGGCCGCGTCGCGCAGTTGGTCGACGCTGCCGGACATGAGGGTTCGTACGTGCCGGCCGATGTGCTCCGGGGGCCAGTCCCACCAGGCCAGTTCGAGGAGCCGCGCGACGTCCTCCGCGCTGTAGCGGGTGCGGATGAGCCGGGCCGGGTTTCCGCCGACGATGCCGTAGTCGGGCACGTCCTTGGTGACGACGGAGCCGGCGCCGACGATCGCGCCGTGGCCGATGCGTACGCCGGGCATCACGGTCGTGCCGTGGCCGAACCACACGTCGTTGCCGACGACGGTGTCCCCGCGGCCGGGCAGCCCGGTGAGCAGGTCGAAGTGCGCGGACCAGGAACCGCCCATGGTGGGGAACGGGAAGGTTGAGGGGCCGTCCATGCGGTGGTTGGCCCCGTTCATGAGGAACCGCGTCCCCGTGCCGAGTGCGCAGAACTTGCCGATGACCAGCTTCTCGGGCCCGTAGTGGTAGAGAACGTTGCGCGTCTCGAACGCGGTGGGGTCGTCGGGGTCGTCGTAGTACGAGTACTCCCCCACCTCGATCAGCGGGGAGGTGACCAGTGGCTTGAGCAGCACCACCCTCGGCTGGTCGGGCATGGGGTGCAGGACGGTGGGGTCAGCGGGTACGTGCATGTCGGGCGTCCTCATCGTGTGCGAGCGGTCGTACGTGGCCGGTGGCCGGCCGGTGGGGTCGGTTGTCGTCGGCCCGGGGGTGCCCGAACCAGGTGGAGAGGGAGTGCCGCAGCGTCGGCAGCAGCGTGTCGGAGGGTGCGCCGACGGGTGCGGCCCAGGCGATGCGGGCGTCGGGTCGGATCAGGAGGGCGTCGGCGGGCCGGTCGTGGGTTCCGGCCGTACGGATGTCGACGCGGTGGGCCCATCCCGCGGCGGCTTCCCGGAGTTCCGGGCGGTCCGCGAGGTCGAGGAGCAGAGGGCGCGCGGAGTGCATCAGGGCGCCGACGCTGGTGGTGCCCCGTTCGGTGTCCAGGGAGAGATCGGGCGCGAAGGTGCCGGTCAGAGCGTGCGGGGCGCCCTCGGACAGCGGGTATCGGGTGTCGGCTTCGGCGACCAGGGCTCCGATGCGGCGCAGGGGTGCTTCGTCGCCGAGCAGTTCCCGGAAGACTTCCCGGAGCGCTTCCGCGGCGGTGTCGTGGCCGCGCCGCAGTGCCATCTGGGCGCGGGTGTGCAGCAGCGTCCGGGCTCCCGCGGCGTGGCGCTCCGTGTGATAGGTGTCCAGCAGCCCGGGTGGCGCCCAGCCGTGGACCTCGGCGGCCAGCTTCCACGCGAGATCGACCGCGTCGAGCATGCCTGCGTTGAGCGCGACGCCGGTCGCGGGGAACTGGTGGGCTGCGTCGCCCGCCAGCAGGACACGGCCCTCCCGGTACCGGTCGGCGTGCCGGTCCTGGAACTGGTACCGCGACAGGCGCAGCGGCTTGCCCAGAGGAAGGGGCGCACCAAGCACCCGGCGCACGCTGTCCTGGAGTTCGTCCAGGGTCATCGGCGCGTCGTCCTCGTAGGTGGTGTCCTCGTCCTCCGTCGTGGAGATCAGCATCACCTCGGAGGTGAGCCAGCCGAACCCGAGTACGCCGTGGCCGTTCCGTGTGAACCCCGGACTCAGTCTGCCCAGTGTCGGCACATCGAGGTCGCCGTTGTCGTGGCGCGCCGTTCCGTCGGCCGGGGAGACCTGGGCCAGCCGGTTGACCTCGGGGCAGACGGTCCCGGGGAAACGGATGCCCGCCCTGTCGCGTACGGCGCTGCGCGAGCCGTCGCAGCCGATCAGGTACTGGGCGCGTACCCGGTACGGCCCGTCCGGGCCATGCACGTCGGCGGACACACCGTCCCGGTCCTGGGTGAATCCGGTCAGCTCGTGGCCGCGACGGATCCGGGCGCCCAGTCGTTGGGCGCGTCCTTCCAGCAGGCGCTCCAGACGCGGCTGGGGTATCTGGACCGCGGTCATGGGCGGATCCGTCAGACCGCTGAGGTCCAGGTGAACGTTTCCGAACGGAAAGCGAGGAGCGGGGTGGGGGTCGGTGGCAGCCTCGTGCAGTTCGGTCAGCATGCCGCGGAAGTACAGCAGTTCCAGGATCTGCCCGCCCAAGCCGTTGGCCCGTGGTGTCTCGCGCACGTGGGGCCGGCGCTCCAGGAGCAGGGACCGCACGCCTGCGGTACGCAGTTCGTTGGCGAGCATCAGGCCCGTCGGCCCCGCGCCCACGATGATCACATCGGTGTCCACACGCCCATCCTCCACATCGACACGGCACGTGCCGTGCCGTTCTGGGGAGAGCGTGCCGCGAGCGTCCGGGGCTGTCAAGTACGGCACGTGCCGTGCCGCTAGGGTGAAGGCATGACCCATGTCCGTCGGAGCGGTCCCGACCTCACCCAGGCCATCATGCGCACCACGCTGGACCTGGGGCAGGAACTCGGCTACGCCAAGCTCAGCATCGAAGCCATCGCCGCGCGGGCCGGCGTCGGCAAGCACACCATCTACCGCCGGTGGCCCTCCAAGGGCGCCCTCCTGCTCGACTCGGCGCTCTCCCTCAGCCAGTCGGACCTGGACTACCCCGATACGGGCGACGTCACGACGGACCTGCGGGCCCAGATCTACGCGACCGTCGACCTCCTGGGGACCGCGCCGCTCCGCCCCCTCTTCCAGGCGTTGGTGAGCGAGGCGCAGCACGACCCCGGCGTGGCCGCCGCACTCAATGAGCGCTTCATCACCCCGCAGGCCAACAGGACCGTCGCCCGCCTCGAAGCCGCACGGGACCGGGGTCAGCTGGCTCCCGGCTTCGATCTGGACCTGGCGATGGCCATGCTCTCCGGTCCGCTGTACTTCCGCCTGCTGATCACACAGGAGCCACTGACCCACGCGTACATCGACCGGGTTCTCGATGCGCTCTTCACCGGGATGGAGCCACGGCCGTGACCTGACGGGGTACGGGCGGCGTCGCCACGGACGCCCCCTCAGCGGGACCGGCGAACGTCTCCACGCGGCCGGGGACTTCGCGCAGGCGCGTCGCCCCGGCCTCCGCAGCACCCGCGCCGGGCCGCCCCGCCCACGTACGCCCCACATCGCGTCGGGCCGTCCGCTCGACCGATGCCGACGGACGACACCCTGGCAGTCACATACCCCCAAGGGGTATGCTTTCCTCTCACTGTCTCCCGTCGGCGGAAGCCGGTGGCCAACACGACAGGAAGGGCCAGCCATGCCCTCGGTCAGCGCGACCTCGAACGCCCGGACTTCCGCCTCCCCGACGCCCCGCAGCGCGCTTTCGCAGCTCGCCGCCCTCGTGACGTCCGAGCCCGGTCGCGCTGCCGCTCGGTGCCTTGCGGGCTGCGCCCTGCGTGCGCTGCAGGGACAACTGGAGCGCACGTCAGGAACGTCGACGCGCACCGCGTGCGGAGCCGGACAACCCCGGCTTCCGAACTGACCCTGCCGATCACGGCCTCGGGTGTCTCCGACCGCGTCCACGGAGTCCGACGCCGTTCGAGCGGGTCACACGGCCGCGTCCCCCTGGGGAACCGGTCAGTCGAGCGCGCGCAGTGCCAGCCGCACGACTCCCGTGATCGCCCGTCCGATCCACCGGAGGACTCCCGTCTCCAACGCCGCCTCCGCGACATCCGCCGCCGTCTCCGCACGGTCCCGGCCCCGACCGCACCGCGCGCAGGAACGAGGCCAACGCCGCTTCCGCGCACCACACTTTCTGCATATCGCCATGCGCGCATTCTCCCCCGGCCCGGTCGGCGAACCTGTCGCGCCCCCCGTCCCGGACCCGTCCGGCCCGTCCCTGCGGGCGGCCCCGTGCCCGCACCTGTACGAGCGTGCGACGCCCGCCCCACCGGCGCACGGGGCGGGCGTGCTCGACGAAGGCCACTCACACGCCGTAGTGCCTGAGGCTCTCGATGATGCGGGCGAATCCCTCGGCCCCGTGGCCGGCGTCCACCTGCTGCTGGATGAGCCGCTGGACCATGGCGATCGGTTCGGCACCCACCCCCTCGTCGGTGATCGCCTCGACGAGCAGGTCGAGGTTGGAGAACGTCAGACTCTGCTGGCCCGGGACCGTGTAGTCGCCGCCGTCGATGACCTCGGCGTACCCCGCGAGTTGACCGGACATCGCGGTCAGCCACGGTGCGGCCAGCGCCGCGAACCTGGTGGCCGGCACGCCCGCCGGGGCGAGCATGGCGGCTCCCTGCATGAATCCGGCGAACATCACGTACATCGCCGAGAGCAGGGCGAAATCGTAGAGGGAGGCCAGCCCGGCGTCCTCGCCGAAGTAGGTGCCCGCCGCCCACTGCTCGAACAGTGCCGTGTGCTCCTCGAACACCTCCCGGGAACCGCTGTACAGGATCGAGGCCCCCGGCTGCCCGATCATGGACGGCACGGCCATGATCCCGCCGTCCAGATAAGCGATCCCGGCGCGGGCGGCCCAGGTGGCCAACTGCCTCGCCTGCTGGGGCGTGGTCGTGGTCAGGTTGACCACCTTCCGGCCGGCCAGGTCGTCCACGAGCGGGTCGAGCACCTCGCACACCGAGTAGTGGTCGAAGAGGCAGACGACCACCAGCGGGCTCGCCCGGACGGCCTCGGCGGCGGAGGCGGCCTCGGCCGCACCTCCGGTGACGAGGGCCCCCGCCCTGCCCGCCGAGCGGTTCCAGACCGTGGTCGGCACGCCGGCCTTCACCAGGGCCCCGGCAAGCGCGCCGCCCATCGCGCCGAGTCCGAGGACGGTCACGTCGGTGGCGTGGACGGTGGCGTGGATCTCGTTCATGTCGCTGCTCTCCCCTGTCGTGCGGAAGGTTCCGTTGATGCCTCAATCCTCTTCAGGAGCAGTAGAGTTGAACAGTACGGACTAATTGGTGCAGTACTCACCGGAAGGTAAGTACCCTCCGGTCGGGACGGAGGCGGTCATGGCGACACCGGCACGGCGGGGCCCCTACTTCTGCGGGATCGACGCGGCGATGGACGTCGTCGCCGGGAAGTGGAAGTCCCTGATCATCTGGGAACTGCACGAGCACGGCACGCGCCGCTTCGCGGAGCTGCGGCGCGGACTCCCGGGCGTCAGCGAGAAGATGCTCGTCCAGCACTTGCGGGAGATGGAGACGGACGGCCTCGTGCGCCGGGAGGTGTATCCCGTGGTGCCGCCGAAAGTCGAGTACTCCCTCACGGAGCACGGCATCACCCTCAACACCGCTCTGGGGGCCCTGTCCGAGTGGGGGAAGGAGCGGATCCGGCGCATCGGCGCGGAGAAGGTCCCCGTGGACACCGCGTGAGGACGTTCTCCGCGGCCCCGAAGCCGTCGTGTCGCCCGCGCTTGCTACCGCTCGTCGAGCGCGAGGGCCACCTGGTCCATGACCTGCTGCCAGTGCGCCCGTTGCCGCTCGCGCTCCTCGGGGCCGGCCAGGTGTTCCTGGTGGAAGCGGAGCATCGTGCGGGTGCCGCCGGCCGCGGGGGCGAGGGCGACCTGCACCGTGGTGGTGCCGTGGGTGACGCGGATGCGGTCTCCGGGGCGGTAGCCGCGCACCTCGCCCGTCACGCCGTCGTCGGTGCGGTAGGGGGTGCCGCGTTCCGGAGCGAGGACCGCGCCGGGACCGAGCCACAGGGCGAGGCCGTCGGCGCCGCTGACAAAGTCCCAGACGAGGGCCGGGGGCAGGGGCAGGGTGCGGGACACGCCGATCTGCCAGCCGCTGTCCTGGGTGAGTCCTGTGGGCATGAGGGTCATCCTTCCTCGATGTGGCGGGCGCGCAGGGCCCTGACCTTGTGGCGGTTTCCGCAGTGCTCCATGGAGCACCAGCGGCGGCGTCCGGGGCGCGAGGTGTCGACGTAGACGAGGTGGCAGTCGTCCGCAGCGCAGGTGCGGATGCGGTGTGCGAAGGGTCCCGTCAGCAGTTCGACGGCGTCCCGTGCGACGGTGGCCGCCAGTTGGGCGCCGGTGGCCGTTCCGGCCCACTGCCGTTGGCCGTCGGGGGTGATGGCCGGGGCAAGGGCCGGACGGGCGGCTGCCTCGTTGATGGTCCGGAGGTCGCGGGGCGGGTGGGGCTCGCCGGCGGCCCGCGCGACGACCACCCGGAGCAGCGCGTCGCGCAGCATCCGTACGTCGGCCACTTCCGCGTCGGAGATGGACAGGACCGGAGTAGGGGTCAGCCGGGACCTGTCCGCCCAGGCGGCCAGGTCGGCGGGTCCGTGCAGGACCTCGTAATGGCGGTAGGGCCCGGGACCGCCGGTGGTCAGCAGTTCCAGGCACAGCGCACCGGGGTCGAACCGATAGGCGGCACCGGAACGGGAGTGGAGCGTCAGGCCCGGGGTGGGCAAGGAATCCATGTAACCACTATAACCGGTTACGCTGGAGCGTGCGGGGCGACCGAGGAGTTCCCCCCGCCCCGCACGGGCTTCCCCGGACCGGCCGGAACGGGGGTGGCATCCGCCCCCGTCAGTCGCCCGACTGGATGTCCCCACGCGTCGAGGAGGTGATCGGCTCGCGCTGGGCGAAGTCGCCGGGAGGGATGCCCGGGTGGTGGTCGCCCTCCACGGGTTCCACGGCTGCGGCCGGGCCGAGGGCCAGTCGGGAGACGATGCGGTAGCGGTCGCCCCGGTAGAGGGAGTGCACGTACTCGACGGGGCGGCCGGCGGTGTCCGAGGTCAGCCGCTCGAAGAGGAGGGCCGGGGAGAGCTCCGGCACGTCCAGGAGGCGGGCCTCGGCGCGGGTCACCACGGTGGGTTCGATCGCCTGCACCGCCTCGTGGACGTGGACGTCGTGGCGTTCGCGCAGGTGCTGGTACAGGTCGCCGTTCTCCAGCTCGTCGGCGGAGAGGCCGGGCACGAGTTCGGCTCTGATGTGCAGGTGCTCGATGGCCATGGGCGCGCCGTCGACCAGCCGCAGCCGTGCCACGTACACGATGTCCGCGGCCGGTGACATGCGCAGCTTGCGGCCGACCCGGGCGCCGGCCTGGAGGGTGGTGAACTCCAGCAGCCGGCTCGACCAGGCCCCGGCCGCCTGCGGGACCGAGAGCGCGAGGTCCGCCGAGATCAGTTCCTGGGTGATCTTCTCGGGCGCGACGAACATGCCCCGGCCGTGCTCGCGCACGAGGAGTCCGGCGGCCACCAGTTCGTCGACCGCGGCACGCAGAGTGGGGCGGGAGACTCCGAGCGTGGCGCAGAGAGACCGCTCCGAAGGGATGGCGTCGCCCGGACGCCGGGACTCGATCAGTTCCAGGATCGCATCACGGGCTCGCTCCCGCTTGAGCACCGTCCCCGACGCGTCGACGTCCATGCGCTGCCCTCTCCTCACCACGTACTCACTCGATTGTGTGACCACTTGCCGACCTGTCACAGGATCAACTTAACCACTGGTCAGGCCAATTGTCACCGCAATCAGCACCCCGGTCGCCCGCGATCCCTTCAGCGAGATTCCCAAATCACCTCTGTACACAGGGGGTTGACGCCCTCAGAGGTCTATGCCACCTTCATCCACCAACAAGAGGTGAGCTGTCCAGTGACCATCATTGGTCAAGTGGTCAGGTCCTGGTCTCCCCGAGGTGAACCGTGAAGTACCGCTTGCTTGCCGGTGTGTCCGCGTTCGTGCTGGCCGCCGTGCTCAGTGCCTGTGGCTCATCCGACGACTCGTCCGACGCGTCCGGCGACGGCCGGACGACCATCGACGTCTGGCTGATGCGCGACAGCGTCTCGGCCGCGTTCCAGAAGGAGTTCGTGAAGGGCTTCGAGGCCGCGCACCCGGACATCCGGGTCCGGATCCAGACCCAGGAGTGGGACGGCATCGGCGAGAAGGTCACGGCCGCGCTCGCCAGCAACGACGCGCCGGACGTCATCGAGAGCGGCAACACCCAGGTCGCCCAGTTCGCGCAGAGCGGCGGCCTGGTCGACCTCAGCGAC
The DNA here is from genome assembly GCF_042799575.1 of Streptomyces sp. NPDC057682. NCBI lineage: Bacteria > Bacillati > Actinomycetota > Actinomycetes > Kitasatosporales > Streptomycetaceae > Streptomyces > Streptomyces sp. NPDC057682. The sequence goes on along the minus strand of NZ_JBHVIN010000005.1, from coordinate 442,343 downwards.
GAGGTGGACGGGCTGAACGGCAAGGACTGGCTCCGGGGCCTCGCCGAGCCGGGTGCGTACGAGGGCAGGCAGTACGGTATCCCCTTCTTCGCCGCCAACCGTGTGGTCGTCTACCGCACCGACCTCTTCGAGAAGGCCGGCATCGACGCGAAGGCGATCAAGACCCGCGACCAGTGGATCACGGCCACCGAGAAGCTCAACCGGGGCGGCACGCAGGGCATCTATCTGCCCGGCCAGATGTGGTACGCCCTGGCCGGCTTCGTCTGGGACGAGGGCGGCGACCTCGCCACCGAGTCCGGCGGCACGTGGAAGGGCGCCCTGGACACCCCGGAGGCGCTGCGCGGCATGGAGTTCTACGGGAAGCTCCAGGCGCTCGGCAAGGGGCCGAAGGACTCCGACGAGGACGACCCGCCGCAGGCCGATGTGATGGCGCAGGGCCGGACCGCCCAGGTCATCTCGCCCCCGGGCGGCGCCGGCATCGTCATCGAGAAGAACCCCGGCCTCAAGGGGAAGCTCGGCTTCTTCCCGATTCCCGGCAAGACCGCCGACACCCCGGGGGCCGTGTTCACCGGTGGCTCCGATCTGGTGATTCCCACCGCGTCCGGCAAGCAGGAGGCCGCGCTCGCCTTCATCAAGGAACTCACCGGGGACACCTGGCAGAAGAAGCTCGCCGTCGCCATGAGTTATGTGCCGAACCGCACCTCGCTCGCCTCCTCGGTGGCCGACGACCCGGGCGCGGCCGCGATGGCGGTCGGGGCGGCGAACGGCCATGCCACGCCGAACACACCGGGCTGGGCCGCCGTCGAGGCGGAGAACCCGATCAAGGACTACATGGCGGCCGTGCTCACGGGCGCGGACCCGGCGAAGGAGGCCGCCAAGGCGTCCGCCGACATCACCCGGGCCATGAGCACCGATTCCTGATCCCTCCCGGCCCCACCGCCTCATGCAACCGTCCGTCCATCCACCCGAATCGTCGAGAGGAGGCGTGCCGTGTCGGTCATCCGGGAACGGACCGCACCCCCCAGTCCCCTGCGCCGGACCGTTCCCGGCCTGTCCGGACCGCCGCCCCGCCGAGCGCGGCGATCCGGGGAACGGCGTGGCCTGCTGCCGTACGCCCTGATCGCACCGGCGGTCGGCGGGATGCTCTACCTGCTGGTCTATCCGCTGCTGCGGGCCGTGCTGATCTCGCTCCAGGACTTCCGGCTGCGGCAGCTGATCACGGGTGACGCCGAGTTCGTGGGGCTGCGCAACTACCGCACGCTGCTGTCGGATCCGCGCTTCTGGGAGGTGGTCCGGCGCACCTTCGTGTTCATGGCGGTCAATGTCGTCCTGATCATGGTGATCGCGACGCTGGTCGCCCTGATGACCGAGCGCCTGGGGCGGATCGCGCGGACGGTGGTGCTCGGTTCGCTGGTGCTGGCGTGGGCCATGCCGGTGATCGCGGCCACCACGGTCTTCCAGTGGCTGTTCCACTCCGAGTTCGGCATCGTCAACCATCTGCTGACCGGGGCGGGCCTCTCCTCGTTCGACCGCTATCCGTGGTTCGCGCACGGCACCACCGCCTTCGCCGTCCTGGTGCTGCTGATCGTGTGGCAGTCGGTGCCGTTCGCGGCGGTCACCGTCTACTCCGCGCTCACCACGGTCCCGGCCGAGCTGTACGAGTCGGCGCGGCTGGACGGGGCGGGCGCCGTCCGGATCTTCCGCTCGGTCACCTTTCCCGTCCTGCGGCCGATCTTCCTCCTGGTGTTCTCACTGGAGGTGATCTGGACGTTCAAGGCGTTCGTCCAGATCTGGGTGATGACCCGGGGCGGTCCGGGCGACGCCACCACGATCCTGCCCGTGTACGCGGTGCAGACCGCGCTCGCCGGCCAGCGCTACGACCTGGGCTCGGCCGCCTCGATGGTCACCGTGGTCCTGATGTCCGGGGTGCTCGTCCTCTACTTCCGCCAGATGCTCCGCCAGGAGGACGAGATCCGATGAGCCGTGCCCGTACCGCGCGCCTGCGGCGGATTCCGCTGAACGCCGCCGCCGCCCTGACCGTCCTGGTCTGCCTGTTCCCCGTCTACTGGATGATCTCCACCGCGTTCAGGCCGGCCCGGGACATCCAGTCCTCAGACCCCAGGCTGTTCCCGCGCACCTGGACGCTGGACCATTTCCGCACGGCCGTGCAGGCCGACGGCTTCGGGATGTTCTGGCGCAACAGCCTGCTGGTGACGGCGAGTTCGATTCTCCTGGCGCTGGTGGTCGCGCTCGCTTCGGCGTACGCGGTGGCCAGGCTGCGCTGGAAGGGCCGGCGGCAGTTCATGCTCATGGTGTTCATCGCGCAGATGGCGCCCTGGGAGTCACTGATCATCCCGGTCTACATCATCTCCCGGGACACGGACATGCTGGACCGGCTGCCCACCCTGACCCTCGTCTACTTCATGGTGACGCTGCCGTTCTCGGTGATCGTGCTGCGCGGCTTCATCGGGACCATTCCGCCGGAGCTGGAGGAGGCCGCGCAGGTCGACGGCTGCACCCGGGCCGGTGCCTTCCGGAGGGTGGCGCTTCCCCTGCTCGCGCCGGGGCTGATGGCCACCTCGCTGTTCGGCTTCATCACCGCGTGGAACGAGTTCGCGTACGCCAACTTCCTGATCATCAAGCACCAGGACAGCCGCACGCTGCCGGTCTGGCTCTCGTCGTTCCAGAACACCTTCGGCACCGACTGGGGCGCCACGATGGCCGCCTCCACCCTGTTCGCCCTGCCCGCGCTGGTGGTCTTCCTGGTGCTCCAACGCCATGTCACCTCCGGCTTCGCGGCCGGCGCCGTCAAGGGCTGACCGACCCCCAGCTCCCCTTCCGGAGGCCCCGTATGCCCGCACCCCGCCCCGAACACACCCTCGTCCCCCGCCCGCGGAAGGTCTCCTCCCGCTCGGGCCGCTTCACCCTCGCCCCGAACACCGGCATCCGCGCCCATCCGGGCGCGGAGGGCGCGGCCGACCTGCTGCGCACCCTGATCGGCCCCACCACCGGGCTGCCGCTCGCCCCCAGTGCCGCCGGCCGCGTGGTGCTCGCCCTCGAACCGCGGCTGAGCGGCCTCGGCGAGGAGGGGTACGGGCTCACGATCGGCCCGGACACGGTTCTGCTGCGGGCGGCCCGGCCGGCCGGGCTGCTGTGCGGCGTCCAGACGCTGCGCCAGCTCCTGCCCGCCGAAGCGCTCGCGCCGGGAGCCCGGAACGGGGGTTCCTGGACGCTGCCGTGCGTGGAGATCAGCGATGTGCCGGCGCATCCGTGGCGCGGCACGATGCTCGATGTGGCCCGGCACTTCCAGCCGGTCTCCTACCTGCGTCGTTACGTGGACCTGATGGCACTGCACAAGCTGAACACGCTGCATCTCCACCTCACCGACGACCAGGGCTGGCGGATGCCCGTCGCCGCCTATCCGAAGCTCACCGGGATCGGCGGCCACCGGACCCAGTCGATGGCCGGTCCCCCGGGCGGGCCCTTCGAGCATTTCGACGGCGTCCCGCACGCGGGGGCGTACACCACGCGGGAGTTGCGGGACCTCGTCCGGTACGCGGAGGCGCGCGGTGTACGGGTGGTCCCGGAGATCGAGATGCCGGGCCACGTGCGCGCGGCCCTGGCGGCCCATCCGGAACTGGGCAACGATCCGTCGCGGCGGCTGGGCGTGTGGACCCGGTGGGGCGTGTGCGACACGGTGTTCGGGGTCCACGAGGAGGTCTTCGACTTCTGCCGGACGGTGCTGGACGAGGTCATGGACGTCTTCCCGTCGCCGTACATCCACGTCGGCGGGGACGAGTGCCCGACGACCGAGTGGGAGAACAGCCCGGCGGCCCGGGAGCGGGCCTCGGCCGAGGGGCTGCCGGACGCGCGGGCGCTGCACGGCTGGTTCATGGGACGGATCGGGGCGTTCGTGACCTCGCGGGGACGCGTCCCGGTCGGCTGGGCGGAGACCGGCACCGAACTCCCCCGGGACTTCGCCGTGATGACCTGGCGTGATCCGGCCCATGCCCGCGCCGCCGCCCGCCGCGGCCACCGGGTGGTCGCCGCGCACTACCGGGCCACCTACCTCGACTACGCGGAGTCCGCCGATCCCTCGGAGCCCCGCGCGCAGCCGGGTCCTCCGGTGGAGCTGCGCACGGTGCACGGCGACCGTGCGCTGACCGACGGCTGGGATCCCGCCGAGACGGCGCGGCTGCTGGGGACGCAGGCCCAGTTGTGGACGGAGTACGCGCGCACCCCGGACCGGATCGAGTACCGGACGTATCCGAGGCTGTGCGCCCTCGCCGACCGTGCCTGGTCCGGTGGCCGTGACGGCTGGTCCGGCTTCCTCGCCCGCCTGGACCACCACACGGCCCGGCTCGACGCGCTCGGCGTCCGCTACCGCCCCCTGATCCCCCGGCCGCTCACCGCGGCATCCCCAGGAACAGCGCCGCCCCCGTGACAGCACGTCCCACCAGGAACAGCGCCCTCCGAAGACGCACTCCCCCACGACCGTTCCGGAGAGGAACAGACTCATGACGTCATCCGTGAAGAGCCGGCTGCGCGCCGCCGCCGCGGCGGCCGCCACCGCGGCTCTGGGCTGTACGGCCCTGGCCGCCGTCCCCACGCCGGCGGGCGCCGCCGGCGAGCCGATCGCGGTCCAGTACCGCAGCGGTGCGTCCGGTGCGACGGCCGACCAGAGCGAGCCCTGGCTGAAGGTACGCAACACGGGCAGCGGGTCCGTGCGGCTCAGCGACGTGAGGATCCGCTACTACTTCAAGGGCGACGCGGTGGGCGAGGTCTACCGGTTCGCCTGCTCCTGGGCGGTGAAGGGGTGCGCGAACGTCACGGGGACGTTCGGCACGCTCGCGAAGCCGACCGCGACCGCCGACCGCTATCTGGAGATCGGCTTCACGGCGGGCGCGGGTTCGCTGGCGCCGGGTGCCGACTCCGGTGATCTGCAACTGCGGTTCTACCGCGCGAACTGGCAGCCGCTGACGCAGAGCGACGACTACTCGTTCGGTGCCGGTTCGACCGCGTACGCCGACTGGTCGAAGGTGACCGCGCAGCTCGGCGGGGCCACGGTCTGGGGCACGCCTCCGGAGGGCAACGACCCCACCGATCCGACGGACCCGACCGACCCCACGGACCCGGGTGAGGACGGGCCGACGCTGTTCGACGACTTCAACTACGCCGGCCACACCGACCCGCAGATCGCGGCACACGGCTGGAGCGTCCGCTCCAACGCGGGCGGGCCCGGCGTGCCCGGGGCCACCTGGGCGCCGGACAAGGTCACGTTCGCCACGCAGAGCGGCAACTCCGTCATGAACCTGGAGACGTCGACGGCGGGCACCGGCGAGTCCACGAAGCAGACCGAGATCCTGACCCGGTCGATGAAGTTCCGCAACGGCACCTACGCGGCGCGCGTCAAATTCGACGACGCGCCGAAGTCGGGCCCGGACGGCGACCACCTCGTCCAGACGTTCTTCACCATCAACGACCTCAAGGCTCCGATGGCGGACGACTACGCGGAGTACGACTTCGAGTACCTGCCCAACGGCGGCTGGGGCGAGAGCGGCAACATCCTCTACACGACCTCCTGGGAGACGTACCGGCCCGACCCGTGGGAGGCCGTCAACCAGCACACCGAGTCCCGTCAGAGCTACGCCGGCTGGCACGACCTGGTGGTGACCATCGACGACAGCGCGATCACGTACTACATCGACGGACAGCTCTTCGGCACACACGGAGCGGCCTACCTTCCGGAACGCGGCATGTCGATCAACTTCAACCAGTGGCTGATCGATCTGGCCGGGCAGACGAGCACCACGCCCCGCGCGTACGACCAGCAGGTGGACTACGTCCTGCACGTCAAGGACCAGGTCCTCACTCCGGCGCAGGTGAACGCCAGGGTGGCCGCGTTCCGCACAGCCGGGACGACGTTCCAGGACACGGTTCCGGCCGGGTGACCCGGTAGCGGGAGCGAGCGGGGCGGGGCGGACGGCCGACGGGCTTCCGCCCCGTTCCCCGCTTGCCATTCCTAGGGCTCCTCGTCTATACCTAGGACTCCTAGGAAATGGGGAGGGCGCATGGTGCGGGCCGGGCTGACGGCGGACCGGGTGACGAGGGCCGGTGCCGAACTCGCGGACGAGGTCGGCCTCGATCAGGTGACCATGTCTCAGGTGGCGCGGCGGCTCGGGGTGAAGGACGCGAGTCTCTACACGCATGTGCGGGGACTCGACGATCTGCGGGGCAGGATCGCCCTGCTCGCGGCGGACGAGAAGACGATCCGTATCGCGGAGGCGACTGCCGGACGTTCGGGCAGGGACGCGCTCGTGGCCTTCGCGAACGCCTGGCGGGAGTACGCCCACGCGCATCCCGGCCGTTACACGGCGACCCAGACCCCGATGGAGATCGACCCGGGTCTCCTGGCGGAGGCTTCCGGACCGCGACGCGCGGTGGAGCTGACCTACGGCATGCTGCGCGGCTACGGGCTGGCCGAACCCGACGCGACCGACGCGGTCAGGCTGCTCCGCAGCACGTTCCACGGCTTCGTCGCCCTGGAGGCGGCCGGCGGGTTCGCGCACCGGCGCTCGCCCGAGCAGTCCTGGGTCCGCGCTCTCGACGCCCTTCACACCCTGTTGGAACACTGGCCCGTATCCCGGGAAGGAACGTCCTCATGACCGGCCCGACCACCGGAAGCCTGCGGGTGAACGGAGCGACCCTGCACTACGAGGTACGCGGGCGGGGCCCGCTCCTGCTGCTGGTCCCCGGCGGCACGGGCGGCGCGGCCTCGATGGACGCCGTCGCCGACACGCTGGCCGCCGCGTACACGGTGGCGACGTACGACCCGCGCGGCATGTCCCGCAGCACCTTGGACGACCCCGAAGCCGAGCAGCGGGTGACCGAACACGCGGACGACGCCTACCGGTTGCTGAATCACCTGTCGCCCGACGAGCCGGCCCGGATCTTCGGCGCCAGCTCGGGCGCGATCGTCGCCGTACACCTCCTCACCGCCCACCCCGAACGTGTCGCACGCGTCGTCGCGCACGAACCTCCGCTGGTGGAGGTCCTGCCGGACGCCGCCCGGCATCGCGTGCTCGTCGCCCGCGTGCGGGACACCTTCCGCACGCAGGGGCTCATGCCCGCCGTGGCCGTCTTCGCCGCGGGTCTCGCCGGGGACGGCGGCACCACCACGCCCGAAGCCGAGCTCAGGCTCCCGCCGCAGGCCGCCGCGCGGGCCGAGCAGACGCTGGCGGACCTGCCGTACTTCGTCGGACGCATCGTGCCCGCGTTCATGTCGTACGCCCCGGACCTCGACCGCCTGGCCGCCCTCGCCGACCGGCTCGTACTCGCCTGCGGCGAGGAGTCGCGCGGAGAGCTGACGTACCGTCCGGCCGCCTTCCTCGCCGAGCGCCTGGGGCTGGAACTGCAGCACTGTCCGGGCGGCCACACCGGGCTGACCACGCATCCCGGGGAGTTCGGGGAGGTCCTCGCGAAAATGCTCCGGGACTGACCGTCGTCCTGTGGGTGTGCCACGCCGCGACGCAACGCCGTCGATCGCACGGGGATGCGCATCGTCCGGCCGAGGCACGGCCCGGATCACCGGGGCGTGCCTGAGCGTTGCTGCCCGCGCGGACGCGTGGGTCAGAGCGCCTTCGCCTCCAGGTGGTACGAAGTGTCGACCCAGAAGCCGCTCGTGGACCTGCCTCGGATCTCCAGCACGTACTCGCCAGGAGTCAGCGGCCCGATGCCGCACCAGATGCCCCAGGCGAAGCGACGCGTCAGCCCCGTCCGGAACGAGGTGGATATCTCGTGCAATGCCAGCGGAAGACCGTTGAGGGACGCTGTGGCCTCAGCCACTGTCAGGGACTGGGGGACCTTCGAGTACGCCCTGGTGTGCTGCATGTTGATCACGGGGAAGAAGAGCGGCCGGTCGAAGGGGACCGCACAGCGCCGGACCACACGGCCGCACACGGCCGCCGTAGGTGCCTGCGAGGAACCAGAGGTCGTTCGGCTGCTTCCACGCGGCGTGTTCCCCGGTCAGATCCTGGACCGGGCTGAGGTCGTCCGGAGCCGAGAGCGCCCACTTCCACCATCGGCCCGCAAGCTCCTCGCCCTCCTCGCCGTTCAGCTCCCACACGCTGTCGACCGACTCCGTGCCACTCATGATTCCCCTCCTGATCGCTCTGCTCGTCCTCGCAGCCGTCGACCGGGGCCAGAACGTCGACCAGGGACTCGAACCCCGCCGAGACGCGAGTCGAAGACGTCACAAGAGCTTCCCGGCAAGTCAAGGACAGAGTGATGCCATCCCACCACACACCACTGACATCACCGTCCACGGGCCTCCGTAGCGGGTGGGCCGCGCGGGAAACCGTCGCCCGGACCGAAGGGGAGAAGCGGCCACCCATCCGCCGGCCCGTCGGCTACGAAGAACAGGCGAAACGCACTCAGGTTTCCAGGGCCGGACCGCCCCACGGGGTGGTCCGGCCCCGTAACAGCGACGGCACAAGGACCGGCATGCAATGGACGCCCCGCCCTCCGACGGCCACCCCGGGCCGCCTCTTCGTTCTCTCGCCACGGCCGGAGCCCCACAGGTGAACCAACCGATCCCCCTGAGCGACGGGCGGTCCCGAGGGGCCTCCGGTCGCGATCTCGTCGATGTCATGCAGAAGGTGGCCCACGGTGACAAGGAGGCCTTCTCCGTTCTCTACGACGCTCTCGCACCGTTGGTGTTCGGGATCGTGGTCAAGGTGGTGCGCGACCGTTCCCAGTCCGAGGAGGTCGCCCAGGAAGTCATGATCGATCTGTGGCGGCAGGCGGCGCGTTACCGGTCGGGGTCCGGCTCCGTCGTGACGTGGGCGGCCACGATCGCGCATCGGCGGGCCGTGGACCGGGTTCGCTCCGCGCAGGCCGCCACGGCCCGTGAGCAGGCTCAGGCGGCCCGCGAGCACGCGACCGCGTTCGACGAGGTGGCGGAGCAGGTCGAGACGCGTCTGGAGTCGGAGCAGGTGCGCCGATGTCTGCGGGGTCTGACCGAACTTCAGCACCAGGCGGTGACGCTGGCCTACTACCAGGGGCTGACCTACCGTGAGGTCGCCGAAACGCTGCGCACTCCGCTTCCGACCATCAAGACACGCATGCGGGACGGGCTCATCCGGCTCCGCGACTGCATGGGGGTGACCACATGAAGCACCACGCCACCGACGCCCACACCCTCGCGGCCGCCTACGCTCTCGGCGCGCTCGACGACGGGGAGCGGAGAGCCTTCGACGCCCATCTGCGGGGCTGTGAGCCCTGCCGGCAGGAAGCCGTCGAGTTCGAGGCGACCGCGGCCCGTCTGGCGGCGGCCGTGTCCCAGCCGCCGCCCGCCGCGGCCAAGGCACAGGTCATGGCGGCCGTCGACGGGGTCCGGCAGCTGCCGCCGCGCGTGGCCGCCCCCGCTTCCGCGGGGCCGTCGCTCCGCAGGCTGCTGAGCCGCCGCGCCGTTCCCCTGGCGCTGGCCGCCTGCGTGGCAGCCGCCGCGCTCGGCGGAGTCGCCGTCTGGCAGCTGAGGAACGGGCAGGACCTCAGGGACCGGGCCCGCCAGTCCCAGCGGCAGCTCGACACGGTGACCGCGCTCCTCGCGGCCCCCGACGCGCGCACCGTCCACGGGCGGACCGAGAACGGTGCGCTGACCACCGTGGTCTCCTCCGACCGGCAGAACAGGGCGGTCTTCACGGCCGCCGGTCTTCCCGCGCCCGGGCCCGGGAAGACCTACCAACTGTGGCTCGACCACAACGGCACGATGCGCCCCGCAGGGCTCATCGACCACGACGGCACCGTCGTCCTCGCCGGGAACCCGGCCGACGCCGGTGCCGTCGGGCTCACCCTCGAACCTGCCGGGGGTTCTCCCCGGCCCACCACCGATCCCCTGCTCCTGATGCCTCTGTCCGCCTGATCGCCCAGGCCGCCGCGCCCTTCCGCGGTTGCCCGTACGGGGCAACGCACCGACGTCCGCACGGTCTCCCCGGCCCCCGGGGAGACCGTCGGTGGCGTACGCCTGCCCGGCGGGCACCCGGAAACGCCCGGCCGCACCTCGCGCAAGCGCGACGCGTTCCTCGGTTCGCTCTCCTCCTGGCGACCGCACCGTCCACGGGTCACCGCACCGCTTCGGATCTCCCCCAATCCGGCCGCCGGGCCGCTGCGAAGTACAGATGAAGCGCGGCAGCCGGGCGGCGTGTGGAGTGAGGAGCACCTGGAGTGGAAGTGCGGAAAGTGGCCGTGGTGGGAAGCGGAGTGGCGGGACTGACCGCGGCCCACGTCCTGGCGTCCTCGTGCGAGGTCACCCTGTACGAGGGGGACCACCGGCTCGGCGGTCACGCCCATACGCACGAACTGCCGGGCCCCGGCGGGGACATGGTGGGGGTGGACTCGGGGTTCATCGTCCACAACGAACGGACCTATCCCACGCTGCTGCGGCTGTTGCGAGAACTGGGCATCGGCACGCAGGACGCCGAGATGAGCATGTCGGTACGGTGCGACGGCTGCGGTCTGGAGTACGCGGGGGCGCGCGGACCGGCCGCGCTGTTCGCTTCGCGGGCCGCGCTGAGGGGCCGCCATCTGCGGCTGCTGGCCGAGGTACCGGTCTTCCACCGCGGTGCCCGGCGTGTCCTGGCGCGCGGGGCCGACGCGGACCTCACATTCGGGGGCTTCCTGCGGTCGGGCGGCTTCTCCCGCTATTTCGTCGGCCATTTCGCTCTGCCGCTGGTCGCCGCGGTGTGGTCCTGCCCCGCGCGAACGGCGCTGAATTATCCGGCCGCCTATCTGTTCGCGTTCCTCCACCATCACGGTCTGCTGTCCGTGACCGGCTCCCCGCGGTGGAGAACCGTCACCGGCGGCTCCGCCGCGTACGTCGCCGCCGCCGCGAAGCGCATCCAGCGCGTCCACACCTCCAGCCCCGTCAGCACGGTCCGGCGCACCGGCCGGGGCGCCCTGGTCACCGCCGCGAACAGGGGCACGGACGCGTTCGACGGCGTCGTCATCGCCACCCACCCCGATCAGGCGCTGCGCCTGCTGGGCGATCCCACGCAGGAGGAGCGGCGGGTTCTGGGCGCGTTCAGGTACGCGCGCAACCCCACGGTGCTGCACACCGACACCACCGTGCTGCCGCGCTCGCCGCGGGCCCGTGCCTGCTGGAACTACCGGATGTCCGGCTGCGACCCGTCCGCGGAGCCTGTACGCGTCAGTTACGACATGCGGCGCCTGCAGCGGCTGCCCGACGGGGCCGACTACGTCGTCACCCTCGGCGGGGAGGACGGGATCGCCGCCGACCGGGTGGTGGAGCGGATGGTGTACGAGCACCCGCTGTACACGTCCGCGTCCGTCGCGGCTCAGAAGCTGCTGCCCCGTCTGAACGACGGGATCACCGCCTACGCGGGGGCCTGGCACGGTTGGGGTTTCCACGAGGACGGCTGCCGCTCCGGTGTCGCCGCCGCCCGCTCCCTGGGAGCGCGGTGGTGACCGGGGCCGAGGCGCCCGTGGCGGCGTTGTACGACTGCGTGATCTCGCACACCCGCACCACGCCGCTGCGGCGCACGTTCCGGCACCGCACCTATCTGTGGTGTGTGGACCTGGACCGTCTGCCGGTGTTGCCCCGGCCGGTGCGACCGCTCGCCCGGTTCGACGCCCGCGACCATTTCGACGGGACGTCCGGCACGATCCGCTCGGGGCTCGACGCCTGCCTCGCCGCCCACGGCATCGACCTGGACGGCGGGCGCGTCACGATGCTGGCGCACGCCCGGGTGTTCGGGTTCGTCTTCAATCCGCTCAGTGTGTTCTGGTGCCACGACCGCTCCGGCGTCCTGGTGTGTGTCGTGGCGGAGGTCCACAACACCTACGGACAGCGCCACTGCTACCTGCTGCGCCCGGACGGTTCCGGTGCGGCGGAGGCCGACAAGGCGTTCTACGTCTCGCCGTTCCTCGCGGTCGAGGGCCGCTACCGGATGCGGTTGCCGCTGCCCGGCGAACGGCTCGCGCTGGCCGTGCACCTCGACCAGGCGCCGGGTCGGGTGTTCAGCGCCGTCGTCCGGGGCCGCCGGCGCCCCGCCGCCGTGTCCGCCCTGCTGTCCGCCGCCGTCCGCAGACCGTGGTCGACGGCCGCCGTCCGGGCCGGTATCGGCCGCCACGGCATCGCCCTGCTCCTGCGCGGTCTGCCCGTACATCCCCGCCCCCGGTCGACCCCGCAGAAGGGAACGCCCTCATGACCCAGCACTCCCCCGCATCCTCGGGTCCCGCCGCGCCGTCCGGCCGCGCGGTCGGAGTCCCCGCGCCGAACGGGCCCGGTCGGCGGACGTCTCCGGCGTCGGGCACCCGTCGCGCCGCGCCCGCCGTACGCCGTGCCGAAGTCGACGCGGAGCGCTGGCCGGACGTGGCGCGGGACCCGTCCGCGGGGGCCGTGCGGACGGTGGTGGCCCGCGCACTCGTGGGACGGGCCCTGAACCGGCTCGGCCTCGCCGCGCCCGGGGCCGGCGCCACGGGCCGGCTGCTGACGGTCCACGACCCGGACGCCTTCCATCGGCGGATCGCCCGCGACGGCCTCATCGGCTTCGGCGAGTCCTACATGGCCGGGGAGTGGGACAGCGACGACCTGGCCGGCGCACTGACCGTGCTCGCGGACCACGCCGACGCGCTGGTCCCGGCCCCGCTGCGGCGGCTGCGCCGCCTGTGGGTCTCCGCCCGGCCGGCCGCCGACCGCAACACTCGCGCCGGGGCCCGCGCGAACATCCGGCGCCACTACGACCTGTCGAACGACCTGTTCTCCGCCTTTCTCGATCCCACCCTGTCCTACTCCTCCGCCCTCTTCACCGCCTTCCCGGCCCGAGCCGCCGACCTCGCTGAAGCGCAGCACCGCAAGATCGACCGGCTCCTGGACCTCGCCGGGGTCGGCGACGGGACCCGGCTGCTGGAGATCGGCACCGGCTGGGGCGAACTCGCCCTGCGGGCCGCCGCCCGAGGGGCCCGGGTCACCACCCTGACCCTCTCCGCCGAACAGGCCGGCCTCGCCCGCGCCCGGATCGCCGCCGCCGGGCTCTCCGACCGGGTCGACGTCCAACTGCGCGACTACCGCGACGCCGAGGGCCGCTTCGACGCGGTGGTGAGCGTGGAGATGATCGAGGCCGTCGGCGCGGAGTACTGGCCGTCCTACTTCGCCGCGCTGCGCCGTGCCCTGGCCCCCGGCGGCAGGATCGCCCTGCAGTCCATCACCATGGGCCACCAGCAGATGCTGCGCACCGCCGCCACGCACACCTTCATCAGCAAGTACGTGTTCCCCGGCGGCCTGATCCCCTCCCGCCGGGCCCTCTCCGAGCACTCCGCCGGTGCCGGGCTGACGACGACCGCCGACCACGGCTACGGCGCGCACTACGCGGAGACCCTCCGGCTGTGGCGCGAGCGGTTCACCGCCGCCCGGCCCACCCTCGCCGCGCTCGGCTTCGACACCGTCTTCCAACGGATGTGGACGTTCTACCTCGCCTACTCGGAAGCCGGATTCCGCTCCGGCTACCTCGACGTGCGCCATCTGCTCCTCATCGAAGGGACCCCCCGTTGAAGTCCGCCGCCGATTCCCTCGCCCGCCTCATCGGCCACATCGTCCCGGGCCCCCTCCCCGTACGCGTCCACGCCTGGGACGGCAGCCGGTCCGGCCCCGCGGACGCCCCGCTCGTCACGGTCCGCTCCCCCGACGCGCTGCGCCGGCTGATCCGGCGGCCCGGTGAACTCGGCCTCGCCGAGGCGTACATCGCCGGCGACCTCGATGTCGAGGGGGACCTCGCCGACGCCCTGTCACAGGCCGGCCGGACCCTCCGCGACCGGCCCGCCACGCGCCTCCGGCCGGCCGGCCTGGCGGCGGCCGCCGCCCTCGCCGTGCGTCTCGGCGCGGTCGGGCCGCCCCCGCCCCGTCCCGGCGGGCGGGCCCGCCCGGCCGGCCCGCTGCACAGCACCTCCCGCGACCGGGCCGCCATCAGCCACCACTACGACCTGTCCAACGACTTCTACGCGCTCCTCCTCGACCCGTCCATGGCGTACTCCTGCGCCTACTGGACCCGCCCCGGCGATCCCGCGTACACCCTCGCCGACGCCCAGCGTGACAAGCTCGATCTGATCTGCCGCAAGCTGGCCCTGCGCGCCGGGGACCGGCTGCTCGACGTGGGCTGCGGCTGGGGTTCGCTCACCGTGCACGCCGCCCGCGAGCACCGGGTGCGCGTCACCGCCGTCACGCTCTCGCGGGCCCAGCGGGACTTCGTCGCCGAGCGGGCCGCGCGCGAGGGGGTGGACGATCTGGTGGACGTCACCCTCCGGCACTGGCGGCACGTGGACGGCGCGGGCTACGACGCGGCGGCCGCCGTCGAGATGGGCGAGCACGTCGGCGCCGCGGAGTACCCCGCCTTCGCCGCGAAGCTCCACGGCGTGCTGCGTCCCGAGGGCCGGCTGCTGGTCCAGCAGATGTCCCGAGGCGCCCACGCCCCCGGAGGAGGGTCCTTCATCGAGACGTACATCGTCCCGGACATGCACATGCGCCCCGTCGGCCGGACCGTGGACCTGCTGGAGGACGCGGGGCTCGAAGTCCGCTCCGCCGAATCCCTCCGCGAGCACTACACGACCACGATCGACGCCTGGCGCGCCGCCCTCGAAGACCGCTGGGAGGAGGTCCGGGCGCTGGTCGGGGAGACCACCGGCCGGGTGTGGCGCCTCTACCTGGCCGGGGCCTCGCTCGCCTTCGCCGAACGCCGGATGGGCGTCGACCAGATCCTCGCCGTGCGTCCGACCCGTGAGGGGGCTTCCGCCATGCCGGCCACCCCCGTCACCTGGTACGCCGCACGGGGTGCGGAGTGACCGGTACCGACTGGGGTGCCCTCGGCCTCAATCTCGCCTGCTGCGCGGTCGCGATGGGTTCGATGTTCCTCGTGACCTTCGCCGTGGCCGTCCGCCGGGGGCTGCACCGCGTCGTCGACATCGCCTGGGGTCTCGCCTTCGCCGTCGTCGCCACCCTCACGTGGCTGCTCTCCGCCGGGCACGGCGACGACGGGCGGCGGCTGCTCGTCGCCGCGGCCACCGCGGTCTGGGGGCTGCGCCTGGCCGCGCACATCGCGCGGCGCTCCCGCGGCCACGGTGAGGACCCGCGCTACAGCGCCCTCCTCGACAAGGCCCGCGGCAACCGGACCCGGTACGCGCTGCGCACCGTCCATCTCACGCAGGCGTGCCTGGTCTGGCTGATCTCCCTGCCCGTCCAGGCCGCGTCCTACAGCTCCCGTCCCCTGGGCGCCCCGGCCCTCTGCGGGATGGCGCTGTGGGCCCTCGGGCTCGGATTCGAGGCCGTCGGGGACGACCAACTGGCCCGATTCAAAAGGGATCCCGCCCACCGGGGACGCATCATGGACCGGGGTCTGTGGGCCTGGACGAGACACCCCAACTACTTCGGCGACAGCCTCGTGTGGTGGGGGCTGTACCTGCTGGCCTGTACCGCCTGGCAACCTGCTCTCATGGTCCTCCTCTCCCCGGTCCTGATGACCCTTCTCCTGACCGTCGGCAGCGGCAAGCGCCTCCTGGAGAAGCACATGGCCGATCGCCCCGGCTACGCGGAGTACGCCGCACGCACCAGCGGATTCCTGCCGCGGCCCCCGCGCAGAGCCGCGACGGCCCGGCGGACGGGCACCGGATGAGCCGGGACCCGTCCGACGGTGTAAGGGAACACCGCGCCCTTGTGCTCTCCCGGCCGCCGGGCCCGGCCGCGGCCGCGGCGGTCCTCCTCCTGCACGGGGGTCGCGCCGACTCCCTCGCGCCACCGTCTCCGCTCAACCTGCCGGGTCTGCGGATGCGCCCGTTCGCCCGTGCGATGACGCGGGACGCCCGCCTCGCGGACGCGCTGATCGCCTCCGTCCGTTACCGGGTGCGCGGCTGGAACGGGCACCGGGCCGATCCCGTCCTGGACACCCGGCGCGCCCTGGAGGAGCTGCGCCGTGCTGCCGGGCCGCTGCCCGTGGTCCTCGTCGGGCATTCCATGGGCGCCCGAGCGGCGCTGCGTGCCGCCGACGAACCCCACGTACGGGGTGTTGTCGCCCTCGCCCCCTGGTGCCCGCCGGACGAGCCGGCCGGGCATCTGACGGGCCGTACGGTCATGGCCCTCCATGACGAGGCCGACCGGATCACCTCCGCCACGCAGACCTGGGACTGGCTCGCCCGCGCTCGTACGTCCGGTGCCCGTGTCCGGGGCATCCGCATGCCCCGCGGCCGCCACGCGATGATCCGCGACGCCCGCCTCTGGCACCGCCTCGCCACGGACTGTGCCGCCACGGTCCTCGGTCTCCCGGCACCGACCGGCGGCACACCGTACGAGGAGGTCTCCTGGAGTGCCGAACCGGTCGATGCCCATGACGTCCTTCTCCCCGGCCGGTGATGCGCGCCGGCACCGGGCGGTGGGAGTCCGGAGCCCGGCAGGCCCCGAACGCCCAGGTCCGGTCCCGGTCCTGACGGATTTCGGCCAAGATCCCGGATCGGTGGGGAACTTCTCCGTATCCCCGCTAGTTTCTACATTGTTGTAGAAACCAGTTCGGTGGAACACCGCATCCGGAGGAACGCCCGTGGCCCTGTGGGACCGCATCAAGGAATCCGCGTCAACCATGCAGACGCAGTTGATGGCGAAGAAGAACGATCTGAAGTCCGGTGCCTTCCGTGACGCGTCGATGGCGATGTGCGCCCTGGTGGCGGCGGCCGACGGCACCGTCGACCCGTCCGAGCGCCACCGGGTCTCCCAGCTGATCACGGGTAACGAGGTGTTGCAGAACTTCGACGCCGCCGACCTGCAGCGGCGGTTCGACGCCAACCTCGACCGGCTCCTCGCCGACTTCGACCTCGGCAAGGTGAGCGTCCTTCAGGAAGTCGCCAAGGCGAAGAAGAAGGAGAACGAGGCACGCGCGGTCATCCAGATCGGCATCGTCATCGGCGGCGCCGACGGTGATTTCGACCAGCAGGAGCGAGCAGTCGTGCGCGAGGCCTGTCTGATGCTGGGCGTGGCGCCGCACGAGTTCGATCTGTAGGAGCCGGTGCGGCACCCCGGACCGGCAGGTCGAACGCCTGTCGTTCCGGGGCCCGTTCACATGGGTGTCGCCGCGCGGAGCACCGCCAGCAGGGTGATGGTGGAGTTCGCCGACGACAGGGCCGACAGGACGGTGCCCGCGCCCGCCGTCCATGAGGCGATGCCGACGCCGGTGAAGAGCGGGGGCCAGCTCCGGGCGACCGGGGCCGGTGCGAGCAGGGCGGACATCCGCCGGGGCACCTGGCCCGGTGCCGCCATCGCGGGAAGCACCGCGGCGGCGCCCACCGGCGGGAAGAGCGCGGCCCTGCCGATGGCCCGCGCCACGACGGTGCGGTCGCGCAGCACGTCCGCGGCGTCCTCGTCCGCCCACCGCTCCGTCGTGAACGAGACGGCCGTGCACAGCGGGCGCAGGAACGGGTTGCAGCGAGCGGCCAGCCGCGCCGCGAGAACGTATCGGTGGTGGTGGCCGGTGAGATGCGCCCGCTCGTGGGCGAACAGCGCCCGCCGTTCGCGGGGTTCGAGCGCGCCGAGCAGTCCCGTGGTCACGACGATGCGCCCTCCGGTCCGGCCGGGGAGAGCGTGCGCGTAGGGGCGCTCGTCGGGAAGCACGACCACGGCCGTGGGACGCAGATGTGCCAGGGCCCGGTGGGCACGCCGTCGTACCCGGCAGTCGCCCGAAACGACCCTCGCGCCGCCCAGGAGGGCGAGCAGAAGAACGGGGATGGCGGCGATCCCCACGGCTTCGTCGTGCGGGATCACGGCCCGTACCGCGGGCGACGACCAGCCGTCGGGCAGCGGGTTCCCCGGCAGCTGGGCGGTGCCGGCCACCACCAGAAGGGCGAGGCACAGGGTGGAGCATGCCGCCATCACGACGCCCACACCGGTGAGCAGGCGGGTGGCGGTCCGCGGGTGCAGCCGCGCCGACGCGAGGTGGGCGACGGGCCAGGCAGTCACGGGAAGGACCAGCGGAAGGAGCACGAACACGCCCACCGGCTCAGCCCGTCCCCGTCTCGTCGTCCGTGCGCCGCAGGAGTTCGCGGACGGTCCGCTCGTCGGACTCGGAGAGCGACACCAGAAAACTCGCCAGCACGGCATCCCGGTCGGGCTCGCTGTCCAGCACCCTGCGCATCTTCATCGCGGCGAGTCCCGCCCCGTCGGCCGCCGGTGACCACCGGAAGGACCGCCCGCTGCGGACGCGGGTGACCACCTGTTTGCCGAGCAGGCGGGCCAGGATGGTCACGACGGTGGTGTGGGCGAGGTCCCCGGGGACGCGTTCGCGGATCCAGCCCGCCGTGACAGGCTCCCCCGCTTCGTGCAGCAGGTCGAGTATCTGCGCTTCCAGTTGTCCGTGCCGGCGCCGTGAGGGACGGGGCGAGGGGGGCGACACGATGGGGCCTCCTGCACGATGACTGCCCGTACGCGATGGCGCACCAGGGGCGGGAACGCGTCATCGTATCCAATGCCGGGCCTGCCGTCGGTTCGGCGCCGCCCTCGACGGCGGGGTGCGGCCGCCTGGAGACCGCCGGTCGCGGTCGGTTGGCGCGCGCCACGGCGGGGCGGGCGACGGCAGCGCCATCGGCAGGGCCGCCTCCCGCACCGGAATCGGTAAAGGCACAGCAAAAGACGCTCGTCAAGGGCCTATACCGGCACTCCCGACAACACCTTTCGGCCTTTCGCGCAGGGCGATGCCGTCGAGCGCTCGAAGCGGGGTCACAGCGCCCTATGCTCTACACAGTTGTAGAAAGTGGGGGTCGGTGACGACGCTCGCGCGCGCTCCACGTCCCTCTCTTCCCACCCTCGCACGCATATCAAGGGAGTGAACGCCTCGATGGTGTTCAAACGACTGCTCGGCTCACTCGGCGTGGGCGGCCCCACGGTCGACACCGTGCTCACCCCGGGAGCCACGACTCCCGGAGGGAGCCTCTCAGGCCACGTTCATCTCCGGGGCGGCAGCGGCGACTTCGACATCGACCACATCGCCCTGGAACTCGTCGCCCGTGTCGAAGCGGAACACGACGACGGCGAGAGTCAGGGCGTCGTCGCGTTCGACCGGTTCACCGTCGGCGGAGGCTTCCGTCTGCACGCCGGCGCCGAGCAGAGCCTGCCGTTCACCGTGCACCTTCCGTGGGAGACCCCCATCACCGAGTTGTACGGCCAGGGCCTCGGCATCGTCCTGGGAGTGCGCACCGAACTCTCGGTCGCCGGCGCCCGCGACAAGGGCGACCTCGACCAGCTCGCTGTCGCCCCGCTCCCTGCCCAGGAGGCGATCCTCGAAGCCTTCGGCCGGCTCGGCTTCGGCTTCGGGTCCGCCGACCTGGAGTACGGCCGCATCAGCGGCACCGGACAGCAACTCCCCTTCTACCAGGAGCTGGAGCTGACGCCCGCCCCCCAGTACGCCCACGCGGTGAACGAGATCGAGGTCACCTTCCTCGCCACCCCCGGCGGCATGGAGGTCGTCCTCGAAGCAGACAAGCGCGGCGGCCTCTTCACCGAGGGCCACGACGCCCTCACACGGTTCACCGTCGGCCACGACGGCGTTCAGCACCAGGACTGGACCGCGCTCGTCGACGGGTGGGTACGGCAACTCGTCGAGCACCGCGCACCCCACGACGGCCACCCCTCCTACGACGCGGTCCATGCCCCGCACGGCCACCACGGCGATCACCATCACCATGAGGACGGCCACCGCTCCGGCCCCGGCATGGGCACCGTCGTCGCGGTGGGAGCGGCGGGCCTCGCCGTCGGTGTCGTCGGCGGCATGGTCGCCGCCGAGGCCGTCGACGAGATCGGTGACTTCTTCGAGGGCGACGACGAGGGCGGGGAGGACTGACCGTGTTCGGAATCAGCGAGCTGGCGATCGTCCTGATCGTGGTCGTCGTGGTGCTCGGTGCGAAGAAGCTGCCGGAACTGGTCCGGTCCGCCGGCTCATCGGCCCGTATCTTCAAGGCGGAGGCCAGGGCGCTCAGGAACGAGGACGAACGCGCCGACGGAGCGTCCGCCCCGCCGCGCGTCATCCGGGGCGAGACGGTCTCCCCGCGAGACACCGGGCCGGGCCCCTCGCCTCGGTAGCCGACCGAGGCCGTCGGGGACGGCATACCGACGTGGCGGACGCGTACCGACGCAGAACGCGTCGTCGAGGGCCTCGTCGATCCGATCAGGATGCTCGGCCCGTCGAAGGGGTCATCCTCCTTCGTAGCGTGCAGCGAGGGTTCGCGCCGTCTGTGCGATGCGGTTACGCAGGTCGGCCGGTGCCAGGACCTCGATGTCGGCGCCCAGCCGCAGGAACTCCCGATGGGCGTGGTCGATGGACTCGATGGGCACGGAGGCCTCCGTCCATCCGTCGCTCGTGGGTGTCACACCGAGAAGGCGGGCGCCCTGCGGCGTCAGCCGTACCAGGGCTTCCGCGGTGTGGAGTCGGGCCCGGAAGCCGGCGAGGTAGGCGTTCCAGTGGCCGGCCAGGTCGAAGCCGGCCGGAAGGGAGAACTCTTCGTCCAGCGGCCGGACTCCGAGGATCTGGTCGACTCGGTAGGTGCGGATCCCGCACGGTCCGTCGGCGACCAGGTACCAGCGGCCGGCCTTGAGGACGAGTCCGTACGGTTCGACCCGCCGCTCGATCTCCTCCGGCGCGCGCCAGCGCCGGTACCGCAACTCCACCGCGCGCCGCGCCCACAGCGCGGCGGCGACGGTGGCCAGGTGCGGCACCTGGTCGGCGGAGCCGTACCAGCCGGGGGCGTCGAGCAGGAAGCGCTCCTGGATGCGTTCGGCGTGCTCGCGCAGTTCGGCCGGAAGGGCCGTACGCAGTTTGAGCAGGGCGGTGGTGAGCGCTTCGCCGAGGCCGAGTTCGGCGGCGGCGCCGGGGAGGGCGACGAGGAAGGCGGCCTTCGCCTCGTCCACGGTCAGTCCGGTGAGCCGTGTCCGGTAGCCGTCGACGAGGCGGTAGCCGCCCGCGTGCCCGGCGGCACCGTACAGCGGGATACCGGCGGCGCCGAGCGCGTCGACGTCCCGGTAGACCGTCCGGACGGAGACGTCCAGTTCCTCGGCCAGCTGCCGGGCGGTCATCCGGCCCCGGTTCTGGAGAAGCAGAAGGAGGGTGACCAGCCGGCTCGCGCGCATGCCGTTCAGTATCCACTGACAGAAGATGTCAGCAGACCGGCTCTAGCCTGCGGCCCATGGACGACAACTGGATCACGGACCTCACACGCACCGGGCGGGCCACCGCATGAGCATCGTCGAACTCCGGCAGTACACCCTGCGTCCCGGCGCCCGGGAGACGCTGATCGAGCTGTTCGAGCGCGAGTTCGTGACGGGTCAGGAAGCGGTCGGCATCACGGTCGGCGGCCGGTTCCGCGACCTGGACGACCCGGACCGTTTCGTCTGGCTGCGTGCCTTCCCCGACATGGCACATCGCCGGCGTGCGCTGGAGGCGTTCTACACCGGCCCGGTGTGGCGGGAGCACCGCGACACCGCCAACGCCACCATGATCGACAGTGACGACGTGCTGCTGCTGCGCGGTCCGGGTTTCATGCCGCAGCCGGGCGCGCGCGAGGTGAGCGCGACCGTCTGCCACCCCGCCGGCGCGGCCGCCTTCGACGCGTACGCCGTCCGGCACCTGGGACCGCAGCACGCGCTGCACCGTACCGAGCACGCCGAGAACGACTTTCCCCGCCTGCCCGTCCGGACCGGGGAGGACGTCCGCGTCTGGTTCGGCCGGGCAGAGTCGGCCCCTTGGCCGGCCCGGCGGCTCCGATTGGAGCCGGTGGGACCTCGGGACTCCTCACGCACACGCTCGTGAAACGTGCCGTCCGACGGGCGCGGCGAGATATGCGAGACGTGCCGCCGGCTGTCTCACGGAGGTTCCCGCACGAACCCTCCCGCGCTCGGCCGTCCCCGGCAGTGCACCGCTCAGCGCAGGACGATGCAGAAGGGGTGTCCTGCCGGGTCGGTGAGGACCCGGGCCCTGTCACCGTGCGGCTGGTGATCCGGCTTTCCCGCACCCAGTTCCAGGAGACGGGCCTCGGCCTCGTCCAGGCTCTCCGCGACCTTGAAGCAGATGTGAAGTTGCTGCGGGACGCCACCGTCGGGCCAACTCGGGGCCCGGTAGTCCTCGATCCGCTGGAAACCGATGAAGAGTCCGTCTCCTCGATTGAGGCCGGCGAACTCGGCATCCGACTTCGGGTGCGGCTCAAAGCCCGTGGCCTTCTGGTAGAACGCCGCCAGAGCCAGTGGATCAGGGCAGTCCAGCGTTATCGCGACCAGTTCCATCCCCAGGGACATGCGACCTCCGAGCCGATTCGTGAACTGCTGGGCACGCCGTGGAGGAAGCTCCTCGGCGTTGCGCGGAACGGGAAAGGGTGTGGTGGTTCTCGTTCCGCCCGGGCCGTAAGCACAGCAGGTCAGGGCCTTCACATGCCAGCAGATATCCGGGACGGGCGGCAGGCGGCTGCCCATGACCCCTTGGGCGACTGCCTACGGACCCTCTGGTCGATCGTCGGGCAGTGTGCGCAGCCAGCAGCGATTGACGAGTTCGATCAGCTTGCTGCGTAGCGGTTCGCGTTCGGCCTTTACGCTGACGTCCGCCGCCACCAGGAGGCGGCAGAGCCGCAGCGTGCAGGAACCGGGTTCAACTCCCAGCTTCTGCTGCGGGCCTCGTGCTCAGGAACTGCTTCGCCGCTTCGACGGCTTCCCGGTTGAGCTCCTCGACGGACACTCCCCAGCTCTCCTCCCATTCGTCCAGGTTGAGAGCGTGCGCGACGAGAGATTGCAGCTCTTCGGGGTAGCCGAGGTCGTAGGCGACGTCTGCCCAGATGAGGTGGGTGCCGGTGGCGGGGGCCAGGGTTCCGTCGGCTATCTGACCGGCGATCCAGTAGGCCATCGCCCACTTTGCGGCCCGAGGGTCGGCGGGCGGACGGAAGAGCAGTCCCAGCTCCTCCAGTACCTGCTCGAAGAGCGCCGGCGCTTCGGGTTCCTCGCTGCGGAGGAGGCCGGCCAGCATGGGGAGGGAGGGACTCTCGACCTCGGCCATGAGCACGTCAAGCCCTGCCTGGATGAGTCGGTCGGACCCGACGTGCCTACCGAATGCCCGCTCGCACCCGATGTGGCTGAGCTGCTTGAGGGCATCATCGCGGGTCATCAGAGTCTTCTCGGTCGGGATTCTGGGGACAGAAGAGTCGCACATCCGTCGGCGGTGCTGCATCGCCTTTCTCTTCGGCCCAACCACGCTGACAGACGATCTTCTCCGCGGACTCTCACTCACGACCAGCACGAGTACCCCGGGGCCCGGCCACACCACCCCGCTGACCTGCCAATTCAAGTTGGCGGAGGCTCACTGATCGAAGGTGTCGCTCTGCTCCCACGCCTCCATGAACTGGTCGTGCACCTTCAGCTCACGTCCTCGGCCGGGGCTCGTCAGAACGATGGTCTTCGCCTCCGCGAGCGATGTCGGGCCCGCCCCCAGCAGTTCACTCGTGATCACCACCGCGTCGAGCACCTCGATCCGGCGCTCACACAGGAGTTGCTGCACGACTGCCATGCCGTCGTTCCCGGACAAAAGCGATCTGAATTCGTCGACGAGACGTTCGAGGCGGGCCGTTCTCTCCCGGGTCAGACCTCTGATCGCCATCAACTGCCACCGATACGGTCCTGTTGTTGCTCCGCGTGGTCCCTTATGTCGTTCCCCGGCCACGCGGATGCGGACGGGTCGTCAGTTCTCCGTCGGCACCCGGACGTCGTAGACCAGCGCATACACGATGTCCCGGGCCTGCCGCAGGTCGTAGCCCGTCGCGTCGACGATCACCTTGACCGCCCGGATGGTGTCGCCGCCCAGCATGAACATGCGCGCGTCGGTCTGCGCTTCGGCCGGAACCGGCAGGGCGCGGGCCCGCCGTGGGTCCACGCTCCGTGGAATCTTCGGCAACCCGCCCTCGTTCCTCCTGGCCCCCAGCACCACAAGCCCCCACCCGTCCATCCGTTCGGCCACGCTCGTGGAGCGCATCCTATGCCGCCGGGCGCGCGGCCGAAGGTGGCGTCTGCTTCCCGCACCGGAGCCTGGTCGGGGTCAGCCGTTGAGCCAGTCGCCCGGGATCAGGTCGCGTAGCCGGTCGATGGCCTCGGCGGTCCGGCCACGGACCAGCAGGGCCACGCCGTCGTCATCCCGTACGAGGGCGTCCTCGCCCAGGAACCAGCGGACTCGCTCTCCCTCGGGGTACGTGGGGAACGGCAGCCGCGTGAAGAACGTTTCCAGCAGGTCCGGGCTTTCGTCCTCCAGGAGAAGGAAATCGCAGAGCTCGTCATCGGCGTGCAGGCACTCGGACAGAGTGATCTCGACGAAGCAGAGGGAGAGACGCTCCAGCCACGTCTCCCACCGCTCGGCGCTCTTGTCGGCGAGGTCGAGCCGGATGAACACCGCCGGATCGTCGTCCTGAAGGTGTTCCAGGAGGATGCCCCAGGATGCGGCTCCCTGGTTCTCGTGGCGGAAGACCAGGGCCTGCCGCGCCTCATCGACGTACAGGTCCGCCGGGCCGAGCAGCACATCGTGATTGCTGGTGAGGTCACGGCGGCGCCCGAACAGGGCGTATGCCTCACGCAACACGGTCGGCAGGGGGACGCCCAGCCTCGCCTCGGCGGAGGCGAGGTCGGCCTCCGCCCATCCGTCGGCGGCGCCGAGTGGGGCCCCGGCCCACTGAGCGGCGAAGTCCTGGACGAAGGTCCATGCGCCGCTGCTGCTCTCCACGCCTGCGGAGAGGGACGCGGCAAGATCGAACTCTTGTGTCATGCCAGGACGATATCCGCCCCGCCCACGACGACATCGCCACCGCCGGACGGACGTGGTGCGGGCTGCGGAGGGCGACGCGCCGCGCCCGTCGGCCTGGGGCAGGTCGACGGTGACGCGGTGGCCGATCGGGCCCTCTCCTTCTCCGAGGGTTCGGAGGCGGCTGCGGGGCGAGGACCGGTTGCCTACTCGAAGCCGACCCCGCGAAGCTCTTCCATCGCTCGGCGCAGCTCGTCGAAGGCGCGCTGCTCGTCGCGGCGGGAGTCACGGCCGGTCGGCAGGAGTCGGTTGCCCGCCCCACGGGCACGGTCGTAGGCGTCGAAGCAGATGAGCACCCTTTCGATGTGGGGTTGGGAAGAGGAGGCGGGTGTTCGTGGGGGCATGGCTGGTCCTTGGTGGGCGGGAGTTGGGGGAGCAAAGCGGAGGGCGGCGGGGCGGTCGACGGTCGTGGTGAGTCCCGCAGTTGCCGCGGGCCGGCTCCGGACCGGCAGGGGTGGATGCGGCCTGGCGCGAGGCGCGACACCTGTCTCGGTGTGCGCGGTGGCTCCGGGCGGCGTCGGGCCACGGGCCACGGCGCTCGGCGGTGTCCCGGGGACAAAGGCGGACCGGCGGTGGTGGCGGCCGGCGGCATCGCGGGCACGCGGGGGCCGGGTACGGGGCAGCGGGGGCACGGCAGACCTTCCAGGGCACGGCTGACACAACGCCGACCAGGCTTCCCGGCACACCACCCGCTCCGAAGGAACGAGCCAGGCGACATGCTATCCGGAGGGACGCGGCGGAACAGGGGGCCGTCCTCCTGTTGGCTCTTCGCACAGTCCGTGGTGACGCGTTGCCGACACGGCCCATCCTCGTCGTACGGTGCGCGGCGCGGGCCGCGCAGGGCAGCGCGGACGGCTGAACGGGCAAGGGAGAACGGGATACACGCCGGGCGGGCGCTTCCTACCGGCGACGGGCTCCGGCACGGCGGAGCGCGTACACGGCGGCACCGGCGAGGAGTACGGCCGCGCCGGTGACGACGGAGGGCAGGGGCAGGGCGCAGGCCAGGGCGGTGCAGCCGGCCAGGCCGAGGGCGGGGACGAGGCGGGCGGGGCGGCCCTCGGCGGGGGTCAGGGTCCATGCGGAGGCGTTGGCGACGGCGTAGTAGGCCAGGACACCGAAGGAGGAGAAGCCGATCGCACCGCGTACGTCGCTGGTGGCGGCCGCGACGGCGACGACGGCGCCCACGAGGAGTTCGGCCCGGTGGGGAACCTTGAAGCGCGGGTGGACCGCGGCCAGCGCGTGGGGCAGGTGGTGGTCGCGGGCCATGGCGAGGGTGGTGCGGGAGACGCCGAGGAGAAGTGCGAGGAGGGAGCCGAGGGCCGCGAGGGCGGCGGTGATCCGCACGACGGGGACGAGCCGATCGGCGCCGGCGGCGCGGGCGGTCTCCGTCAGCGGGGCCGTGGCGGAGGCGAGGGTCTGAGGACCGAGGACCACGAGGGTGGAGACCGCGACGACGGCGTAGACGACGAGGGCGATCCCGAGGGCGACCGGAATGGCGCGCGGGATGGTCCGGGCGGGGTCGCGGACCTCTTCGCCCAGCGTGGCGATGCGGGCGTATCCGGCGAAGGCGAAGAACAGCAGGCCCGCCGCCTGGAGCACTCCGCCCGGCGTCGCGTCCGCACCGATGCCCAGGCGGTGGGCCTCCGCCCCGTCGGAGCCGAGAGCCGTGACGGCGACTGCGGCCAGAACGGCCAGGACGACGGCCACGATCACGCGCGTGAGCAGGGCGGACTTCTGTACACCGGTCCAGTTGGCCACCGTGAGAGCGACGACCGCGGCCACGGCGACCGCGTGTGCGTGCGCGGGCCAGAGGTAGGTGCCGACGGTCAGCGCCATGGCCGCGCAGGAGGCCGTCTTCCCCACGACGAACGCCCAGCCCGCCAGGTAGCCCCAGAACGCGCCCAGGCGTTCGCGTCCGTACACATAGGTGCCGCCGGAGGCCGGGTAGAGGGCGGCGAGCCGGGCGGAGGAGGTGGCGTTGCAGTACGCGACGACCGCGGCCAGGGCCAGTCCGAGCAGCAGCCCGGAACCGGCCGCGCGGGCCGCCGGGGCCAGGGCGGCGAAGATCCCGGCGCCGATCATCGACCCCAGCCCGATCATCACGGCGTCCGGCACGCCCAGACGCCGCCGCAGTTCGTCGGGGAGTCCGGCGGCGGGTGAGGACGTGCGGCTCATGGTCTCTGTCTCCTTGCCGGCTGCGCACCGCGCGGACGGACTCCGCCGTGCGCGGGCACGATAGAGCACGTATCCGAACAGCCGGTGACGAACGGTGACGGTGCACCGGGGCGGGCCGGAGGAGACGGCGGTCCATTGGCGTCGGGTACGCCCGCTCATGCGGTGCTCGCGGGGCGGGAAGCCGTTTGGGCGCGCGTTCGCGCAGCGGGCGCAGCCGTGGAGGCGCGTTCGCGCAGCAGGCGCAGCCGTGGAGGCCGAAGACGACAGTGGATCCCGTCCGGCCCGCGACGCCGAGCGGCAGGCGTGCCGTCCGCCTTGGCCGCGCCGCCGTGCGCCTGCGGCAGGGGAGCCCCGGTGCGGGACGCCGCAGGGTTCAGGCCCCGGCCTGGATCCGGAGGCCGGCCAGGGTGAGATCGAGGGCGGAGCGGAACTGGTCGGCGTCGTCGTGGCCGTCGAACTCGTCCACGGTCTCGTGGATGTAGGGGAATTCGGCGGGGTCGAGGGTGCGCCAGGACTGGGTGTAGCGGCCGAGGAACTCCTCACGGCTCACCGCCCCGTCGAGGACCTCGGCGGGCGGCTCCTGTCCGATGTCGAGGGCGGAGCTGACCACGACGCCGAGGACGGCCGTCACCGCGTGGAAGCGCTGGCGCGGGGTGAGGTCGAGGCGCAGTGTGTGCTGCCCGAGCCGTTCGTAGAGACGCAGCGAGTTGCCCTGGGCGAGTGCGGAGCGCATGAAGCGCATGCCGAGCCAGGGGCGCTTCACGATCGCGGCGAAGAGGGTCAGCGCCGCCGCGCGCAGGTCGTCGACGGGGTCGTCGGTGGGGGGCAGCGCCTCGACCTCGGTCAGGACGCCGGCGATCACGTGGTCGGTGGCCCGGTCGAGGAGTTCCTCCTTGCTGGCGACGTACCAGTAGATGCTGGCGACACCGCCGCCGAGGCGCTGTGCGAGGGCGCGGAAGGTCAGCGCCTGTTCGCCGGCCTCGTCGAGCAGGGCCACCGCCTCGGTGATCACGGACTCCAGCGAGTGCGACGCCCGTCGGCGCCCTTCGCCCGAGCGGCTCTGCATGCGTGCCACGGCTCACATCCCTACGCGACCGGTTCCTGTCCTGCCTGCCTTGCATCCGTATCGAACGCTGTTCTATCGTAACTCATCGAACGTCGTTCGATAGTCGAATGCTGTACGAGTGGAGGACGCCATGACTACCGATACCGGACCCGCCGGCACCCCTGACACCACCGGCGTCGCCGCACTCGACAGCGGCTCGCGCACGTACCCCTCGCTCCGCGCGGCCTGGATCCCGCTGTTCGCGCTCTGCCTGGCCTTCTTCGTCGAGATGGTCGACAACACGCTGCTCTCCATCGCCCTGCCGACCATCGGCCGCGACCTCGGGGGCAGCACGACCTCGTTGCAGTGGGTCACCGGCGCGTACTCGCTGACCTTCGGCGGCCTGCTGCTGACCGCCGGCTCGATGGCCGACCGGATCGGGCGGCGCAAGGTGCTGCTGGTCGGCCTGGGCGTCTTCGGCGCGCTCAGCCTCTGCGCCTTCGCGGTCGACACGAGCGGCCAGCTCATCGCGTTGCGCGCCGCGCTCGGCATCCCGGCCGCGGCGATGGCCCCGATCACCAACGCGCTGGTCTTCCGGCTCTTCGACGAGAAGGCCCTGCAGATGCGGGCCATGACCGTCATGATCATCGTCGGCATGTCCGGCTTCGTGCTCGGCCCGCTGCTCGGGGGCACGGCCCTCGCCCATGTGCGGTGGGAGTGGCTGCTCGTCGTCAACGCGCCGATCGCGCTCATCGCCTGCGTCGGCGTACGGCTCGGGGTCCCGGCCGACCGCCGCGAGGACCTCACCACCGACCGCCTCGACCTGCCCGGCGCCGTCCTCAGCGTCGCCGCCATGGCCCTCGCCTGCTACTCGCTGACCAGCGGCGTCGACCACGGCTGGCTGTCGGCCGCCACGCTGGCCTCGATCGTCGGTGCGGTGGCCGCCGGGGCCGGGTTCGTGCTGCGCGAGCGCCGGGCCGCGGCACCCATGCTGGATCTGAAGGTGTTCAAGCGGGGCACGGTCCGGGGCGCCGCGATCGCCCAGGTCGGCACGGCCATCGCCATGGCCGCCGTGATGTTCGGCATGATCCTGCACTTCCAGTACGCCTACGGCTGGAGCCCGGTCCGCGCCGGTCTGGCCAACCTGCCGATCATCGTGACCATGATCGCGGCCACCCCGCTCTCCGAAGGGCTCGCCCGCCGCTTCGGCCACCGTGTCGCCTGCCTGGTCGGGTCGGCCTGCCTGGCCGTCTCGCTGGCCGGAATGGCCTGGGGCGTCTACCACGGCTACGTGGTCATCGCGGCCTGCATGGTGGTGATGACGATCGGCCTGCGTACGGTGATGACGATCTGCGCGGTCGCGCTGGTCGACGCGATGCCCAGCAACCGCACCTCCATCGGCACCGCCCTCAACGACACCGCCCAGGAGGTCGGCTCCAGCGTCGGCACGGCCGTCGCCGGCACCCTGATCGCCGCCCTCGTCACCGCCACGCTGCCGGCCGGGGTCTGGAGCGGCGAACTGATCCAGTCCTTCTTCCACGGCGAACGGATCACCTACGGCATCCTCGCCGTCGTCGTCGGCCTGATCGCCGCCCTCGGTTCCCTCGGCCTCACCGACTCCCACTCGGTCGAGGAGCACCCGCAGGAGGCGTAGGCCGGGAGCGCGACGCCCTCCCGCACGGCAGCGCCGCCCACCCGCCGCGTACCCGGCCCTGGCACCGGTCGGGTACGCGGCGTCCGCCTCCGCTCACACGGCGGCGGCCTGTGCGACCAGGGTCAGGCGGGACAGCCCGGCCCGCACCCGTGGGCGTCCATCGCGGCCACCAGCCCCCGGGCCGCGGCCCGCACGGAGGGATCGCCGTCGCCGGTCAGCCGGTCCGCCCGTGTCCTGCCCTCCAGTACGGCGCGGTGGGCCGCGTACTGCACGTCGGGGCGCGGAGGGTTGCCCTGCTCAAGGACGGTCGTGAGCAGGTGGATCACCTCGCTGCGGCCGGTGACCGACCCGGTCACCGCGAGGTCCCAGAAGAACGGGACCGCCTCCACCGTCGCGTCGAAGACGGACAGTTCGGCGAGCCAGAGTCCGAGATCGGCCAGGGCCGAGGCGCTGGTCGCCGCATCGCCCCACGCCACTCGGGAGAGCCGGCCCGGAACCGCTTCCGCCGACCCGTACGCGTGTGTCAGCCGACGCCACGGAATCCGGTTCACGCCCTTCAGGATCGTCCCCACCACGCCTCCGCCCCGGTCCCGGTGTACCGTCCCCGCGCTCTCGCGCGGCTACTGCTGCTGCCCGACGGGGAGCAGGCCGCGCTCGGCGAAGACCTTCTTGGCCACGAAGGTGGCGTTGAGGGCCTTGGGTATGCCGCAGTACACGGCTGCCTGGAGGAGGGCTTCGACGATCTCCTCGGGGGTGAGGCCGACGTTGAGGGAGGCGTTGATGTGGACGTCCAGCTGGGGTTCGCAGCCGCCCAGGGCCGTGAGCATGCCGAGGGTCACGAGCTGGCGGTCGCGCGGGGGCAGGGCGGTGCGCTCGTAGATGTCACCGAAGGCCCAGGAGACGACCTGGTGGCCGAGTTCGGGGCTGATGTCGGCGAGGGCGTCCACGACGCGCCGGCCACCCTCGGCGTCGATGGCCGTGAGGGTCTTCATACCGCGGTCGAAGCGGTCCTGGCGGGTCTCGGCGACGGCGGGGGCGGGAGTGTTCATCACTGGTCCGTTTCCGGCTGCTGGTCGAGCAGCTGTTCGTAGTGCGTGATCTTGGTGTCGAGCGCGGCAGCGTTGCGGCGCAGGGTGCGGATGCGTTCGGCGAGTTCGTGGCGGTGGTCGCGGAGCATGGTGAGTCGTGCGGCCACGGTGGTGTCACCGGCGGCACGCAGCCGGGCGTACTGCTGCATGTCGCTGATCGACATGCCGGTCTCGCGGAGGCGGATCAGGAACTCCAGCCAGGCGAGATCCGCTGCGGCGTAACGACGTTGGTTGCCCGTGGTGCGTCCGACCCGGTCGATCAGGCCGGCGCGCTCGTAGTAGCGGAGGGTGTCGTGCGAGAGGCCCGTCCGCTCGGCGACCTGGGCGATCGTGAGGGTCGGTTCCGGCTGCGGGAGGGCGTTTGCGTCGGTCACACGGACAAACCTAGAACCTGGAGCGCGCTCCAGATCAAGCGGCGCCATGGTGACGCGCGCCACTCGGGCGCTCAGGGCCCGTGTCCCGCACGGCGGTGGCCGCGTCGCGGCCGGAGGGGTGAACCGGACGTTCCGGCAGGCCCGTTGGGCGGACGGCTCCGTCACGGGCCGCGCTGGGACGCGGCGCCGGAGGCGCGGTGCCTTCGCGCTCAGTGCGGACGGGCCCCGTGGTCCAGCACCCCGGTCACCACCGCGTGCAGATGGTGGCGGAACCGGTCGAGGGCGGGCAGGTCATGGGGGCCGCGGCGGCGGCCGGCGGGGTCGATCACTCCGGCCTGACCGAAGGAGTGGGTCGTCCAGACGATGGTGAAGACGAGCATCTCGATGTCGACGCCGGCGCCCATTCCGGCGCGGTCCAGGACCGTGCGGACACCGGACGCCACCTCGGCGACCAGCGGGCCGGCGAACTCCGTCTCGATCTCGGCGAGTTCGGCTCCCTCCGAGAGCCAGCGCCGCATCCACAGCGCGGGGACCTCGGGGTGGCCCAGACAGAAGGAGAGATAGGTGTCGACGAAGCCGAGCAGCGCGGCACGGGTCTCGTCGGCGGAGGAGCCGCAGGCGCGCAGCCGGTCGAGGGCGGTGGTGGCGACGTCGCGCTGGGCGAGGTGGGCGCGGCGCATGACGGCGCGGTAGAGGTCGGGCTTGCCGCCGACGTGGTAGGCGACCGTGGCGATGTTGAGGCCGACGGCCTCCGCGATGGCGCGGGTGCTGGTGGCGTCGTACCCGCGCTCGGCGAAGAGTCGGGTGGCCGCTTCCAGGATGCGTTCCCGGCTGGATCCGTCGTCGGCTCGCTGGCTCATGGATCCGAGGCTACCCGATGGGTGGGGGCCGGTTCAATCAGATGCCGGAGAGTAAAAGAGCAGGTCAGAGATGATTGCACTCCTCTCCATCATTCGATTGAATGAGCGCCCTCACGGAAGGGTGGGCATGGCATGGGTGCGACGAGGGTGGCGGTGATCGGTGCCGGGGCAGCCGGGCTGGCCGCGGCGAAGGCGCTGCTCGACGAGGGTCTGGACGTCACGGTCCTGGAGCGCGGCGAGCGCGTCGGGGGTCTGTGGGCGCCGGACGACGAGGGGGCGACGCCCGCGTACGGGAGTCTGCATCTCAACACCAGCAAGGGGCGGACCGAGTTCGCGGACTTCCCGATGCCCGCGCGGTGGCCGGACTTTCCGTCGGCGGCCCTGGTCGGGGGCTATCTCGCGGCGTACGCGGACGCCTTCGGGATCACCGAGCGCGTCCGGTTCGGCGCCGAGGCCGGTGCCGTGCGGCGGTGCGACACCGGGTGGGAGGTGACGACCGGGCACGGCGGGGAGGCGGCGGAGCTGTACGACGCCGTGGTCGTGGCGAACGGGCACAACCGCGAGCCGAAGTGGCCCGCCCCCGCCTATCCGGGCGCGTTCGACGGTGTGCAGATGCACGCCCACGACTACCGGAGTCCGGAGATGTTCGCCGGGCAACGGGTTCTCGTCGTGGGCATGGGCAACTCCGCGATGGACATCGCGGTGGACGCCTCGTACGTGTCCTCGGGGCCGGTGCTGCTGTCGGCGCGGCACGGGACGCACATCGTGCCCAAGTACCTCTTCGGCCGTCCCGCGGACGCGACCGGCGGGGCCCTCGCCGTGCTGCCGTGGCGGATCCGGCAGACGGTGGCCCAGAGCGTGCTGCGCCTGGCGGTCGGCACGCCGGAACGTTACGGACTGCCGCGTCCGGCGGGCGGGCTGTTCCAGAACCATCCGACGGTCAGCGACACGATCCTGCACCGGCTCACCCACGGCGAGGTGGTCGCCCGGACCGGCATCGAGCGGCTGGACGGCGGCCGGGTGGTCTTCACGGACGGCTCGGCCGAGGACGTCGACGTGATCGTGTGGGCGACCGGCTACCACGTGACGATGCCGTTCCTGGGCCGCGACTGGGCCGGGGACGATCCGGAGGAACTGCCGTTGTACCAGCGGGTCTTCCATCTCGACGATCCGACACTGTCCTTCGTCGGCCTGATGCAGTCCACCGGCGCGGCCCTGCCGGTCGTCGAGGTCCAGGGCAGGCTCGTCGCCGCGTATCTGTCCGGCCGGTACGCCCTGCCCTCGCCGGCCGAGCAGCGCACGGCGGTCGCACGTGCCCGCGTCGCCGCGGTCGGGCGCTGGGGCGCGCGGCGGCCGGTGATGCGGATCGACTTCGACCGGTACGTGACCGCGCTCCCCCGTGAGATCCGGGCCGGTGTCCGCCGGGCCGCCCGCGGTGCCACCGTCCACACCCCGACCACGAAGGCTGATGTGTCATGACCTCTTCCTCCTCCGGCCGCCGTCACGACGCCCACGGGCGGCGGGTCCTCATCACCGGTGCGTCGGGCACCATCGGCCGGGCCCTCGGAGAGCGGCTGACACGTGCGGGGGCGCGGGTGGTCGGTCTCGATCTGCGTCCGGGAGGCGACGAGCCCTTCCCCGTCATCGCGTGCGACGTCACCGACGACGCGCGTACGGCCGCGGCCGTCGCGGAGGCGCTCGACGTGCTCGGCGGTCTGGACGTGCTGGTGAACAACGCGGGCGTCGGCGGACCGGCTCCGGCCGAGTACGCGCCGGGGGCCGAGGTGCGCCGGCAGTTGGAGCTGAATCTGCTCGGGACCTGGCGGGTCACGGCCGCGTGCGTCGGCGCGCTGGTCGCGGCGCGCGGGCGGGTCGTCATGGTGACCTCGCGGATGGCGGTGATGCAACTGCCGCTCGCCGCCGCGTACGGGGCGTCGAAGCGGGCCATGGTCGCGTACGCCGACGCGCTGCGCCTGGAACTGGGCACGCACGTCTCGGTCAGTTGTGTGTACCCGTCGGCGGTGCGCAGCCCCATCCATGACTCGACGAAGGCGGCGGGGCTCTCGTTGGAGGGCATGAGCGTGTACGAGCCGCTGGACGGCGTGGTGGACGCGCTGGTCCGCACGGCGCTGGCCCGACGGCCGCGCCGGGACGTGACCACGACGCGGCGGGGCGCGGTGGAGTTCTTCCTCGCCCGGCATCTGCCCGCGCTCACCGACCGGGTCGTGGCCCGCACGCTCGCCGCGCGCGCCCGGTCGGGGGTCTTCGACGGGGCGGACCTGGCCGCCGGTGTGGTCGAGCGGCACCGGAGCGGGACATGACGGCCGACCGGGCCACCGGGGCCGGCCCGGTCACCGGCGCGTCGCCGGCCCGGGGCGCGCTGTCGGCGTACGCGGCGGGCTCGGTGGGCATGGGCGTCTGGGTCACGGTGCCGGGGCTGCTGCTGCTCTACTTCCTGACGGACGTCCTCGGCGTGCCCGCGTTCGCGGCCGGTCTGACGCTGCTGCTGCCCAAGGTCGTCGACATCGTCGTGCACCCGCTGCTGGGTTCGCGGTCGGACCGGGAGGCCCGGCGGTTCGGGCACCGGCGCCGGATGCTGCGGTCCGGACTGCTGCTGGGGCCCGCCATGGTGGCGATGTTCAGCGTGCCGTCGGGGCTGAGCGGCGGGGCGGCCGCCCTCTGGGTGGGCTGCTGGTTCGTGGTGGGCAATCTGCTGTTCGCCGGTTTCCAGGTGCCGTATCTGACGACCCCCTCCGACCTTCCGATCGGGTACCACGAGCGGACCCGGGTCTTCATGTTCCGCATGGTCCTGCTGACCGTGGGTCTCCTCGGCGCGGGCGTCGCCGCTCCGGCGCTGTCCTCGGCGGGCGGGCGCGGCGACTACACCCTGATGGCGGTGGTCCTCGCGGTGGCCATGACCGGCTCCGCGGCCGTCGCGCTGGCCGGCGTACGCGGGCTCACGGACGCCTGCGGCTTCCGGACGCCCGGCGTACGGGCGGGTCACTCCTCGCTCGCCGACCTGCGCCTGGCCCGGCGGGACCGCGCGTTCCGGCCGCTGGTGCTGTCGTACCTGTTCACGGGGACGACGACCCATCTCTTCCTCGCGGCGCTGCCCTATGTGACCGAGTACGTCTTCGACGCGCCGGGGCTCACCGCGCTGTTCATGGGGCTGTTCCTCGGACCGGCGCTCTTCGCGGCCCCGGTGTGGACGGCGTGGTCGCGCCGGCACGGCAAGCAGCGCGGGCTGCTGCTGTCGCAGGGTGTGTTCGCGGCCGGGTCGCTGGCGCTGCTGCCGGGAGTGTCACTGAGCGGGACACCGGGTGTCGTGGTCACGTCCGCCGTGGTGATAGTGATGGGCGTGGCGTTCGCGGGGCTGCAGTTGTTCGCGTTCTCGATGCTGCCCGACGCGATCGCGGCGGCCGGGGCGGCGAAGGCGGGGGCGTACACGGGGGTGTGGACCGCGACCGAGGCGACCGGGACGGCCGTCGGGCCGTATCTGTACGCGGCGGTCCTGGCGGCGGGCGGATTCGTCTCCAGCACGGCGGGCACGTCCGCCGACCAGTCCGGTACGGCGCTGACCGCGCTGCTCGTCGGGTTCACCTGTGTGCCGGCGGTGCTGATGGGTGTGGCGCTGTGGTTCCAGCGGCGTTGTGCGCTGGACGGGGCGGCGTGAGCGTGCGGGAGCGGGTGACGAGAGGGGTGGGGACGATGGCGGTGGCTCCGTCCGGTGTGTGCGGTGCGCCGGTTCGCGTGGCACGGGGGACGGGCTTCCCGCGGGGCGGTGCGCGGTGAGCGTGTGGGAGCAGGCCGCCGTGGCGGCGGTCGCCCTCGGCGCGTTCGCGCAGGCGTCGACGGGGATGGGCTTCTCGCTGGTCGCGGCTCCGGTGCTGATCGCGGCGTTCGGCCCGCACCGGGGCGTGCCGATGGTCCTGGTCCTCGCGGTGGGCGCCTCCCTCCTGCCGCTGTCGCGCGACTGGCGGCACGCCCGGCCCCGGGACGCGGGCCGGCTGCTGCTGCCCGCCGTCCTGGGGACACCGGTGGCGGCCTGGCTGCTGGGGGCCATGGACACCCGTGTGCTGGCCGCGGCGGCCGGCTGCGGGGTCCTCGTCGGGGTGGCGCTCCTGGGCCGCGGGGTGCGTTCGTCGTTCCTGAACACTCCGGCGGGCGCCTGGCTGACCGGCCTGGGCAGTGCCGGACTCAATGTCATCGGCGGTGTGGGCGGGCCGCCGGTCGGTCTCTACGCGGCCAACGCGGGCTGGCCCGCCCGCGAGACCCGGGCCACGCTGCACACCTTCTTCCTCGTCCAGAACCTCGTCACGGCCGCCGTCCTGGGGTTCGCCCTGCCGCCCTGGCCGGCGGTGGCCGCCCTCGCCGCCGGCGCGGCCGCAGGGATGGTGTCGGCGCCCCGGCTGCCGGCGACGGCGACGCGCGTCGGGGTGCTGGCGGTCTCCTGCGCGGGCGGGCTGACGCTGGTGGGAAGCGCGCTGACCTGACCACGGCCGGCCCGCGGTGGCGCCGAACGGGGCGTGCCCCGGGTCACGGCCGCTCGGCGCGCCGGCGGCGGTGGTAGGAGAGCGTGACCGCGCCGAGCAGCGGTCCCCAGGCCACCAGCGGCAGATAGAGGAGCCCGGCGACCAGGTTGCCGGTGTCGGTCATCCCGTGGTGGGGAACGGTCCACCACAGGACGAACGGGGACCACAGCACCGTCAGCGCGACCGCGCCGGCGGCGGCCGGGACGACGGCGGCCCGCACCGCGACCCGTCGGCCGCCGAGCACGGGGATCCACTCGGGCACCCTCTCGCCCCACGGTCGCACCAGGCCGAGCGTCAGGAGGGCGGCCGCCTCCACGGCCACGCTCAGGCCGATCACGTAGACCGTCCCCCAGCCGTCGATGCCCATGGCCTCGTACCCGGCCTCCGTGTACCCGCCCCGGTGCCCGCCCGCCAGCCACAGGCGCCAGAGGCCCGAGGGCAGGGTGAGCAGCGGGATGATGTGGGCGGTGCGCACGGCCCAACGGGGCGGTGCGGAGGGGACGTCGGCCGCCGGGCGGGTGATCGTGCGCTTCGTGGTGGTCATGCCTCCATCGTTCCGGCGTGCCGGCGCCGGGGCGTCGGCCCGGGGGCCCGGTCGTCCGGCCGCCCGGGAAGGAGGCGTCCGCCCCCGGTCCCACCCGCGCGGCGGAGAGGGTGTCATCCCCAGGTACCGGGGAACCGCCCCCCTTCGGTGCCCGGCGGGGCTCAGGCGCCCGGCTCGCGCAGCGCTCCTCCGATGACGGCGGTCACGGTGCGACGGACGGCGGCCGCCGGTGGCGGGGGGCTCGTCCGGTCGGCGAAGAGGAGATGGGCGGCTCCGACGAGCGTGGGGGCGAGGGTGTCGATGTCGGCGTTCCCGGCCACGCGTCCGCGCTCCCGTTCGGCGGCCAGATAGGCGGCGATTCCCGTCGTCGCCTGCGCGGCCAGCGGGATCCCTGCGAGACCGGCCTCGCGCAGCCGGGCCCGCAGGCCGTCGCGGAAGGTGATGAGGGCGACGACCGACACCGTGAGGGGGCCGAACAGGTCCTGGAGCGCCTCGGTCAGACGGTCCGCGACGTCGCCGGTCCCGGCCGCGTCGCGCAGGGCCGCGGTCCGCGCGTCGACGGTGCGGACGCGGTCGAGGACCAGTTCGGCCAGGAAGGCGTCGAAGTCGGCGAAGTGCCGGTGCAGGACGCCCTTCGCGCAGTTCGCCTCGTCCGTGACCGCGCGGCTGGTGAGGGCGCTGGGCCCGTCCCGGAGCAGCACGCGCTCGGCCGCCTCGAACAACTGGCCGCGCACGTTCCGGAGGTGGACTCCTGTCGGCATCGCTCCTCTTCCCGGTCCGGCCCACTTCCACTAGTGGGCACTCGCCCACTAGTGTGGGCACATGCCCACTCTAACGCGGGGACCGTCAGGACCGTCCGGATCCGAACCCCATCGCCACCGGCGGGTGGCCGAGTCCTTCGGCACGGACGCCGCTCGTTACGACCGCGCCAGACCGCCGTATCCCGACGCCCTGGTGCACCGGATCGTCGCCGCGCTGCCGGGGCGGGACGTCCTCGACGTGGGGGCCGGGACCGGTATCGAGGCCCGGCAGTTCACGGCGGCCGGCTGCACCGTGCTCGGCGTCGAGCCGGATGCGCGGATGGCCGCCTTCGCCCGGCGCGGCGGCGTCGAGGTGGAGGTCGCGCGGTTCGAGGACTGGGAGGCGGCCGGGCGTCGGTTCGACGCGGTCGTCGCGGGAACGGCGTGGCACTGGGTGGACCCGGTCGCCGGCGCGGTGAAGGCGGGGCAGGTGCTCAGGCCGGGCGGCCTGCTCGCACCGTTCCACCACGTTCCCCAGCTCCCCGCCGAGGTGGCCGGCGCGCTCGCCGAGGCGCACCGGCGCGTCGCCCCCGACTCCCCCGTCGATCTGGGGCGGTTGAAGGGCTCCGCCCTCGACGCCTCGCAGCCGCTGTTCACCCGCATCGCCGACGGCATACGGCGGTCGGGGCTCTTCGGGGCGCCGGAGCAGTGGCACGTCGCCTGGGAGCGCACGTACACGCGGGAGGAGTGGCTGGACCAGCTCCCCACGTTCGGCGCCCTGACCGGGCTCCCGCCGGACGGTCTGCGGGAGGTCCTGGACGCGGTCGGAGCCGTGGTCGACGCGCGGGGCGGCCAGGTCACCGTGCCGTACACCACGGTGGCGGTCACCGCGCTCCGCTCCGGCGACGCCTGACCCGGGGAGCGGCGGGCGGGGGCTCCCGCGCCGGGACTCACACCGCGCCGGCGACGCTCTCCCGCGCGGTGTCCCCGTCCTCCGGGCCGCCCGGGGACTCCGGCGGGGCGGCTGCGCGCAGGGCCGCCTCGACCCGGCGGTTGCTGGTCATGGACGCGGTGACGGCCGTCATGGTGAGGAGCAGCACGGCGGCGGCGTACAACGGGGTGCGGATGTCGTAGGCGGTGGCCAGCCAGCCGCCGAGGACGGCCCCGCCGGGGGCGGCGCACATCGCAAGCATGCGGGAGGTGGAGGCGACCCGGCCCATCAGGTGCCCGGGGACGATGGCCTGCCGCAGGGAGGGCGCGAGGACCATCGTGGCGCCCATGCCCGCTCCGCAGACGGCGAGCGAGAACCCGGCGACGTAGGGGTCGGGGGCCGAGGCCAGGCCCAGGATGGCGAGGCCCTCGACGGCGGCCGTGCAGGTCAACGCGGTGCCGGTGCCGAGCCGCCGGCCCAGGTACGAGGCGATGCCCGCGCCGAGCAGACCGCCGGCGGCCTCCGCGGTGAGGAGCAGTCCGAAGCCGTAGGTGTCGATGCCGAGACGCTCGTGCGCGAAGAGCGCGAGGACGGTCTCGACGGCGACGAAGGCGATGTTCCCGACGGCCGGACGCAGCGCGAGGCCGAGCAGCACCCGGTCCCGGAAGACGTACGCGGCACCGGCCCGCGCCTGGCGGAGCAGCGACTCACGGGCCTCCGGTACGGGCCGGGGCACGGCGGGCAGCGTCCGGACGAGCAGGGCGGAGCAGAGGAAGGAGAGCGCGTCCGTGAACAGCGGGACGGCCCGGCCGAGGGCGAGCAGCGCACTGCCCGCGGGCGGTCCGGCGAAGCCGGACATGGCGGTCTGGGCGCCGCGCAGGCGGGAGTTGGCGCGTTCCAGGAGGGCCGGTTCGCGGTCGAGGAGGGCCGGCAGATAGGCGGTGGCGGCGGTGTCGAAGAAGAGTCCGCCGACGCCGAGAAGGAAGGCGACGGCCGCGAGCAGGGGGATGCTGAGGGCGTCGAGCACGACCGCCACCGCGGGTATCGCGAGCAGGACCGCGCGGGCCGTGTCGGCGACCCACATCGTGCGCCGGCGGTCCCAGCGGTCCACGAGCGCGCCGCCGAGCACCCCGAAGAGCAGCCACGGCAGGGTCCCGGCGGCCGTGACGACGGCGAGCGCCATGGGGTCGCGGGTCAGTGCCAGGGCGAGCAGCGGGAGGGCCGCGTGGGTGACGCCGTCGCCGAACGAGGAGACGGTCTGGGCGGTCCACAGCCGACCGAAGCCGGTCGGCAGCTTCTGGGTAGGCGTACTCACTTGGCATCCTCCTCGGTCCGCGTGCCCGACGCGGGGTGGAACAGCGCGAAGACGAGCGAGGTATCGGGCAGGGCGGGGTCGGACAGCGCGCGGTACTCGTTCGCCAGGGACTGCAGCCGCTCCCCCAGCTCCGCGAACTGCGCGTCGGTCAGGCGCAGATGGGCCATCCGCACGTGCCGGTCCTCCACCGGCGACGCCTCCAGGTCGGCGACCGCGTGGCGCATCAGGACATCGGGGCCGCCCTCGCCGGGGTCCGGCAGTGTGATGGAGCGTGCGGCCATCGCGTAGTACCGCTCCATGACGCCGCGCACCTTGCGGGTGCGTACGACCTTCACCAGGCCGGCCCGTTCCAGGAGCCGCACGTGGTAGCTGGAGCTTCCCTTCGCGAGGCCCACGCGGTCGGCGATCTGCGTGATCGTCGCGGGCTCGAAGCGGAGGACGGCCATGATCCGATGGCGCGTCAGATTGGAGACGGCGCGCAGTTGTTCGTCGGTGGTGACGTGAATGGTCTCGGGGAGATCGTCGGTTGGCATGCGAGCAATGGTCAACGTTTCTTGACCATTGCGCAAGGGGGTAATCGCGGAGACCTTCGTTCCGCCCCCGAAAACGCCAACTGGCCCTGGCCGTCCGGGTGGACGGGCAGGGCCAGCGGGTGTGCGGTGCGGGCGGTTACGGCTTGGCGGCCACGAAACCCCACTGCTCGACCGGCGTTCCGGTGAAGGGCTTCTCGGGGCGCCACAGGCTGATGGAGCCGAAGCCCGGCTCCACCAGGTCGAGCCCGTCGGCGAAGGTCGCCATGATCTCCTTGGGGCGCGAGATGTACGGCATGGCGCCGCCACTGGCGTACTCGTCGGAACCGGCCGCCGTCATCGGCGTCTCGATGGTGTCGCACTGCATCAGGAAGCTGCCCGAGGGCAGTGCGTCCAGGTAGCTGCGCAGCAGCGCGGAGGCCTCGGCGGAGTCCGCCACATGCCCCAGCGTCGAGAGCAGCATCACCGCTACCGGCCGGTCGAGGTCCAGCGTCTTCGCGGCCTCGCGCAGAACCGTTTCTGCGTTTCTGAGGTCCGCGTGTACGTAGTCCGTGGCACCTTCGGGGCGGCTGGTCAGCAGGGCGCGGGCATGGGCGAGCACGATCGGGTCGTTGTCCACGTACACGATACGCGCCGTCGGATCCACGTCCTGGGCGACCTCGTGCGTGGCGTTCGCCGTCGGCAGCCCCGTCCCCAGGTCGAGGAACTGACGGACCCCCTTCTCGCTCGCCAGGTAGCGCACCGCCCGTGCCTGGAACGCGCGGGAGGCGCGCGCTATCTCGATGATCTGCGGGTACAGCTCCTCCATCGTGGCACCGAGGCGGCGGTCCACCTCGTAGTTGTCCTTGCCGCCCAGCCAGTAGTTCCACACCCGCGCCGAATGCGGCGTCCCCGTGTCGATCCCGTCCACCGCCGCCGGATACCCCTGCTCGCCAGTCATCAGCCCTCTTCATGTCGCATTTTCGGCCACGCGGACAACCCCCGTACCGCGCACCCCCATGTTTCCTCACCAGCAACTTTCACACCAGCCCCCGCAGGAACAACTCCCTTTCCAGGGGCGGAAACCCGATGCCCGCCGGGGACGATGTGAGGTCCGAGCCGGTCGTCGTCGGACCCCGCCGCCCGTGAGAGGGTCCTGCCCGGCCTCCGCACCGAACGCGCCGGGTGGGACGGTTTACTCCCCGGATACGCTCGTCCGCATGACCGATCGAGTGCCCTTCACCGAGCAGCTGCGCTCCGCCGTCGGCACGCCCCGGCGCGCCACGTTGCTGGACAGCAGTCCGCGATCCCGCGTGTGGCGGGTCCGGCTGGCCGACGGGCGGCAGGTGGCCGTCAAACAGATCACCGACGACGGCGCTCCGGGCGTCGACGCGGGCAGCCGGTTCGCCCGGGAGGTGGCCGCGCTCCGTCTGGCGGGGAGGGCCACCGCGCCGGCGGTCGCGCCCGTCCTCCTGGCCACGGACCCCGAGGTCCGGATCATGGTGCTGGAAC
This sequence comes from Streptomyces sp. NPDC057682, assembly GCF_042799575.1. Classification (NCBI taxonomy): domain Bacteria; kingdom Bacillati; phylum Actinomycetota; class Actinomycetes; order Kitasatosporales; family Streptomycetaceae; genus Streptomyces; species Streptomyces sp. NPDC057682. The sequence goes on along the minus strand of NZ_JBHVIN010000005.1, from coordinate 400,204 downwards.
TCCTCGACACGTCCGCCCAGCCGGAGGACTGGCTGCCGGGCTACGCCGAGGCGCTGGCCCGGCTGCACGCGCTGACCGGGCCCGACGACGCCGGAACGCTGCCGGCCTGGGCGGGACCCACGGCCGCCGACGCCGAGTCCTTCCTCGCCCTCGCGCGGGCGCTCGACGTCCCGGTTCCGCCCCGGGTCCCCGACGAACTCGACGCGCTCCTCGTACGGCTGGACCCCGCCCCGCACCACGCGCTGCTGCACGGCGACCCGTGCCCCGGCAACGACGTCCACACCGCCGGCGGCGTCCGCTTCCTCGACTTCGAGGGCGCCTCGCTCGGGAACGGGCTGATCGAGCTGGCCTACCTGCGCATCGGCCTCCCCACCTGCTGGTGTGCCATGTCCGTGACGGGGGCCCCGCTCGCCGAGGCCGAGGGGATCTACCGCTCGACCTGGCGGGACCTCACCGGGCGCGAGGTGCCCGGCGATCTCGCCGACGCGTGCGCGGCCTGGCTGATCCGGGGCGACTCCCTGGTCGAACGGGCCGAGCGCGGCACCGTGGACCAGTTCGCCCGGGTCCCGGGCAAGGACTTCGAGTGGGGGTACATCACCGCCCGCGAACGCCTCGTCCACCGCCTGGACGTGGTCGCCGGACTGGCCCGCGACCACGACGGTCTGGAGTCGCTGGGCCGCCTCTGCTCGGACCTCGCCAACCGCCTGCTCACCCACCGGCCCGCCCCGCGGCCGCTCCCAACGCACCGCACCCGCCCGTGGTTCTGACACCACCTCAGCAGATCCGGCAGGACGGAACACCGCCCCTGGCCCGGAGCTTTCCACGTGCGACCGCCCTGGCCGGCTACTGCTTCATAGTCAGGTGACCGTACTATGGGCGCTCGTCGAACGAACGGACCGGAACCCCGCATGACCGACCCCCGGCCCTCCCTCCGTGTGCTGTCGCTCTACCCGCGCGGCTACCGGGCGCGCCACGGCGCCGAGATCCTGGAGATGTACCGGGCGGCCACGGCGGACGCCTCCCCCGCCGCCCGCCGCCGGGAGCGGCTGGACATCGCGGCGCACGCGGTGCGCGTACGCACCCGCACCGGCGCCGATCGTCCGGCCGGCCGCTTCCTGGTGGCCGTCGCCCCGTACGCCCTGGCCGCCGCCGCCGCGATCTCGGCCGCCGGGCCGACCGTCGCGGTGTCGCGCGCCCTGCACGGCGGCCCGGGGCCCGGCCTGCCCGGGACGGCCTTGTGCACGGCGGTGCTCGTCGCCGGGGTGCCGGCCCTCCTGGGCAGCTGGCCCGCGGCCCGGGGCACGGCGGCCCTGTGCCTGGTGGCGCTGGTCGCGGGCGTGCCGGGTTCCGCCTGGCTCCTGCCGTTGCTGGCCCTGGTCGCGGCGATGCCCCCGGCGGTCGCTCCGGCAGGGAGGGACGGCCGGCTCGCCGGTGCGTTCGCCGTCATGACGTGGCTGCCGTCGCTGTGTTCGGCCCTGTCGGGCGGTCACGTCGGCTTCGGCCTCGTACAGCAGATCGGTCCCACGATGCTGCTCCTCGCCCTGCGCGCGGCGGCTCCCGACGTCCGGCCGCGCCACCTCCTCGCGATCCTGGTCGCGGGAGCACCCTGGGCCGCGTCCCCCACGGGCTCGCCGGCCGGCGCCCTCGTGGTGGCCGTCGCCCTCGGTCTCGCGTGGACGGGCGGGCGTCTGTCCCGGGGCGGCACCCCCGCCGTCGGATAGCGGCGGATCCTTCGGGCCGCGCTCTGCCCGGTGGTGGAGCGGCGGGCGTTCAGGCGCGGTCCGGATCGAACTCCAGCACCTGGGTGAGCCGGATGTTGTTGCCCGAGGGGTCGCGGAACGAGGTGTCGATGCCGTACGGCCGGGCCGTCGGCGGGTCGTTGAACTCGACGCCCCGGGAGGACAGCTCGTCGTACGCGGCCCGGCAGTCGTCGGTCTCCAGGAAGAGGGTGCCTCCCGCACCCTTCGCCACCAGCTCGGAGAGCCGGGCGCTGCTCGGCTCGTCCAGCATCGGCGGGCCGGGCACGGGCATCAGAACGAGGGCGGGGCCGTCCCCGCCGGGCGGGCCGACGCACACCCAGCGGAAGCTCCATTCCTCCATCGTCACATCGGCCCGGACCTCCCAGCCGACCTTCTTCGTGTAGAACGCGAGCGCCTCGTCCTGGTCGTGCACCCAGAACTGGGCGTTGGCGATGCGGATCGTCGTCATGGCGGTTCCTCCTCCGTCGGTCACCCACCACCGACGTTAGGCAGCCCGCTCCCCCGTGTCTTCTCGAAACGTGCGGTTCCGCGGGCGCCCGTAAGCCATGGCGACGCAGCGCGGAATGCGTACGTGGCGGGCGGCGGGCGGGCGCGCCGCGCGGTAGGCCTGTGGGGACACTCCGTGCATCCGGCGGAAACTGGTGGTGAACGAGCCGATGCTCTGCGCGCCCACGGCGATCCCGATCTCGGCCACGGTCCGGTCGGTGGCAACCAGGAGCGCGGCGGCGCGCTCCAGGCGTCTGGTCAGCAGGTACTGGTGCGGCGACTCCCCGAACGCGGCCTTGAAGCGGCGGCTGAAGTGCGCGGGCGACAGTGCGGCGGCCGCGGCCATGTCCGCCACGGTCAGCGGCTCTGCGTAGCGGGCGTCGACGAGGTCCTTCGCGCGGAGCAGATGGCGGGTGATCGGGACAGACGGCACGTCTCCATTGTGCGCCACGGCCCCACCCCTCCGGCGGTGCGTGCGCGAGGGGCGAGGCCGGCCCTCAGGCGCCGGCCGGGCGGATTCCGTCGAGGCGGGCCAGCTCCTCCTGGGACAGCCTGATCGTGGCGGCCGCCAGGTTCTGGGCGAGGTGGTCCGGGTCGCCGGTGCCGGGGATCGCCAGGACGTGCGGTCCCTGGTGGAGCGTCCACGCGAGGCGGATCTGTGCGGGGGACGCGCCGTGCGTCCGGGCGACGGCCGTCACCGCCTCTTCGGACTCGACGGCCGCGGGACCGTCCTCACGGCCCGTTCCCGCGACGGCGAAGAACGGCACGAAGGCGATCCCCTGGTCGCCGCAGAACCGCAGGAGTTCCCGGCTCGCGTCGTCCGCGCCGAGCCCGAACGGGTTCTGGAGGCAGACGACGGGCGCGACGGACCGTGCCTCGGCGAGCTGCCCGGAGGTGGCGTTGGAGAGACCGAGGTGCCTGATCAGTCCGGCGTCCCGCAGGCGGGCCAGGGCGCCGAAGTGCTCACCGACCGGGCCCTCCTTGCTGCTCGGCGGCACCCGGAGGTTCACGACGTCGAGGTGGTCGCGGCCGAGCTGGCGCAGGTTCTCCTCGACCTGGCCGCGCAGTTGCTCCGGGGACGCCCACCACCACTCCCCCGAGGTGTCGCGGCCCGGCCAGACCTTGGTGGTGATGACCAGTTCCTCCGGGTAGGGCGCCAGGGCCCGGTTGATCAGCTCGTTCGCCGAGCGGGTGGTGGAGAAGTAGAACGCTGCGGTGTCGATGTGGTTCACCCCGAGGTCGACCGCGCGCCTGAGGACCCGTATCGACTGCTCCCGGTCGCGGGGCACCCCCTGGTCGAAGGGCTTGGTCCCGGTCAGCCGCATCGCGCCGAATCCGACCCGGTTGACGGTCAGATCGCCGAGACGCCAGGTGCCGGCCGGTGCCGAGGTCGTCGCGTGGGTGCTCATGGCAGGGTTCTCCTCGTACGTAGCGGGGGCGGACGGCGGCCTTCTCTCCCGGGCCGGGGCCGTCCGGTGCGGGGCACGGAACGGGCCCCGGACACAAAAAAGCCTTCCTGGTGGCGGGATCTCCATCAGGAAGGCTCGGCTGCTGCGGTGAGGGATTCTAGCAGGCCCGGGGCGGAGGGTTCCGCCCCGGGCCTGGCGGACGGGGTGTCAGTCCACACGGACCTCGGTGTTCTGGCCCACGTGCAGCAGCCAGCCTCTGTCGTCCTGCTTCGTCATCACGTACAGCGGGGTGCCCTCCGAATCACCCTCGGGCGCGTGGTAGATCTGCCGGATCTTGACGGCCGCCACGTCCGGGCGCAGGAACTTCGTGTGGACGGTCTCGTAGGTGACGGCCCCGTCCCAGTCGCTGTTCGGCAGGACCTCACGGGTGAAGTCCGCGATCGCTTCGTAGCCGACCAGGACCTTCCCGTGGGCCGTGGTCCACAGCGCGTCCTGGTGGAAGAGGGCGAGGAATCCCTCGACGTCCTTGTCCCGCTGGGTGCGTTCGACGGTGGCCACGACGTCCTCGATGGCCTTGATGTCCGCGTTCTCGGTGTCCATGGAGATCACTCTGCGACCTCGATCGCGCTTGAGGTCAAGGAAGTGGCCCGGCCCGGTTCTCCCGGAGCGGATGCCAGGCGCGCTGTTCCCGCGTGTCCGGTACGGAGAGGCCGCGGGCGCGCTGGATGCCGCTCCAGGCGGTGTCGGGGTCGACGCCGTCGAGGATGAGGACCGCGGCCGCGAGGAGGGAGGAGCGGCCGATGCCGGCCCGGCAGTGGACGACGATGTGCGCGCCCTCGCGCCGTTGCCGGCGGAGGTCGCGCAGGGCCGGCAGCACGGCGGCGTGGTCGGGGACGGACAGGTCGGGGACGGGCAGGGCGACGAAGCGCAGTCCGGCCGCCGTGGCGGACCGCGGCTCGTCCGCGAGCCCCAGCTCCGCGCGTTCTGGTTCGGTGAGCGCGCAGACCAGGACGTCGGCCCCGGCGTCCTTGAGCGCGGCCATCTCCGTCTCCAGCCAGTCACCGCCCCGGGGTCTGGCCATGGTGCTGAGCCGCCCGGGGCCGGGGAGGTCGACGGTGAAGAGGGTGGGACGCATGCGGGACACCGCTTTCGGGTCGGACGGGTGAGGTGATGCGCTCGTGCGGGCCGGGCCTCGCGCGGTGCGCCTACGCGTCCGACGCTCCTCGCCCCAGGGCGCGGGCGGTCGTCGCGGCGCCGGACGGAGGGAGCGGGACCCCGGTGAACGGGGGCGGGAGGGGGCGCGGTCACATGTGGCGGTGGTAGGCCTTGTTGGCGATGCGCCAGCCGCCGCCAGTATGCACCAGCAGGAACACGTCGGTGAAGGTGTCCGCCCCGTGCCGCAGCGTCATGCCGGCGGTGGCGACGGTCCCGTGGACGTCGACCGTGTCGATGCGGCGGACGCGGGAGACCTCGTCCGGTGCCGGGTGGCCCGGGAAGAGCGCGCAGTAGGCGTCGAGGTCCCAGGAGACGAACGCGCCGTCGCGCACGCCCTCGATGTGGGCGGTGGGCAGGAAGGCCTCGCGGAAGTGGGCGGGGTCGCCGGTGGCGTGGCCGCGTAGGTACGCGCGGAGCGGCGCGCGGACGGCCGCGTCCGGGGCGGGGGCCGTCGCGGCGAGCGCGATGTCCGCACCGGGGCCTGCCGGGGTCGCGGCCAGCTCCGACGCGCTGGGCAGCGGAACGTCCGAGGCCGCGGCGAGGAGGGCCATGTCCTTGGCCAGGGCGCCCGTGGTGAAGTCGGCGTTGCCGTCCGTCGGCCCGCCGAGCAGGAAGCGGCGTTTGCCGGCCACCAGGGCGCCGAGGCGGCCCAGTTCGAGGACGTCGAGGACATCGGCGCGCGGGAGGCCGAGGGCGTCCGCCTGGCGCAGCGGATCGCGCAGGGCGAGCACGGCACCGGCGAGCCCGCTGTTGGCGACGAGTTTGAGCGCGGCGGCCGTGGCTGCGTCGTCCACACGGCGCACCGTGCCGAGATCGTCGAGCACCGGCCGCACACGGTCGAACGCGCTCGTCCGCGCCGCCGTGAGGATGTGGAGGGTACCGGCGGCCGCGGCCGGCACGGATCCGAGCACCGGGGCGTGGACGTACGCCGGGCCGAGCCGCCCGGCCAGCGCCGCCGCCTCGGCGGGAGACACGGTGGCGGTGTTCACCACCACCGCGTCCTCGCGCAGCGACGCGCTCGTCGCGTCGACGACCTGGGCGCAGGCCGGTCCGTCGAACAGGGCCAGGAGGACGACATCCGCCCCTGCGACGGCCTTCGCCGGATCGTCGGTGGTCCTGACGGCGCCGTCCGGCCGCCCCGAGCGGGTCCAGCCGACGACGTCATGTCCCCGGGAGGCGAGTCGTGCGGCGAAGGCGGTTCCCATGCGTCCCAGACCGAGGACGGCGATCGTGTGCGATGCGTTCATACGAGCCACGGTGCGGCACGACGAGCGATGCGACAAGCGCATAGTTCGCATGCCTGATCTGCTTCGCACGCATACCTGGGAGGCATACTTGTCGCATGGATCTGCAGGTGTGGCGTGCGTTCGTGACGGTGTGCCGGCTCGGTTCGCTGTCCGCGGCGGCCGTCGAGCTGAACCACACGCAGTCGGCCGTCTCACGGCAGATCGCGGGGCTGGAGCGGCAGCTCGGCGTTCCCCTGATGGAGCGTCATGCGCGCGGTGTGCGGCCGACGGAGGCCGGGGAGGTGTTCCGCCGTCATGCCCTGGCGACACTGGCCGAGGCCGACCGCGCGCTGCGTGCGGTACGGGAGGCGCGGGACGGGACGGCCGGGCGGCCGCTGGTCATCGGGGCGACCCCGTCGCTCGCCGCGGGGATCGTGCCCGAGGCCGTCCGGCGTCTGCTGGACGGGGCGGGGGCGTTGCGCTGGAGTCTGCTGCCGGGGCTCAGCACGCATCTGGTGAGCCGTGTCGTCTCCGGCGATCTCGATCTGGCGGTAGTGACCGACGCCCCTCCGGGGCTGCCCGCCGACGCGTCGTGCGAGCGTCGCTTCCTGGGGCTCGACGCGATGGTGGTCGTGGTGCCGGTGGGTCATCCGCGGGCCGGACGGGGTCCCGTGGAGATGCGGGTCCTGGGTGACGAGACCTGGGTGGAGGACAACGAGGGTTCGGCCGCCCTGCTGCGCCGGCACGCCGCCCGAGCGGGGGTCGGCGCCCGGATCGGTCTCGCCGCGGCCGATCTGCCCGGCAAGCTGGCCATGGTGGCGACCGGGCACGCGATCGCGCTGATCCCGGGGGTGCTCGCGGGCGCGCTGCGGGCCGACGTCACCACCGTAGGGCTCGTGGATCCTCCGACCAGGGGCATCTACGCGCTCACTCCGCGCCGCTCCCCTCACCCCGCCGCCGCACCCCTCGTCGATCTGCTGGCCGAGGCCTTCGCGTAGCTCCGTGCGCACGGGGTGCCCGGAGGGTGGGGTGCCCGGAGGGTGGGGCGCGGCGGTCCGATCCGGCATTCCTCCGTGCCGGACGGTTCGCGCGATCGGGCGGGGTGCGCGCGGGTGAGTCCGTACGGGTGGGCCGGTCCGCTGGACGGGGCAATGACACGTGTCGTCCATCGTTCCCTGTGTGCCGCCTGTCCAGGATGCCCGTATGAAACCCAAGCCCCAGCGCCTCGCCGCGCTGCGTTCACGCGCCCGGTCCACAGGCGTCGCCTGTGCCGTGCTCGCCGCGGTCGTACCGGCCGTCACTCTCGGCTTCGGCGTCACGCCCGCGTCGGCCGCCCCGCTGCCGGGCGGCCTCGGGCCGTGTGTGCCCGGTGACTGCCCCGACCCGTTCCCCGGAATCAACAACGGCCCCATCGCCGGCCGGGACAACGGCATCAACATCTTCGTGGGCAATGACTTCCTCGTCCGCGGCCGTGCCGCCGAGGCGGAGGGTCGCGTCGTGGTCCTCGACGACTTCGACCAGAACAAGGACGCGGACGCGAGCGCCCTGTACAACCTCGGAGTCGCGGGCGTCGGGTCCCGGGTTCCGCCGCCCAACGGCGCGGACTCCCTGACGTCCGGCGGGGACGTCACCATCGCCGACGGACAGCGCCTGGACACGACGGGCGGTCTGCCCGACGAGCAGGGCATCGTGCGGTACGCGGGCGACCAGACCGGCACCCTCATCGGCACGCCGGTCCAGGACCCGAACGCCATCGCCCAGTACGCGGGGCTGCGCGACGAACTGACCGCCGCCAGTCAGTGCTACGCCCGTCCCGACGGTTCCCTCCGCACCCCGACGGGCACCGCCGTCAACGAGGGCTTCCAGACGCGGTTCACCGGTGACGGGACGTCCGCGCTCCAGGTGTTCAACGTCGACTTCGACATGACGAACGCGACGGGCGGCCAGCAGGCGGTCCTCTTCGAGAACATCCCGGACAACGCGACGATCCTCGTGAACGTCATCGGGGCCGACCGGACGATCAACACGTCCAGCGGCGGCATCGACGACTCCACGGACCCGCTCAACGCGTACCGCGAGCGCCTGATGTGGAACTTCCCGGACGCCACGACGGTGGATCTGACGGGCTCCGGCCAGTTCCAGGGCAGCTTCCTGATGGGTGAGCAGTCGTCGATGACGACGGTGTCGCTCCCGGGTGTGAACGGGCGCTTCTTCACCACCGGTTCGGTGACGCACACCAGTCCCGAAGGCGGGGGCGGGGGCCAGGAGTTCCACTCGTATCCGTTCAACGGCGACCTTCCCGATTGCGGCGGGCCGCAGCCGGTGACGGGTCAGGTCAGCGTCCTGAAGAAGGATTCGGACACCGGTGACCCGCTCGCGGGCGCCGACTTCGAGCTGTGGCGCGAGACGAACGGGGTGGACGGCCTCCAGACCACCGGCACCGATCCCGACACCCGGGTCAGCGACTGCACGACCCCGGCCGACGGCATCTGCTCGGAGACCACGGCCCTGGGCACGTACTACTGGCGCGAGACCGCGGCCCCCGACGGCTACGACCTCCCCGACCCCAACGTCTTCGGGCCCCTCGTCCTCACCGAGGACAACGCCGAGGCCGGCGTCCGCGTCGAGGCCTCCAACACCCCGAGCGACGTCCCGCCGGTCACCGGTGAGGTCAGTGTCCTGAAGCAGGATTCGGAGACCGGCGAGCCGCTCGCCGGCGCCGACTTCGAACTCTGGCGCGAGACCAACGGCGTCGACGGCCTCCAGACCACCGGGGTCAACCCCGACACCCAGGTGACCGACTGCACGACCCCCGCCTCCGGCATCTGCTCCGAAACCACCGACACCGGCACCTACTACTGGCGCGAAACCGCCGCCCCCGACGGCTACGACCTCCCCGACCCCAACGTCTTCGGCCCCCTCGTCCTCACCGAGGACAACGCCCAGGACGGCGTCCAGGTCGAAGCGGCCAACACGCAGACCGTGATCCCGCGCACCAACGGACTGGTGAGCGTGCTGAAGAAGGACGCGGACACGGGTGCCCCGCTCGCCGGTGCGGACTTCGAGCTGTGGAAGGAGAGCAACGGCGTCAACGGTCTCCAGACCACCGGGATCAACCCCGACACCAAGGTCACCGACTGCACCACCCCCACCTCGGGCATCTGCGAGCAGCTCACCCTTCTGGGGACGTACTACTGGCGCGAGACCGCCGCCCCCGACGGCTACGACCTGCCCGACCCCAACGTCTTCGGCCCCCTCGTCCTCACCGAGGACAACGCCGAGGACGGCGTCCGGGTGGAGGCCGCCAACACGAAGACCCCGGTGCCGCCGGTGAAGGGGTCGATCACGCTGGACAAGACGGACTCGAAGAACGGGGAGCCGCTTCCGGGCGCCGTCTTCGAGCTGTGGCGCGAGACGAACGACGTGCCGGGTCTGCAGACCACGGGAGCGAACCCGGACACGCTGGCCGACGCCGGCTGCTCGACCGACAGCGCGGGGGTGTGCACCTTCGACGATCTGCCGCTCGGTGAGTACTACCTGCGCGAGATCGCCGTTCCGGAGGGCTACGTCCTGCCGGCCAACCCGGTCTCGGGTCCGTTCGAGGTGACGGAGGCGAACAGCTCGCAGGGCGTCCACGTCGAGCTGTCCAACAAGCGCGGCGAGCCGTGCAAGGGCAAGTCCTGCAAGGACCGCTCCCACCAGGGGGCGCGTGCCTGACCGGGTCACCCGCCCGGCCGTTCATCAATGGGCGGCCGGGCGGGCGCACTGATTGGCTGGCGGGACGGGGTTTCCGATCCGCCAGGAGGTCAGGCAGTGCGTCCCAACAGCTTCATCGGTGCCGTGGTCGCCACAGCGGCCACGGCACTGCTGTGTTCCGCGGGCCCCTCGGTGGCCTCCGCTCCGCGCGAGGCGGCGTGCACGGCGCCGGCCGGACCGTACCAGCGGCAGCTGGAGAAGCATCTCGGACTGCCCGTCGACGGGCGCCAGTCCGCCGCGGACTGCCGGGCCATCCGCGCCTTCCAGACCGCGCACGACCGCCCGCACGCGGACGGTCTCGCCGACCTCGGCACGTACCGCACCATGCTCGTGGTGGAGGCGACCCCGAATCCGAACGCGGCCGGGCACTGCCCGGTGGAGTCCTCACGGGTGACGTGCGTCGACATGGACCGGCAACTGCTGTGGGTGCAGAAGGGCAAGACGGTCGTCTTCGGGCCGGTGCCCACCCGTACCGGCCGTGACGCCCAGGAGACTCGGCCCGGCCGCCACACGATCTACTGGCGGGACCGCGACCACGTCTCCACGATCTACGACAACGCGCCGATGCCGTACTCGCAGTTCTTCGACGGCGGGCAGGCGCTCCACGGGCACCCGGGCGATCTCTACGACGGCGGCGGCTCCGCAGGGTGCGTCAATCTCACCGTGGACGACGCGGCGAAGCTGTGGGACCTGCTCGCTCTGGACGATGTCGTCTATGTGTGGGGAGTCAAGCCCGGGACCGGCGACTGAGCCGGGTCCTGAGGTCGGTGTCCAGGAGGCGGACCAGTTCGCCGACGCGTCCGCCGCCGTCCGGGGCCGCGGGGAAGCGGGTGAGGACGTCGACGACGAGCGGAGTGGCGTGCCGTGCCAGTTGCCGGAGGTGGCGGGGGCCGACGTTCCGGTCGTCGTCGGCGAGGAGTTCGGCCGTCCGCGCCGCGTGGGCGCCCGCTCCGAGGATGTGCTTGACCTGGGTCGCCCTGGCCAGGGGGTGGAGGTACGCGGCGGCGGCCGCGGACATGGCCGCCCAGGCGGCCTGCCGTCCCGCCTCGGTCTCCGCGCACTTGGCCGCTCCGAGGGCCGCGGTCGCGGTGTCCCTCAGGGCCTTTCCCCGTGCGCCGCCCCTCGCGAACTCCCCGGCGGCGGCAAGGGCGTCGCGGGGCCGGGTGTCTCCCGGCCGATCGTCCTCGAAGGCGCCGAGCGCCCCTTCCGCGCACGCGGCGGCGAACGCGGTCACGGCGCGCAGATCCTGTGTGCTGAGGGCGATCGTGTCGCTGTCTTCGGTCATCCGGCCATCCTCCCCGAAAGGCGGGCCGGGGGCCGCCGGGTCCCGTCGTCGCGGGGCGGGGAGTGCCTGCCGCGAAAGCCGGTTGAGCCGGGGCCGGGTGTCGGCGAGAGTCGTGCGCATGGAGTTCATCTGCTATCACCGCGACCGGCCCGGTTCCCTCCCTCTGCGTCAGGCGTTGATCGAGGAGCACTGGTCCTACATGGACCGGTTCGAGAAGGAACTGATCGCCCGCGGCCCGGCCTTCGACGCCGCCCGCGAGGTGCCCGTCGGCAGCGTGCACGTCGTCGCCCTGCCGGACCCCGCTGCCGCGCGGGCCTTCGCCTTCGACGAGCCCACCTACCAGGCCGGTGTCTACCGCGACGTGCTGCTGCGCCGGTGGCGCAACCTGCTGGGCCGCACGATGTGGGAGTTCCCGGGGGGCACGGAGGGGGAGGACCGCTATCTCGTACTCGGACTCGGGCAGGGGCAGGCGGTCGACCTCGACCCGCCGGCGAACCGGGACGACCTGCTGGCGTACGGACCGCTGCTGTCCGACGACGGTGGGACCTGGCTCGGCACGGCGGCGCTCCTCCGGGCCTCGGGCCCCGAGGCGGCGCGGGCCGTCCTGACGCCCGACGCGTACGCGTCCGTCGAGGTGCGGCCCTGGGAGTGCGGCGGGCGGCGTTAGCGACGAGGGCACCCCGGCACGAGAAGGGCCCTGAGGCGGAACGTGCCGCCGTCCGGCCGGGCCTGCACGGGCAGGTCCGGCGGGACGGCGGCGGGGCCGGGCAGGTCGGTGCCCGGCCCCTGGGAAGGGAGTTCACGGACCGTCACGGGGTGGAGGTCCGTGAACTCCCCTCCGGTCGGTGGGGTGGTCAGCGCCGGTGGTGGTGGCGGTGGCCCCGGCCCCAGGACTCGGTGTCGACGGTCCGGCCCCGGCTGTCGCGCAGGGTGGCGGTGTCGGTGTAGTTGTCCCAGACGTAGTCGCGACGGTCCTGGTAGAGGTCGGTGCGGGTGTCCCGGCCGTGTCCGGTGTGGACGCGCACGGTGGCACGCCCGGCCAGGCGGACGTCGTCGAAGCGGTAACGGTGCCCGTCGGAGCTGCGGAGGGTCCAGCCGTCGAGGTTCACCGCGTGGCGGCCCCGGTTGGTGAGCTCGACCCATTCGGCGTTCAGGGACCGGTTGGACCCGTCGTCGCGTCCGGGGCTGTCGGCCCGCACGTCGCTGATGACCACCTGGGCGCGGGAGGGATGCCGGTCGTGGTCGTGCGCGGAGGCCGGCAGGGCCGCGGCCGAGACGAGGGCGCCCGCCGTCAGGACGGTCGCGGCGATTCGGCGCGGGGTCGAAGAAGCAGACAAGGTGATGTCTCCTCAGGAACAGTGCCCCGGATGGTCCGGCGTGGGCCGGCCGGGGCGGTACGGGTTCCCGGTCCGTTGCGGGCCGGGAGCCAGAACTCTGCGCCTCGGGACGCCGCCGTGTCGGGCGTCGGCGGCCCGGTTACCGTTCGCGGACATTTCCGCAACTCTCGGCTGTATCCGGCACACATATGCGCCGGGCGTGGCCCTGACATTCACTGAACGTCGCACCGACCCGTTCAACGCTCAACAGGAAGCCCTTTCGGTCACGCTCCGACCGGCGGGGTTCCTCCCCCCAGGCATCCGATCGGGCCGCGGCAACCACGTAACGGCTGTTCTGCACGTTTCTTCGCACACAAGGACTTATTCAGCGCATGCCACCGATTACGGGTGGAAGGGTGCGGATCAGCGCGTGGTCGGGGTGAACTCGGGCTGGTCGAGAAGACGCAGCCAGCTTCCGTCCGGCTGGCGGCGGACGACCTGGGCCCGCGCGCCCGCGCCGTCCCTGGGCGGGGTCGAGGTGAGCGCGATCCCGTCGCTGATCAGGGTCGGCAGCGGCTGCTCCTGCTCGAAGCGGGGCCGGTTCGCGAGCACCTTCTCCCACAGGGCGCGGATCGCCTCACGGCCCTCCGTCCTGCTTCCCGCCGGATAGGCCATCACCGCGTCCTCCTCGTAGAGCGCGGCGACCCCCTCCGCGTCACCGGCGTTGGACCGCTCGACGAAGAGGCGGGTGATGTCCTCGGGGTGCATGGCCTTCTCGTACTCGGTCATGTCCGTCTCCTTGAATGAGCCGCACCGGGAGCCCCTTCACGGGCGAACGGTGCGGCGCGTGCCGTTGTGCCTCCCAGCCTGCGCGGAGTCCAATGAGAAGTCCAACAGATGGTTCTTGTGCGAGCTAGAATTACCAGTCATGGAACTGAGGCAGCTGGAGTACTTCGTCGCGGTCGCCGAGGAACGCAACTTCACCCGGGCCGCCGCGCGCGTGCACATCAGCCAGTCCGGTGTCAGCGCGCAGATCCGGCAACTGGAACGGGAGTTGGGCGCCGAGCTGTTCGACCGTTCGGCGCGGACCGTCACCCTCACCGTCGCGGGGAAGGCCGCGCTCGGCCACGCGCGCGCGGCGCTCGCCGCAGCCGGGGCGGTCGGTCAGGCGGTGGGCGAGGTGACCGATCTGATCCGGGGGCGGCTCACCGTCGGCATGGTCGTCGGCTGCACCCTGACGCCGCTGTTCGACGCCCTCGCCGGGTTCCACCGGGCGCACCCCGGGGTGGAGGTCTCGCTGCTGGAGGACACCTCGGAACGGCTTGTGGAGGGAGTGCGTACGGGGGCGCTGGACCTGGCCCTCGTCGGGGCGGCGAGCGCACCGCCCGAGGGCCTGGAGGCGCTCGTCCTCATCAGCGAGCGGCTGGTCGCGGCGGTCCCGGCCGGACATCCTCTGACGTCACGGCCGGGGCTCGCCCTGAGCGATCTCGTCGCCCATCCCCTTGTGTGCATGCCGCCCGGAACCGGGCTGCGCACCGTGCTCGACCAGGCGTGCGCCGCACGGCGGCTCACGCCGCTGGTCACCCTGGAGGCGGGCGCCGCGGACGCCATCGCCGCCCTGGCCGCGCGGGGGCTGGCCGTCGCCGTCCTCAGCGAGTCGATGGCCGCGGCCTACCAGGACACCCTCGTCGCCCTCGCCCTCGACGACGTGGACACCCCCGCCCTGCTCGCCCTCGTCTGGAAGGGCACGCACAGCCCCGGCATGCGCGAGCTGCTGGTGCACAGCCGGCGCGCGTTCGCGCTGCCCGAACCCCCGCCGCCCGCCGCCTGACGGGGCCCGGCGCCCTCAGTCGAGGCAGAACTCGTTGCCCTCGATGTCCTGCATCACGAGGCACGACTCGTTCTCCTCGTCCGCCTCCATCAGATACAGGCGCTTCGCGCCCAGTTCGGTCAGGCGCGCGCATTCCGCTTCGAGCACCGCCACCCGTTCCGCCCCCACCAGACCGGTGCCGACGCGGACGTCCACATGCACCCGGTTCTTGACCACCTTGCCCTCGGGCACCCGCTGGAAGTACATCCGCGGCCCCACCCCCGTCGGATCCATGCACACGAACCCGGCGTCCCGGCGCTCCGGCGGCAGCGTGCTCTCGTACGCGTCCCAACTCGCGTACCCGTCCGGGGGCGACGGAACGACATACCCGAGCACCTCGCACCAGAACCGGGCCACGCGCTGGGGCTCCGCGCAGTCGAAGGTGATTTGGACTTTCTTGATCGTCGCCATGGGGCCACCCTAGTCGGGCGCGTTCACGCGGTTCCGTGGCAGGGATGCCGGGCCGGTCGGCCCCGAACGCCCTCCGGCCGGGCGCCGCACCGCTCTTGACCCTGACGCGCGGGTCAGGGGTTAGCGTCGCCGCACCTCGTGGCCGGTGGCGGTCGTGCCGTCGGCCGGGTTTCGGTCAGGAGTGGTCCATGGGTACATCGCTGCCGCGCGTCACGCGGGAAGTCCGGCTCGTCTCGTCGCCGGAGGGGTTGCCGAAGGCGGCGGACTTCCGGGTGGTGGAAGCGCCGTTGGGGGCGGTCGGGGACGGTCAGGTGGTGGTCAGGAACCGGTTCTTCCTGGTGTTCCCGGGGCTGCGGACCCTGATGGGCGACGAGCACGACGGGGTGCCGCTGCCGCCGCTGCGGAAGGGCGACGCTCTGTTCGGGCCGGCGGTCGGGGAGGTGGTGGCGGCGCCGGAGGGTGCTGCGGTGAGGGTCGGGGACCTGGTGACTCATCTGCGTGGATGGCGGGAGTACGCGGTACTGCCGGCCGGTGAATGCGCGGTGGTGGGTGAGGAGTTGCCGGACCCCGTGGCGCATCTGGCTCAGGGATCCTCGGGATACGGCGCGTTGACGCGACTGGCGGGTGTGCGTGAGGGCGATGTGGTCTTCGT
Source organism: Streptomyces sp. NPDC057682 (assembly GCF_042799575.1). NCBI lineage: Bacteria > Bacillati > Actinomycetota > Actinomycetes > Kitasatosporales > Streptomycetaceae > Streptomyces > Streptomyces sp. NPDC057682. Next base: position 384,818 of record NZ_JBHVIN010000005.1, on the reverse strand, counting down.
GACGGGGGCCGCCGGGGCGGTGGGGTCGTTGGCGGGGCAGACGGCCAGGCTGCTGGGCGCCGGGAGGGTGATCGGCAGTACGGGCTCCGCGCGGAAGGCGGAACGGCTCGTGTCCGAGCTGGGGTACGACGCGGTGGTGGTGCGCGGAGCCGGTCCGATCGCGGACCAGTTGGCCGTCGCGGCGCCGGAGGGGATCGATGTGCTGGTCGACACGGTGGCGGGCGAGCAGTTGGTCGCGGCGATCGGCGCGGCACGACAGGGAGCCCGGTTCGCGCTGGTGGGGGCCTTGTCGGGGCAGTTGTCCGCACGACGGGGCGGGGGCAGCGCGCCGGTGGAGGTGGACGCCTACCGCCTGGTAGTGAAGGGGATCTCGCTGCGCGGGTACGCCGGCCTGGACCACCCCGCTGTCGAGAAGGAGTGGGTCGGCCGTTTCGGCGACTGGCTGCGCTCCGGGCGGATCACCTTCGCGCACAGCCGGATTCCGGGCATCGATCGCGCTCCCGGGGCGTTGCAGGAACTGATCGAGGGCCGCCATTTCGGTTCCGTGGTCGTGGAGTTGTGACCCGACCCGACCCGGATCCGGTGGCGGCGGTCGTGGACTTCGGGTCACGGGAACGGGAGTGAGAGCGGTGCGGATCGGTGAGGCGGCGGCTGCGGCCGGAACGACGGCCAGGGCCCTGCGGTTCTACGAGCAGCGGGGGCTGCTGCCCCCTCCCGAGCGGACGGCGTCCGGCCAGCGGGAGTACGGACCCGACGAGGTGGCGCGGGTCCGGGTGATCCGTGATCTGCTCGGTCTGGGGCTCACGGTCGAGGATCTGCGCGGCTGCGCCGACCGTCTGCATCTCGTGACCGAGGACGTCTCGCCCCGGTGCGGATCAGCCGGGGCCGGAGGCGCGCCCTCCGGCGTCGTCGGCCGCAGACTCGCGGCCCTCGACTCCGAGATCGGCCGACTCGTCGCGCTCCGCGAGAACCTGGCACGACGAGCCTCCGGCCGCTGATTCCCGCCGGACACGGTGGGGGCTCCTCCCGGCGGAGTGGAAACCCGGGAGCGCGCGGGTCGGCCCGGCGGACCCAGCAGGTTGGCGGGCCGGCACACAGGGCAGACCCGGCAGACCCGACGGGTCCGACAGAGCGCCGACCCGCCGCGCCCGCCGGCCCGCGCCCCCGTCCCCGAGTTCGCCGCCGGTTCATCGCGTCTTCTGGCCCGGTTGTCCCCGCGCTGCTGCACTGGCCGGAGCGGCCGAGATCCACACGGTGCCTGCGGGCCCCTCCGGATCGGCCGCCCGCCCACGATCAAGCTTGACGTGCACACGTCTTGACTCATGGTCACTTTCGCAGCGACCTTTACTGAGCCGATCTTTCCCCGGGGAGACATATGAACAGCAAGGTTCTCGGCGCGGCCACGACGCTCGCCCTGTTGGCCGTGGTGGGGACCTCGCCGTCCCCCGCCGCCTCCGCGTCCCGTACGGCCCCCTCGGCCGGTCTGCCGCTCGGTGCTCCCGGGCTGACCGAGACGCGTACGACACGGACCCTGCAGCCGGGCGTCACGCTCACCCGGATCGTGCGGGGCGCCGATGCCGCCGCGCTCGCGTGGACGGTCGAGTTGTCGATCCCCGGCGGAGCGACCTCGCCCGACCCGGACGCGCCGCCGTCCGCGCTGAAGGACCGGGCCAGCGCCGACGAACTGGCGGCCGGTGTCCGCGCCCGCGGCTTCGACGCCCGCGTGGAGGACGTACGGACCCCGGCCGTCGCGGACTTCGCCGGAGGTTCGCTCGGCTGGCGGGTCCGGGTCGGCAGGTACGACTCCCAGGCCTCGGCGGCAGCGGGGCTGGCCGCGCTGAGGAAGGCCGGGTTCACCGGGTCCGCCCTGTACACCGGCTGGGACGGCGAGGCCACGGACCGCGGGCCCTGGCGCGTCGACGTGCTGACCATCGATCCCCGGCGGTTCCGGGGCGGTCTCACCGCGTCCTACGGGCCCGACCTGGAGAACCGGGAGACGACCAGCGCCCTGGCCAACGCCTCGGGCGCGACCGCGGCGGTCAACGCCGGGTTTTTCGTCCTGGACCCGAAGGCGGGCGCGCCGGGTGACCCGGCCGGCGCCGGCGTGTACCGCGGGCGGCTGCTCAGTGAGCCGGTGAGCGGGCGGCCCGCTCTGGTCCTCCGGGACGACGCCCGCGCCACCGGTGTCGCACGGTTCACCTGGACGGGCCGCGTCACCGCGCGGGGCTCCTCGCTGGCTCTGGACGGCATCGACCGCGTCCCGGGGCTCATCAGGAACTGCGGCGGCACGGCGGACGACACCCCCACCTCGCTCCCCCTGCACGACGTGACCTGCACGGACGACGACGAACTCGTGGCCTTCACCCCGGAGTACGGGCAGCGGACCCCGGCCGGCGAGGGGCTGGAGGCCGTCCGCGACGCCCGCGGCCGGGTCGTGGAGCTGCGCTCACCGCGCGGCGGGGCGCTGCCGGCCGGTGGCTCCTCCGTCCAGGCGACCGGCGACCGGGTCGCCGCCCTGGCGGCCCTGGCCCGGACCGGCCGGCCGTTGCGCGTCGAGACCGCGCTGCGCGACGACAAGGGCCGCCGGATCACCCCCTCCCCCGCGACCAGCGTCGTCAACGGGGGCCCCGAACTGGTCCGCGACGGCCGTACGCACATCACGGCGGCGGCCGACGGCATGGTGCAGCCGGACAATCCGAGCTTCTACTACGGCTGGGTGCACAAGCGGAACCCGCGCACCCTCGCCGGGGTGGACGCGGCCGGCCGGACCGTCCTGGTCACCGCCGACGGGCGCGACACGGACGCGCTCGGGCTCAGCATCCCCGAGGCGGCGGCCGTCGCGCGCTCCCTCGGACTGCGTGACGCGATCAATCTCGACGGCGGCGGGTCCACCACCCTGGTCGCCGGCGGCGAGGTGCTCAACGACCCGTCCGACGCCGCCGGTGAACGGCCCGTGAGCGACGCCCTGCTGATCCTGCCGGCCCGGCGGGAAACCGCCCCGCGGTGACGTGAACCGGCCCGGCCGAGCCGCACGGTCCCGGCCGACGGCCGCGACCTTCCCACCACCAGGAGACGACGATGACCGCGATCCCCGTCCGCAGAGCACGTCTCGTGCTCGTCGTGGCCGCACTGCTGCTGACGCTGGTGACGGCGCCGCCGCTGACGGCCCCTGCCTCGGCCGCCCCGCCCGGCACGGGGACGGGGACGGGGGCCGCTCCCTCGCGGGGCGCCGAGGTCGTCGGGGTCACCCGGGTCGCCGACCGGCAGGTCGACCTCTCGGTCCGTTCGGCGGCGCTCGGCGGGCGGACGGTCAAGGTGCGGCTGCTGACGCCCGACGGCTGGGCGCCCGGTGAGCGGAGCCGGCGCTGGCCGACGCTATGGCTGCTGCACGGCTGCTGCGGCGACTACACATCGTGGACGGCGCAGACGGACGTGGCCCGGACGGAGAGTCTGCGCAACGTCCTGGTGGTGATGCCGGAGGCCGGCTGGAACGGCTGGTACAGCGACTGGTGGAACTACGGCGAGGGCGCCGACCCGGCCTGGGAGACCTTCCACACGAAGGAACTGCGTTCCCTGCTGGAGCACGGCTGGGGTGCGAGCACCGACCGCGTCGTCGCCGGTCTGTCCATGGGTGGTCAGGGCGCCCTGCTGTACGCGGCCCGGCACCCGGGCATGTTCAAGGCGGCAGCGGCGTACTCGGGTTCGGCGCATCCGCTGCTCGACGACGAGTCGGTCGGCCGCATCATGGGGTTCTTCGCCGGGCAGGGCAACGACCCGCTGAGGGTGTGGGGCGACCCGGTGGCACAGCGCGAGGTGTGGGAGGCCCACGACCCGTACCACCTGGCGCGGCGGCTCACGACGCTGCCCGTCTATCTGTCGTGCGGTGACGGCAGCGCCGGTCCGTTCGACCCGCCGGGCAGCACCAACGCGCTGGAGGCGGACTTCAACCGGCAGAACCAGGCCCTGGCGGACGAGCTCCACCGCCTCGGCGCCAAGCGGCTGACCACGAACTTCTACGGTCCGGGCACCCACGGATGGAAGTACTGGCAGCGCGAGCTGCACGCCTCGCTGCCGATGCTGCTCCACGCCCTGCGCGCCGACCGCTGACGCGGACGTCCGGTCCCCGGCATCGGGTGATGCCGGGGACCGGTCGTGTGCGCGGGGAGGTGCGGGGTCAGGAGGCGACGAATCGCGCGATCTGGCCGAGGACCACGGTGTCGGCCAGGTAGCCGATGTGGGTCTGGCAGAGCACGTTGTTGTTCGTCGCTCCGCTGAGCTTGGTGCTGGTGTACGGGAGGATGATGCCGTCGCACGCCGAGTACCAGGTGGCGTACTTGGTGTCGCCGGGCGTCTCGTCACCCGAGGTGATCTGGGAGATGAACGAGGAGCCGGGGTACATCTGCTGGCACGTCGTGTAGATCAGGCAGGCGCCGGCGTACGTGGTTCCGTGGTTGGCGCCCGCGATGGAGGCGAGGTGGCTGACGCTGGTGTTTCCGCCCAGGACCTTCAGGTAGTACTGGCTGACGAGGCCGCCCATCGAGTGGTTGACGATCGCGACCTTGCTCGCCCCGGTGCGCGCCTTCACGTTGTTCACGAAGGCGGCCAGGCCCTGGGCGTTGGTGATGTTGTTGCCGTAGGAGTCGTACTCGTACGCGAAGAGGTTGGAGCTGGACCAGCCGTTGAGGCGGAAGACGCTCATGGCGGTCACCCAGTTCGAGGCGCTGCCGGTGTAGCCGTGCACGAACACGACCGGCGTGCTGGTCGACAGCGGCTGCACGGCGGCCGCGGTCGCCGTGGCGGGGGTCCGGGCGGGGGCCGCGCCGGCCGCGGAGGCCGAGGAGAACAGGGTGAACGCGACCGTGACGGCGGCGAGGGCGCCGAGAAGCCGGCGTGGTGAACGACGACGCATGGGGGACTCCTGACGGGGATGGGTGCGGACGGATGTCCGCCCGGTCCAGAGTCGGGGCGCCCGGCGCCGCCGCCATCGGTGAAATCACCGGCCTTCGGCCGAGAACGCCGGGGAGCTACCGGGGCGGGTCGTGGGTGATCAGCTCGCCCGGCTGGCAGTCCAGGACCTCGCAGATCCTCGACAGGGTGGAGAAGCGGATGGCCTTGGCCCGTCCGTTCTTCAGGACGGAGAGGTTGACCACGGTGATTCCCACGAGAGCGGAGAGCTGGGTGAGGGTCATGCCGCGCTCGGCGAGGACCCGGTCGAGATGGATCCGGATGGCGTGGTGCTCCTCCTCGGCCATCAGATGGTCCCTTCGAGGTCCTCTCGCATCCGTACGCCCTCGGTCATGATCTTACCCATCACGACCGCGGCCAGACCGGCCAGGATGAACTCCTGCGCGCCCACCACCTCCGGTCCGGACCCGACGACGGGGTCCATGCTCCCGGCGAGCCAGGACTGCGACCAGCCGACCACGAGTCCGGCGAGCGGAGTTCCGGCGGTGACGAACCAGCCGAGAACGGAGAGCCGGCGTGCCACGGCCCGGGTGAACGGCCCCTGTTCGACGACCGCCTTCATCATGCGGGAGAAGAGGAACAGGGCGACGGCGGCGAAGAGCAGCCACGGCAGTTCGCCACCGAGGTCGGCGGCGCGCTGGGCGGCGGACGGGTCCTCCTGGCACAGGCGGGTCGTGCTGCTGGTCGCCGTGACACCCGGACCTCCCGGGGTCCGGTCGGAGGCCAGCCGGGCGTTGTGCCAGAAGTCCGTCTCCACGCAGACCGCGCCGTCGTCCAGCATGTGCGTGGCCGCCGTACCGAGGAAGGCGAGCCCGAAGAGCACCGCCAGCACGGCGGTCAACGCGCCCAGGGTCCTTGTCAGTCGCGTGTTCACCGCACCCTCTCCTTATCGTTTTTCGATATGCCGAAGACTAGCCCGACCTATCGATATTCGACAAGTCGAGTGAGGGTGGACCACGGCGGGAATAGCGGCGGCCGGGCGCTGTTGACGCCAGCATGACTTCTGAGACGCACAAGGACTTCGGACGGATCGGCATCTGGAGCGGTGCCCTGCATCCGTCGCGGACCGACGACGCGGGACGGGCGGCGATCGCCGAAGCCCTGGCCGAGCTGGACGAGTTGGGCTACGGAACCCTGTGGCTCGGCAGCAGCCCCTCCCCCGAGGACGCGGCCGAGATCGTGACCGCGACGCGCAGGATCACCGTGACCACCGGGATCCTGAGCATCTGGAACCACGACGCGGCACAGGTCGCGGCACGGATCGCCGCACTGGACCCGGCCGACCGCGAGCGGTTCGTGCTCGGCCTCGGGGTCAGCCACGGTCCTCTGGTGCCGCGGTACGCGAAGCCTTACAGCGCGATGGTGGCGTACCTCGACGAACTGGACGCGGCGGCCGAGCCCGTCGGATCCGGCCGGCGGGTGCTGGCGGCGCTCGGTCCCCGGATGCTGAAGCTGGCCGCCGAGCGGGCGCTCGGCGCGCATCCGTATCTGGTGACCGCCGAGCACACGGCGGAGGCCCGCACGGCGCTCGGCTCCGGCGCGCTGCTGGCCCCCGAGCTGACCGTCGTGCTCGGTACGGACCTGGACCTGGCCCGCACGACCGCCCGCGGCGTACTGAGCCGCTATCTGCAACTCCCCAACTACACCGACAACTTGCTGCGCCTCGGGTTCACCGAGGACGACTTCGGCGGCGGTGGCAGTGCGCGGCTGCTGGACGCCCTGTTCGCGCTGGGCGACGCCGGCCGGGTGAAGGAGCGGGCCGGGGAGTACTTCGCGGCGGGCGCCGACCACGTGGCGCTCCAGGTGTACACGGCCGGGGACGACGGCTCCGCGCTGCCGCGTGCCGCCTGGCGCGAGCTGGCCGAGGCCTTCGGCGACGAACTGTAGGACGGCGGGGGCCGGCCGGGGCGCCCGGGGCCCGGCCGGCCCGCGTACGGGTGCGGGCTACGGCGTACGCAGCAGCGCGCAGACGAAGTCCTCCTCGACGGCCCGCAGCCGCTTGAGCAGGGCGGGTTTGTTCGTCTTGTTGACCTGGGTGGTGAGGGAGAGCGTCAGGGACCGTTCGCCGTCGGGGGTGGCGGCGATCAGCTGGGTGTAGCCGGGGAAGTTGCCCGTGTGGCCGTACACGACACCGCAGCGGGTGGCGTAGCGGAAGAGGGCCAGACCGGCCCGGTTGGTGCCGGGGCCCGCGGGCTCGGAGGCGCCGTCCACCCAGGTGCGCTGGTCACGGCGGGTCGGGGCCGAGAGCAGGGTGCGGCCCGCGTAGCCGCGGACGAAGGCCGTCATGTCCTCGGGGGTCGAGACGATGCCGCCCGAGGCCCAGACCCCCGACGCGCTGAGCACCTCGCTGACGTCCTCGGGCCGGGTCGGCGGGGTGCCGACGTCGTAGCCGTGCATGAAGGGGACCGGCATGCGGTAGCCCTGCGGCAGAGTGGTGTCGCGCAGGCCGAGCGGGCGGTACACGAGCCGGGCCAGCAGGTCCTCGTAGCGCCGGCCCGTCGCCGCCTCCGCCATGAGCGCGACGGCGATGTTGTCCGAGTTGGAGTACGCGTAGCGGGAGCCCGGCCGGAAGAGGAGCGGGCGGTCGGCGACGTAGTCGAGGAGCCGGCGGGAGTCGAAGTGGCGGCGCGGGTCCTCGGTGACCAGCGCGAGGAACTCCGCGTCCTGCGAGTAGTCCGGGAGTCCGCTGGTGTGCTGGAGGAGCTGGCGCAGGGTGACCCGGTGCCAGGCGCGCGGGAGCCGGGGAAGGACGCGGCCGACGGTGTCGTCGAGGCGCAGGCTCCCCCGGTCGACGAGGCCGAGGGCGACGGCGCCGCTGTAGGCCTTCGCGGTGCTGGCGATCCGCATGTGGTCGGTGACCCGGAGCGGGCGGCCGGTGCGGATCTCGGCCGTGCCGGCCCGGTGCACCTCGGTGCGGGTTCCCCGGCGCAGGACGGCGATGGCTCCGGGCGGGCCGCCGGGTGCCGTGGTCAGCTCGCGCAGCCCGCGGTCCAGTGCGTCGCGGCGTCCGTGGTCCGTGTCGGCGGCGGCGCCGGTCGGGGCGAGCAGCGGAGCGGTCAGACAGGCGGCGGCCAGCAGGGCGATCAGGGGACGGCGGACGCGGGGTGGGACGGTGGGCGGCACGGGCGGGCTCCTGGGGCGTGGACGCGGTGGGGCGTCCAGCTTCGCCCCGGGTCCGGCCGGTGGCGCGGGACCGTGCTCCATCCGGCCGAGGGCGGGCGGGCAGACGCCGGCCACCGTGCCGGGACCGGGGAGGACGGGAGCGCGGCGGTTCCGCCCTCCCCGGTCCCGGTCCCGGCGGCCCTGGGGTCAGCCGCTGTTGCGGACCGTTCCGGAGGCCTTCACGTCCGCGCCCGTGCCGTCCGCCGGGGTGGCGGTCAGCTTCCAGGTGTAGTTGCCGGACGGCGCGGCCGTACCGGCGTCCGTGGTCCCGTCCCAGGTGACCCGGACCGTGCCGGGGGTGTGCTCCCCGGTCCAGGTGCGCACGACCGTCCCGGTCGACTGCTGGGTGAGCGTGAGACGCCAGGAGGCGGCCGGCTTGGAGAGCCACCAGGCGGCGGCCCATTCGCCGGTCCAGGCGGGCGGGGCCTCGGTGCGCGCGACGCGCAGGGCGGAGACCGCCTGCTGCGGCGCGGTGATGTGCACGGTGTCGTCGGCGCCGACCGTGACGAGCTTGCCCGCGGCCTCGTCGAGGGTCCAGGTGGTGCCGCGTCCGTCACCGCTCGCGGGCTCCTTGACGTCCGTCACGGTGCCCAGGTCGGAGGTGGTGCCGTCGGCCAGGAGCGCGGTGAGGCGGATCCCGGTGCCGGCCTCGCGCCGGGCCAGGAAGTGGTCCCCGAGCAGGACGCCGGAGGCCGGGGCTTCGTACGTCCGCCCGGTCGCCAGATCCCGGACGCCCGCGGCGTTGCTCGCACCGCACGCCCAGTACAACAGGGTTCCGCTGAGCTGGAGTTCGTCGGGGACGCAGGCCGTCCCCAGCGCGGTGGTGCGGGTGACGGTGCCGGTGAGCAGGTTGATGGTGTTCACCGTGCCCGGCTTGTTCGGCGCCGCCTTGAGCAGGCGCTTCTGGTCGAGCACCGAGGCCATGGCGGGCTGTTCGCGGACGATGAGGTCGCGGACGGTGTCGACGACGTACTGGCGGCCGGATGCCTCGTAGAGGACGAAGTCCGGTGCCGTGTCGACGATGCGGCCGTCCGTGCCGGGCAGGGTGAAGCGGTCCGCCGGGTGCTCCGGGTCGTCGCCGGTCACGAGGACGTCGGCTCCGCTGTCGGGATCGGCCACGAGACGGGCGAACCCCTCGTCGTTGCCGTCGGCGAAGCGGCCCGCGGCCAGGCCCGGGAACTCCGGCAGCGGTTCGCCCTCGACGGGGTCCAGTCCGGTGCCGATGTTCCTGCCGTGGAGCGTACGGGTGCCCTGGAGGGCGTTCACGTAGCGCAGGCGTCCCCGGTCGAGACCCAGCGCCTCGATCGAGCCGTCGGCGGTCTTGACCTTGGGCACCTCGTGCAGGGGCAGCGCGAAGACGCCGCCCGAGCTGGTCCAGCTGAGCAGGCGCACCGCCCGGTCGCCGTCCGGCTTCCTGCCGAGCGCGAACAGGGTCGACTCCTCGGCGCCCTGGAAGATCTGCTCGATGTCGTCCAGCGGCGTGCCCAGGGCGGCGGATCCGTCGAGGGGGCTGAACCACAGCGGTCCGTCGCCCTCGCGCCAGGCGACGCTCTCCCGCACCACGTACGTCGTGACGTCGCTGTCGGGCGACCGCGTCGGCAGCGGGAAGATCCGGGGCGCGGCGCTGCTGCCGCGCTGCATGATGCGCACGCCCGGCTCGCCCGAGCGGGAGTACCAGCTGATGGTGGTCTGGGTGATCCGGACGTTGGTGGCGTCCGCCTCGACGGGCAGCGGGGCGACCGTGCCGTTGTAGGCGGTGAGGATGCCGTGGCCCGGTGTGCCGTCGGCCTTGCGGTAGCGGATCAGGAGCTGGTTGTCCCAGCCGCTGACCACGTCGGGCACGGCGCCCGTGGTGGCGCCGGCGGGCAGTTGCACGACCGGGTCCGGGTACGGGGAGCCGACGCCGCGCACGACGCGCAGCTGGTACGTGCCGTCGCCCTGGTCGACGGTGGCCAGCGGCCAGCCGCTGACGATCCGCAGGTTGAGGTAGTTCGCCGGGACCACCGTGACGCCGGAGTTGCGGGGGTCCTCGACGCCGATCTTCACGATGTCGGTGCCGCCGTCCTCGCGCGGGCGGAGGTACATGACGCGGTTGTACCCGTCGTGGCCGCTGACGATCGCGTCCTCCGCCACACCGTCGAGGTCGGTGATACGGGTGGTGGCGCTGTTGTACGTGTTGGTCCACAGGTAGGCGTCGCCCTCGCGGTACAGGACGCCGTTCCTGCCGGTGGCCAGCAGCTTCGCGGAGCCCTCCGCGTACGCGTCGGGCGCGGGTATCGCGACCTCGGCGGCCTCGGCGGCGTGGGCCGTGGCCGGCAGTACGGTCGTCAGGCCCGCGGCGAGCACGGCGGCGACGGCTGCGGCGGTGGCCGTGGTGCGCGTGCGCCGGGTGCGGTGTGTCGTGCGCAGGTGATGAGACACCTGACCCCCCTCTTGGTAACCGCACACATGTGCGTGATGCGGTGATCGCGGCCAAAGATACCCAGCTGTGCAGGAGTTGTGATCGGATTGTGCGTACTCCGTGTGTCGTGGAGGGACTTGGCGGCTACGCGGTTCATCGCGCGTCCGTCTTCCCTTTCCTCAACCGTCTCTCCTCGGGCTCCCGTTGATCCCTCACGGGGCCGTACGATGCGCGTGCGACCGGGGGAGGCGTGATGCCGGGTGGAGCGTACGGGGGCCGTTCGTCCGTGCTGCCCGAAGAGGTGCGGGACGTACTGCCGGAGGGCGTCGAGGTGTACCGCCTGGGGCCGGGCGGGCGGATCGAGCTGGCCCGCCGCGACGGGGTGCGGGAGTTGGGGCCCGAGCGGGAGTTCCTGAGGTTCATCGACGACGGACAGTTCGCCCGCTATCTGGTGGGCGACGCGGCGACCTCTCCCGAACGGCCCTCCAACGCGACGGTGAAACTCGGCGTCGTGGGACCACGCAGCGCCTTCACCCCGCACGCCCACGGCGGGGAACACTTCGTGCTGAGCCTCGGTCACGCGGCGTGCGGGCTGTCCGACGTGCGGGCCGGGCGCGTCGTCGACGTACCGCTGCGGCCCGGCATGCTCATCCGGATTCCGGAGCTGATGCCGCACTCCTTCGCGAACCGGGGACGGCGTCCGCTGACGATCCTCGCGGCCAACACCGGATACGGGATCGATCACGAGGACTACGCGATCACCGCGGCCGAGGCCGAACGGCGCGCCACCGAGGAGCCTCCCGCCGGCCGGCCGCTCGCGGTCGCCGCCCCCGTGGACTTCCGGGCGATGGGCGCGGCCCTGCGGGACATCGAACGGCTCCAGCGCGAGCGCGGCATCGGGGCCGTCACCGTGCGCGAACGGGCCGCGGCCGGCCTGCGCAGGATGGCGGCCGTGCTGGAGGGCCACCGGTGATCTGTCCGCACTGTGCCCAGAACCTGCTGTTCAAGGAGCGGCCGGGCCACACGTGCTCCAAGTGCGGCCGGGCGTTCGCGCTGGATCCGAGGACCAACGCGCTCGGGCTGAGCGATCTGCGCGTGCGACGGGTCCTCGCGAGGATCACGCGGGAGGGCACGGTCACGGTGACACCGGACCAGTTGTGGTACGCCCTCGCGCGCACCCGGCTGGAGGAGTCCCGGATCCCCCGGGGGCGCGGCGGGGCGTTCGTGCTGATCGGACTGGTCGTCGGGGTGCCGGGGCTGGCCGTGGGGGCGGCTCCGATGCTCGTGGTCTCCGGTGTGCTGCTGGTGATCGGGGCCGGCTGTGCGGCGGCCCGGATGGCGGGGGCGGGGCGCGGACGGCCGGTGATGGACCGGGCGGCGTTCAGGAAGAAGGCGCTGGGCGCCTGGCGCCGGGTGTACGGCGGGCTGCCGCCCGGTGTGGCCGACGACTCCGCTCCCCCGGCGTTCACCGCCCCGGGCGGGGCCACCGCGCAGGACTGGTCCGGGGGCGTGCTGCTGTGCACCGACCCGGGGATCAGGACGTTCCTGGCCGCCAACGGGCTGCCCGACCGGTGCGGTGTCGCGCTGGCGGGCCGTCCGGATCTGCTGCCGGCACGGGCGTCGGACGGTCCGGTGGTCGTGCTGCGGGACGCGGACGCCTCGGGCGAACTCCTGGCGCGTGCGGTGCGCGAGGCCCTGGCCCCTCGGCCGGTGATCGACGCGGGGCCGGATCTGCGCACCGCGAGAGCCCTCACCCGGGCCGTTCCGCTGCGCGAGCGCGGGGCACGGCCGGGACCGGCGGCGCTGGCGCGGCTGACCGCGCTCGGCGGGTTCACCGAGCAGGAACTCGCCTGGCTGGGGAAGGGCTGGCGGATCCCGCTGATCGCCCTGCCGCCGGCCCGCCTCCTGGAGACCGCCGCCCGGCGGGCCGGGCGGGCCGTGGGGCCCGGTCCGGAACGCCGTCGCGCGGCGGCCACCGGATTCATGACCTGGCCCGCCCAGGAGACCGAAGACGGGACGGGGGAACGATGATCTGTCCGCACTGCGCCGCCTCCCTCACGCGCCGGGAGCGCACCGGGAACGTCTGCGAGCACTGCCGGAGGCGGTTCGCGCTCGATCCGGCCGTCCACGGGCCGGGTATGACGGACGTCCGGGTGCGGGCCGTCGTGGAGCGGGCCACGGACCGCGGCCGGCTGACGGTGACACTGGGTCAGCTCTGGTACCTGGCCCGGACGCAGAACCACGCGTGGGCGGGGCGGGAGGCCTCGGGGGTGCCGGGCTGGGTGCGGGCCCTGGTGGCACTGCCGGTGGCCGGTGCGCTCTTCGTGTGCACGGCGCCCGCGGACGGTCCCCTCGCCGTCGCGGCCGCGGTGGCCGGATGCGCCGTCCTCGTCGCCGCGGTGGCGCTGCGGCACCGTCCGGCCCGGCCGGACGTGTCCCGCGTCGTTCCGTCCGAGGACGCCTTCCGGGCGCTCATGAAAGGTGCCTGGACCACCACGTACGGCCGGCTGCCGAAGGGGGTCGTGGACGACGCCCTTCCCGATCGGAAGCGGTCGCGGACGGGCGGGACGGGGTCCGTGCCCCGGGCGGTGATCCTGTGCACCGACCGGGTGGTGGCCCGCTTCCTGGCGGTGAACCGGATTCCGGACCGGCTCAACGCGCTGCTCGTGGAGCCGGGCGGACGGACGAGGAGGGCCGCGTCACCGTTCCCGGAGAGCGCCGGCATCCTGCTCAAGGACGCCCTCGACGCGCTCGCGCCGTACAGCGGCGGGCTCCCGGTCGTCGTGCTGCACGACGCCGATCCGGCCGGGGTGCTGCTGGCCCCGATGCTGCGCGCCGCCGCACCGGAACGGGTCGTCGTGGACGCCGGGCTCCCCGTCCCGGACGCGAGGACCGCCCCGGGGGCCGTCCGGCTGTTCCGCAGGGACGACACCGTCGACCCGGCCGTGCTGAGCGGCCTCGGCGGACTGGCGGAGCGCGACGCCGCGTGGCTGGCCGAGGGATTCCGGAGCCCGGTCGCGGCGGTTCCGCCCCGCGTCCTGGAGTCCGTGGTGACGCGGGCGGTCGAGCACGCCGCGACCGCCGCGGTACCCGCTACGGGGGCGGGCCGCGAGAACGGCTTCCTCTCCTGGCCCGAGGGCCCGTCCGCCGTCCGCACGCCCGGGAGGAAGGGGGCGGACGGCGCATGACCCCGCACCGCTCGTCCTCCGCACCGGCCGCCGGGCCCGGGGCGCGCCTGATCGGCGCGGCGCTCGTGCGTGCCGCCGCCCGCGCGGCGGGCCCCGGCACGGTGAGGTTCACAGGGCGGCAGCTCTACTACGAGACCTGCCGGGTCCTGGATCCCGCGTCGTCGCTGCTCCGCCGTGTTCCGCGCACCACCTCTCCGCTGCTGCGCCCCGCCGCCTTCGCCCGCGCCCTGGAGGCCCGGGGCCCGGAGTCCGTGCCGGGGCTGCTGCCGCCGGCCGGGGTCCACCCGCCCAGGGACCCGGCCGACGCGCCGGAGCCCGATCTGTACGCGTACGGACTGCCGCGCGTCCTGGTCTGCCAGGACCCGGAGATCGCGGCGATGCTGCTGGCCAACCAGGTCCACCTGGAGGCGGCCTGCCCCGTGCTCGCCGCCGGGCACGCGCTGCCGCTCGCCCCGCATCTGCGCGCGGCCCTGGAGCGGGCGGAAGGGGCCGTGGTACAGGTGCTGCACGACGCGAGCCCGGCCGGGATCGCGCTCCCCGCCCGGATCCGGGAGGCGCTCGGGCCCGTGCCCGGGGTCCGGGTCGTCTCGATGGGGCTGGTGCCCCGGCACGCGGCGGCGCTCCGGCTGCCCAGCGGCAGGGGGCCCTCGCCCGCTTCCGGGGCCGGGGAACGGCCGCCGGGGCTCACCCCACGCGAGTGCGCCTGGCTGGACCGGGGGCGCTTCGCCGAGGTGGCGGCCGTACCCCCGCCGTGTCTGGTGCGCACCGTGCTCCAGCTCGCCCGGGGGCCGCGGCCGCCCCGGTCCTCCCTGCGGTCGGACCTGCGCGGGCTGCGCACCGCGGGCTTCCTCACCTGGCCCGCCCCCTGAGACCTCGTCCCGGACGGCCCGTTGCCCGTCCGGGCCCGCCCCTCCGACAGACCCGAGGACGCCCACGATGATCCGGCCCCAGGAGATCGGCTACTCCGACGAACTGCTCGCCGACGGCAGCGTCCACCGGCGCTACGAGGACGGCCGGGAGGAGTGGCGCCGCCGCGCGGACGGCACCGGCCGGCTCGTCCGCTGGAACGACGACCGGGGCGGCTCCGGCACCGATGAACTGCTCGGCGGGCGCGTCGTCAAACGGACGCTCGCCGACGGCACCGTGACGTTCGCCCGCGACATCGGCTACGGGCGCACGGTGTGGGGGCGCGGGGAGCGCGTGACGGTCAACCGGACCTCCTTCGGCGGCCGGATGGGGGTCCTGCTGGCCGGGCTGGGCGTGGCGGGTCTCGTCGTCACGGCCGCGCAGTTGCCGCCCGTGAGCCTGACACCGGAGGAAGAGGAGGAACTACGGCAGCAGGCACGGGCCCAGTCCTCGTCCGCGGGCGACGGAGGTGACGGGGGCGACGGCTGGGACGCGGACTGGGACCACGGCGAGGACACCTGGAGCGACGACGACTTCGGCTGAGTGCGCGGGCACGCCCCGCACCCGTGCGGAGGACCGGCACGGACGCACACGACAGGGAACAGGAGGAGGGCGGCGGTGACACGGTTCTGTGTCTGCCTCTCCCCGACGACCGGGCGGGCCCGGACGGAGATCGAGGCCATGACCGGGGCGGACCCGGTGACGGTGGAGGGTGCGGAGGGTTTCGCGCTGGGGCTGCTCCGGGACGAACCGGGGCGCGCCGAGGGCCCGTTCACGGCGGACGGGGTGACGGCGGCCGGGGAGGTGACGCTGCACAATCGCGCCGAACTGGTGGCCGCGCTGCGTGCCTCGGGGGCCGTTGTGCCCGAGGGCTGCCGGGACGGGGAGGTGCTGCTGCGCTGCTGGTCGCGGCTGGGTGAGGCGGGCGTGGCGCGCGCCGAGGGGATGTTCGTCCTGGTCGTGCCGGACCGGGCCGGCCTGGTCCTGATCCGCGACCAGGTGGGCGCACGCACCCTCTTCTACGCGCGCGCCCGCGGTTCCTGGGCGGCCTCGACCTCGCTGCGGGCACTGCGGCGCTGGCCGGCGCTGGGCACCTCGATGAATCTCGCCGCGGTCCGCTCCTTCCTCACCTTCGCCTATCTGCCGGGCGAGGAGACCCTGCTGACGGGGGTACGGGAGGTGCTGCCCGGACGTGTGGTGCGCCTGGCGGCGGACGGCTCGGTGACACGGTCGGTGTACTGGGAGCCGCGCGAACGCGTGGCGCGGCCCGTGCCGGAGGATCCGGCGGAGTACGTGGCTACGCTCCGGTCCCTGCTGGAACGGGCGACGGCGGACCGGCTCCCGGCAGCGGAACCGGCGGCCGTGCTGCTGTCCGGCGGGATCGACAGTTCGCTGGTCACCGCGCTGGCGGCCCGGCTGCACGACCGTCCCGTGCGCACGTACTCGATCAGCTTCGGTGACGGTCTCCCCAACGAGCTGGGGTACTCGGGCCTCGTGGCCGCGCACTGCCGCACGCGTCACCGGGTCCTGAGCGTGACGGGGACGACGGTCGCGTCCCGGCTCGCGGACGCGGCGGCGCTGCTGGACAGTCCGGTGGGCGATCCGCTGACCGTGCCGAACCTGCTGCTCGCGGAGGCCGTCGCGGCGGACGGGGCGACCTGCGTCCTCAACGGCGAGGGCGGCGATCCGGTCTTCGGCGGGCCGAAGAACCTGCCGATGCTGGTGCAGGAGATGCACCGCGTGCCCGGTGCCCCCTGGGACGAGGACCGGGCGACGGCCTATCTGCGCTCGTACCGCAAGTGCTGGACGGACCTCCCGGACCTGCTGACGTCGGGCGCGCTGGAGGCGCTGCGGGACGCCCCGCTCCCGCAGCGGTTCGTCGCGCCGTACCTGGGCGGCGGGGCCGAGGATCCGTACCGGATGGGCCATCTCCTCAACCGGCTCCTGCACTGCAATCTGCGGACGAAGGGCGCGCACCACATCCTCACCAAGGTGGAACGCCTCACCGCTTCGCAGGGCATCGAGGGGCGGTCGCCGCTCTTCGACCGCCGGGTGATCGACCATGCCTTCGCCACTCCGCCGGAGTTCAAGCTGCGGGGCACGGCGGAGAAGTGGATCCTCAAGGAGGCGGTGCGCGATCTGCTGCCGGCGACGGTCGTCGACCGGCCGAAGAGCGGGATGCGGGTCCCGGTGCAGCAGTGGCTGGCGGGGCCGCTGCGGGAGTTGGGGCACGATCTGCTGCTGAGCCGGCGGGCGGCGGCGCGCGGGTTGTTCCGCCGGGACACGGTGCGGACCTGGATGCGGGGCGAGGGCACGCTGCTGCCCCGCCAGGGCGGCAAGCTGTGGCTGGTGCTGACGCTTGAACTGTGGCTGCGCTCCTACGCGTTGTAGCGTGGGGACCACCGCGGCGGCGCCCGGTCCCGCCGGGCGCCGCCGCTCCCTTCCGGAGGGTTACGGCGTCACGACGCTGCCCCCGAAGGTGACGACGAGCCGGCCGTCCGAGGCGAACGACCAGCCGAGGGCGCCGTCGTACGCGGCGCAGCGCGAGCCGTTGGACCCGGTCCAGAACTGGTTGGAGCCGTCGGCATCGCCGACGGTCTTGTCGTTGGAGCCGCTGCCGTCGCGGCAGGACGTGTTGTCGCGGAAGACGGAGGTGCCCTTGTCGAAGGAGAAGTTGCGTTCCTCGTTGTCGATGCCGACGTTGTCCGAGATCGTCATCGAGCCGGGGTTGCTGTTGTACGTGAATCCGTGGTGCCCGTTGGCGTAGGCAATGCTGCGGCGCACGACGTGGTCGACCTCGATGCCGTCCCCGCCGAGCTTGTAGCCGTTGCGGTCGCCGTCCTCGTTCACCGTCCCGTCCGAGAGCGTGCCGTTGTGGTAGGAGAGGGAGTCCTCGATGGTCACCGGGCCGATGGGGCCGGTCTCGTTCTTGGTGTAGAGGTCCCAGCCGTCGTCGATGTTGTTGTGCGACACGGTGTACCGGAAGACGTTCCCGGGGCCGGAGGTGAGCTTGGAGGCGAAGCCGTCGGCGTCCTCGCCGTCGGAGTCGGCGTTGTCGTGCGATTCCGAGCTGAGCACGAGGTTGTCCGACGGCCAGTCGTCCTCGGGCGTGGTGGAGGCGATCCGTGAGATCTGCAGCCCGGAGTCGTGGTTGAAACGGGTCACGACGCGTTCGATGACGTTGTCGCTGCCGCCGACGAAGATCCCGTTGTCCCCCGCGTGCTCGACGGTGATGCCGTTGAGGTGCCAGTAGTCGCCGTTCACGGCGAGCCCGCGGTTCGCCGGGTCCTCGCTCATGGCCGCGAAGTTCAGCACGGGCTTCTCGCCCGGGTAGGCGGCCATGGTGGTGCGGGCCGCCGAGGTGCCGTCGTTCCCCGGCGGAATGGTGACCGTCGTCGCGTAGTGGTACGTGCCGCCGCGCAGGTAGATCGTGCCGCCGGAGGAAACGCGGGCGATCGCCGAGGAGAGCGTCGTCGGATCCGATTCGGTGCCGGCCGCGGAGTCGGTGCCGTCGGGCGCCACGTACAGGGCACCGGCCGCGAGCGCGGCGGGGACGGCCGAGGCGCGGGCGGCGGTGGGGGGCGCGGCCTGGGCGGTGGCGGCCGGCACGGCGGCGAGCGAGCCGGCCAGCAGGCCGAGACCGACGAGGACGGGTTTGATCTGCATCGTTCGACTCCAAGTGGGGGTGTGGTTTCGACGAGTGCGCGCATGTGTCTGTTCGACTCCATGAACGGACCCGGGTGTGGGGGTTGCCCCAGATCCGCACAAGCGCTTTCTATGGACCCTAGGCATGCACCATGTTCACGTCAATGAACATGTACATGAATTTCGTTTACGCATATGACCCACGAATCATTCGCCGCACCCGGTAACGCACATGCATTTGTTCGTTCTCCCATCAGAGTGATAGAAAATGGCCATGAGTGTCGCCCATCGCCTTGACCTGACCCTGCGCCTGGTGCAGGGATCGACGCGTGTCTCCGTCGCCGAACTCGCCCAGCGTCTCGGGGTGTCGGAGATGACCGTGCGCCGCGATCTCGACGCGCTGGAGGGCCGGGGGCTCGTGCGCCGCGTGCACGGCGGGGCGGTGGCCACGCGGTCACGCGCCGAGGACGCCGGGTTCGACGCGCGCGCCTCCTGGCAGGCGGCCACGAAGGACCGCCTGGGAGCAGCCGTCGCCTCGCTCGTCGAGCCGGGCTCGCGGGTGCTGCTGGACGCGGGGACCACCACCGTCCATGTGGCCGAACAGCTGGCGTCCCGGGGGCCGTTGACCGTGGCCGTGCTGAGTCTTCAGGCGGCGGTGCGCCTCGCCGACCGGCCGGGCATCGACCTCCTGGTCGTGGGCGGGCGCTCCCGTCCGGGCGAACGGTCCTTCGTCGGCCCGCTCGCGCTCGCCACCCTGGAGGAACTGGCCTTCGACTGCTTCGTGATGTCGATCGGCGGTGTGCACGCCGAGCACGGCTGGTCGGAGTTCTCGCTGGAGGACGCCGCCGTGAAACGGGCCGGGATCGTCCGGTCCGCACGCACGGTCGTGGTGGCCGACGCGACCAAGCTCGGGGTCCGGGCCTTCAGCCGCGTCGCCCCGCTCGACTCCGTGCAGCAGTTCGTCACGGACAGGGCGGCGGCCGACTCCGACACCCATCCCGGCGGGCCGCAGACCCTGGACGCCCTGCGCGAGGCGGGCGTCGACACCGTCCTCGCCTGAGCCGCGCCCGCCCTCCGATCCTCATCGTTTCCCGTTCCCTCCGTACCGAGGAGTGTGCCGCCGTGGCCACCGCACCCCGTCCCCTGATGATCCTGGTCGCCGGTCCGTACCGGTCGGGCACCGGGGACGACCCCGAGAAGCTCGAAGCGAACGTCCGGGCGATGAACCGCACGGCCCTCGCGCTGTTCCGGGCCGGGCACCTGCCCGTCACCGGCGAGGCGCTCGCCCTCCCGCTGCTGGAGAGCGCCGGGGGCGCCCGGCCCGGCGATCCGCTCTTCGACGAGATCTTCCACCCCGTCGCCGAACGCCTCCTCGCCCGCTGCGACGCCGTGCTGCGCATCGGCGGCCCCTCCGAGGGCGCGGACCGGATGGTGGCCCTGGCCCGCGCCGGCGGCAAGGCCGTCCACACCGCTCTGGCCGACGTCCCGGACGCCCGATGACGGCCGGGATCGACACCCCCGACCGCCGTGGTCGCACCGGCCTGGACCGGCAGGGCCTCGGCCTGACCGGCAACCCGCGCGTACGGATCCGGCAGGTCGAGGTGCTGTCCTGCGACTGGTACGTCCTGCGCCGGACCACGTTCGACTACGAGCACAGCGACGGGCACACCAGCCGGGAGCGGCGCGAGACGTACGACCGGGGCGACGGCGCGACGATCCTGCTGTACGACGGGGAGCGCGGAAGGGTGCTGCTGACCCGGCAGTTCCGGCTGCCCGCCTACGTCAACGGGCACCCCGACGGCATGCTTCTGGAGACCGCCGCCGGGCTGCTCGACGGGGACGGGCCGGAGGAGGCGATCCGCCGCGAGGCGGCCGAGGAGACCGGGCACGTCATCGGCACGCCCGAGCACGTCTTCGATGTGTACATGAGCCCCGGCTCCGTCACGGAGCGCCTGCACTTCTACGCCGCTCCCTACGATCCGGCGGACACGCCGGACGGGGCGACGGGGGTCGCGGCGGAGGGCGAGGACATCGCCACGGTCGAACTTCCGTTCGCCGAGGCCCTGGCCATGGTCCGGGACGGCAGGATCGCGGACGCCAAGACGATCATGCTGCTCCAGTGGGCCGCGCTGGACGGCCCGTTCCGCCCCGCCGGGCCGCTCCCCCGCCAGGGCTGAGGCACAGCCGCCACGCCGTCGCTCAGAGCGCGGTGAGCAACGCGTCGAGCGGGGCGGGCACGCGATCGGCGTCGAGCGCTTCGACCAGGACCCTGCCGTACTGGATCTTCCGTCCCTTCTTCGTGCCCAGGAAGCGGCGCAGCTGGCGCTCCGGCGGGCGGCCCAGCTGGGCGGGCTGGCGCTGGAACGTCCGGAGGGCGCGCAGATCGCCCTCGGCCCGTACGGCCTCCTCGGTCCGGAGCACGCCGAGCGCCCGGATCAGTTCGTCCTCCAGATCGGCGGAGCAGACGAAGAACTCCCCCTGTCCGGCTCCGGACCGCTCCAGCCCCCGTGTGTAGTAGGGCAGTTCGGCCTCGTCGCAGAGGCCGGTGAGGCGCAGGTCCAGGCCCGGGGGTCCGAGGAGGGCGGTGAAGCGTCCCACGCTCATCGCGCCGCCCATCGGCAGGACACAGACCCCCTCGTCCTCCAGATCGCGGCCCCGGCGCCCGGCGAGGGCGTCGACCGCCGCCGCGTCGCTCGGCCCCTCCAGCAGGACGACGGCGCGGACGGGCAGCCGTGCCGCCAGGTCGCAGGCGGGGCCCGGCGGGCCTCCGGCCGCCCAGGCGATGACCGCGTTCCGGAAGAGATTCATGTCCGACATGGGACGAGTCTGCGCCGGAACCGGCTCGGGCGACACGGAATTTCACCGCGCCGGGACCGGGGCCGGCGCGTATGGCGGCCGGCCGGGTCCGGGGCGGCGGTGCGTCTACGCGTCCCGGGTCATGTCGCGGACCAGGGCGCGCGGTTCGTACCCGGCCGCCCGGTACGTGGCGACGGCTGCGGTGTTCGACGCGGGGGTGCAGACCATCGCGCTCGACGCGCCCATGTCGCGCAGCGCGGCGGCGGCCGCGACGCTGATCGCCCGGCCGTGGCCGCGTCCCCGGTGGTCGCGGTGGACGCCCATGGGCTCCAGCAGTCCGGGGCGGCCGGCGCCCGCCGACCACACCGTCACACAGGCGACGGCCGCGCCCCCGTCGTCGTACGCGAGAAGCGTCCGGGCGTCCGCGAAGGGCAGTCCGGCGGCCATGGTGTGCCAGCGCTCCTCGGTGAACGTCGAGCCGTCGAACGCGGACCGGTGGACGGCGGTGCTCTCGGCGGCGAGTCCGGGGCCGACGCGTTCGACGCGCACACCGGGAGGGGGCACCGGCTGCGCCAGGTCGCGGTGGAGCGGGGTCCAGGGCTCGTCGGCGTGCCACCCGGCCCCGGCCAGCAGGTCCTGGAGACGGGCGGTCATCGGGGCCTCGATGCTCGCCCTCCCGGCGGGCAGCACGCCGCGGTCCGGGTCGGTCACGTCGGCCAGCATGCTCCGCGCCAGTTCCTCGTCCCGCCGGGCGTCGCGGGCGATCGTCAGGCGCAGGAGTCCGGGCCCGTCCAGGAGTCCGACGGCGAGGATCCGGCCGTCGCGGCTCCAGGTCCGGACGGCGGTGGCGGTCGCCTCCGGCCCCGCCCTCCAGAACCAGCCGAGGTCCCCGGGGTGCAGTTGCAGCGGTGACGCGTCGGACTGCCAGCCGCGCAGTGCGGCGACGGCCTCGCCCAGTCCGTTCACGTCCGGCTCGCTCAGCTCGATCGACATGAACCGATCAGACACCAGCCGCCGCGCCCGTCGCATCCGAATTCCTGCCGAGCGTGCGGTCCAGCACGGTCAGGAGCAGGTAGACGACGCCCGCGCCGAGCATGAACCAGGCCAGGTGGTGCATGCCGCCGGTGGTGACGTGCGGTCCGAAGGAGAGCGCGGCGGTCGCGGAGGCCACCATCGAGCCGATGTAGGCGAAGGTGCGGAGCAGTCCCGCCGAGGAGGCGATGCGCTCGCTGTCCGCCTGGGCGTAGACGCAGTTCTGCAGGGCGAGGCTGTTGAGCCCCTGCGGCACGCCGAAGACGAGGGCGACGAGGACCAGCGTCCAGACGGGGCTGTCACCGGCGAGCGTCAGCATGACGACACAGGCGGCGACCTGCCCGAGCGCGCCGACGAGCAGCTTGCCGCGGACGGCGGTGCTGCGGCCGGAGAGCAGGGAGACGCCGATGGCCACGAGGAACATCGGGATCTGGACGAGTCCGGCGTGGAACGGGGAGAGCCCGTAGCCCTCCTCGGTCCACTGGGTGAAGCCGTAGAGGAAGGCGTAGGAGACGGTGTAGGTGACCAGGGCGCGTCCGTAGGTGACGAGCAGGGGTGTGTTGCCGCCCAGGACGCGCAGGTCGATGAAGGGTGCGGGGGCCCGCAGTTCGCGCCGGACGAATCCGGCACCGGCCGCCGCCCCGATCACCGGGAGGTACCAGTCCTCCGGGCGCAGATTCATCAGGAAGAGCAGCAGCGCGACGAGCATTCCCGCGAACAGGGCCATGCCGGGCAGGTCGAGCCGGGTGGCGAGGCGCGTCCGGGGTGCGGTGCCGGCCGCCGGGGCGTCGCTCCCGCCGGGCGGGGTGTGCCGGGGCAGCCGGAGCAGTCCGAGCGCCACGGCGAGGGCGGCGAGGGGGACGTTCAGCGCGAAGGTGGCGCGCCAGCCGCCGACGGAGACGAGGAGTCCGCCGAGCAGCGGGCCGATGACGGCGATGGTCTGGTTGGCGACGGCGAGGGCGGTGAGGACCCCGGCGGGGCTGCGGATTCCGGTGCGGCGCTCCTCGCTGCGCAGCAGGGCCATGGCTGCGGGGTAGCCGGCGCAGGTGCCGAACCCGAGGAGGACCCGGGAGCCGATCAGGACGCCGAGGTTCGGGGCGAGGGTGCCGACGACGCCCGCGACGCCGACGAGCGAGGTGCTGATCAGGAAGAGCCGGCGCGGTCCGAAGAGGTCGATGAGGCGGCCGACGACGGGCTGGCCGAGCGCGGTGGCGAGGTAGAGGGCGGAGACGAGCCAGGCGGTCTGCGAGGGCGGGACGCCCAGTGCGTTGCCGATGGGTATGAGGGTGACGGCGATGATCGTCGAGTTGACCGGGTTGAGGACGGAGCCGAGGATCATCGGGGGCAGCAGCCGGCGGTCGAATCCGGTGGCCGTGGCGCCGGTCCGTGCGGTGGTCGTCCGCTCAGTCATGGGTCAGTCGTTCCAGAACGGTCATGGCGGTGATGACCGCGCGCCGCTCCTCCTCCGTGCACCGGCTCTGCAGTTCGCCGGCCAGCCATTCCTGCCGGGCCTGGCGTCCTTCCGCCACGCGCCGGCGCCCCTCGGGAGTGAGGGAGACCAGCATCCGCCGCCCGTCTTGCGGGTCCCGGTGCCGTTCCACGAGGCCGAGCTTCTCCAGGGCCGCGACGGTGGACGTCATGGACTGGTGGCGCACCCCTTCGGCGGCGGCGAGGTCGCTGGCGGTGACACCGCCCTCCAGTCCGGTCAGCCGGGCCAGCACGGAGGCCTGTCCGAGGGTCATGTCCTCCGGTTCCGCCGCGTTCAGGATGCGGCGGCGCAGGCGGCTGATGACCGCGCGGACCTGCTGGGACGCCTGGACCGCCGAGGGCGAGGGGCGGGGGTTCTTCTCGTTCACGTCTCCAGGCTAGAACCCACAGTTTGAGTTGTACAGTTTCACCTGTGGATTACGGCCGGGCGGACCGCCGCGGCCGGTTCGGCGCTCCCCGGGGACGTCCGGCGGACGGCTCGGGCGACCGTGACGCGTTCCAGGACCCAGAGCACCACCGTGCCGGCGGCGAGGGAGGCTCCCAGGACGGAGACCCCGGCCCACCCGGCGCCCGCCCAGACGACCGAGGTCAGCGCGGAGCCGGCCGCTCCGCCGACGAAGAACGAGGTCATGAAGGCGGAGTTGATGCGGTTGCGGGCCTCGGGGCGGAGCGCGTAGATCACGTTCTGGGTGCTGTTGAGCACCGCCTGGTGCGCCAGGTCCAGGACGACGACGCCGATGAGCAGCCAGACCAGCGAGTGCGATCCGGCGGCGACGGCCGCCCAGGACAGCACCAGCAGGACCGTGCCGGCGCCCGTCACCTTCTGGACGTGTCCGCGGTCGGCGAGCCGTCCGGCGGCCATCGCGGTCACCGCGCCCGCCGCGCCGACCAGACCGAACAGGCCGATGCCCGATTCCGACCAGCCGTACGGGGGCCGCACGAGGAGGAAGGTGAGGGCCGTCCAGAGCACGCTGAACGAGGCGAGACTGAGGGCACCGATCCCTGCGCGCCACCGCAGCAGCGGCTCGTACCGGAACATCGCGAGCGTCGAGCGCAGCAGCGCCGGGTACGACAGCCCGTCACCCGTGCCGCCCAGTCGGGGCAGCCGTGTCCGCAGAAGGACGGCGGTCAGCGCCATCAGCCCGGCGTCGGCCCAGTAGACCGTGCGCCAGCCGCCCAGTTCCGAGAGCGCGCCGGAGGCGGTCCGGGCCAGCAGGAGGCCGAGGAGCAGCCCGGTCATGACGGTGCCGACGACCCGGCCGCGTTCCGCCGGGGCCGCCAGGGAGACGGCGAAGGGGACGATCACCTGCGCCCCCACGGAGGTGAGCGCGGTCAGGGCGGTGCCGATCAGGAGCACGGTGCCGTTGGCGGCGGTGGCCGAGACCAGCAGGAAGAGCGCGGTGGCCCCGTACAGGGCGACCGCGAGCCGCCGGCGCTCGACGAGGTCGCCGAGGGGCACCAGCAGGATCAGGCCCAGCGCGTAGCCGAGCTGCGCCACTGTCACCAGTAAGGCCGCGGCGGTGGTCCCGAGGCCCAGTTCACGGCCGATCAGGTCGAGCAGCGGCTGGGCGAAGTAGTTGCCCGCGACGGCGAGGCCGGTCGCGGCGGACATGAGGAGGAGAAGCCCGCGGGAGAGGCCGCCTTCGGAGGCGGTGGGTGTCGTGGTCATGGATGCAGCTTCGCGGGAGTCTCATTGATGAGTCCAACACATGTTTGTCATCGGAATGATCGTGGTTCACGATGGATCGATGGACCTTCAGCAGATGCGGTACGTGGTGGCCGTGGCGGAGACGAGGAACTTCACGCGCGCCGCCGAGCAGTGCCTGGTCGTGCAGTCGGCGCTGAGCCATCAGATCGCCCGGCTGGAACGCGAGCTGGGGGCCCGGCTGTTCGAGCGGACCAGCCGGAGGGTCCGGCTGACCGCCGCCGGTGAGGCGTTCCTGCCCGCGGCCCGGCAGTCGCTGGAGGCGGCCGACCGCGCCCGCGCCGAGGTGGCGGCCGCCGCCGGGGTGATCCGGGGCCGGCTGGCCGTCGGGACCATCCCCACGGTGACGGCCGTCGATCTGCCCGGGGCGCTCAAGCGCTTCCACGTCCGCCACAGCGAGGTGGGGATCACCCTGCGCTCGGGGGCGAGCGAGGAGCTGGTCGAGGGCGTGCGCCAGGGCCGTCTCGACGTCGCCTTCCTGGGACTGCCGCCGGGCCCCCGGCCCCGTGGGGTGCACGGCAGGGAGTTGGGGCGCGGCCGGCTGGTCGCGGTGCTGCCGCCGGACCACCCCCTGGCGGGCCGGGAGAAGGTGGGGCTGGAACGGCTCGCGGACGAGACCTTCGTCGACTTCCCCTCCGGTACGGCCGGGCGCGTCCAGTCGGACAACGCCTTCGCCGGGGCCGGGGTGCGCCGCGAGGTCGCCTTCGAGATCACCTCGCCCGGTTCCATGGTGCAGCTGATCCGGCTGGGGCTGGGGATCGGAATGCTGCCGACCGGTTTCGTCTCGGAGTACCCCGATCTGCCCTTCGTCGAGGTGCGCGACGCGCCGACCCGGGTGGAGCACCTGGTGTGGAGCGGCGCCCGCCCCTCCCCCGCCGCCGCCGCGTTCCTGGCGATGCTCGACGCTCCCGGGCCGGAGGCGTCCGCCGGCGGGGAGGGCGGGGCGCAATCGTAGGCGCACCGGTCCGGTGGGCCGATCGCGGCACGTGACGCACGCCATCCTTTGCGCCCGCGATCTCGGGGAAGGTCTCCGGTACGGTGTCGAACGCTCCGGCCCGAGAACGCCCGGGGCGCTCCGTCCTCCGCACCGCCACCCGACCACCGGATGCCGGACCGTGCATCCCGTGCGACACCGTCCGTTCCGGGGCCACCCGCCCGTGACACGTCTGGGGAGTTGGATGTTCGACAAGGTACTGGTCGCCAACCGCGGGGAGATCGCGATCCGCGCGTTCCGCGCGGCGTTCGAGCTCGGCATCTCCACGGTGGCCGTCTATCCCCACGAGGACCGCAACTCCCTGCACCGGGCCAAGGCGGACGAGGCGTACCGGATCGGGGAGCCCGGACATCCGGTACGGGCGTACCTCTCGGTCGACGAGGTGATCAAGGCGGCCCGGAAGGCGGGCGCCGACGCGATCTACCCGGGATACGGCTTCCTCTCCGAGAACCCGGACCTGGCGGCCGCCTGCGCCGCGGAGGGCATCACGTTCGTGGGTCCGCCCTCCTCGGTGCTGAACCTGACGGGGAACAAGTCCCGTGCGGTGGCCGCCGCGCGGGAGGCCGGGGTTCCCGTGCTGAGGTCGTCGGAGCCGTCGGAGGACGTGGACGCGCTCGTCGCCGCGTCGGCGGACATCGGCTTCCCGGTCTTCGTCAAGGCCGTGGCCGGGGGCGGCGGCCGGGGCATGCGCCGGGTCGCGGAGCCGGGCGAGCTGCGCGAGTCCATCGACGCGGCGATGCGGGAGGCCCGGTCCGCGTTCGGGGACGCGACGGTCTTCCTGGAGCAGGCGGTGATCAACCCCCGCCACATCGAGGTGCAGATCCTCGCCGACGCCGAGGGCAACGTCGTCCACCTCTACGAGCGCGACTGCTCGGTGCAGCGCCGTCACCAGAAGGTCGTCGAGATCGCGCCCGCGCCCAATCTGGACCCGGCGCTGCGGGAGCGGATCTGTGCCGACGCGGTCGCGTTCGCGCGCCACATCGGATACGTGAACGCGGGCACCGTCGAGTTCCTGGTCGACGAGCGCGGCCATCACGTCTTCATCGAGATGAACCCCCGGATCCAGGTCGAGCACACCGTGACCGAGCAGGTCACCGGACGCGACCTGGTGATCGCCCAGCTGCGCATCGCCGCCGGGATGACGCTCCCGGACCTGCGGCTCACCCAGGACGTGATCACCCTCAACGGGGCCGCGCTCCAGTGCCGCATCACGACGGAGGACCCGGCGAACGGCTTCCGCCCGGACACCGGCACGATCTCCGCCTACCGCTCGCCGGGCGGGCCCGGTGTCCGGCTGGACGGCGGCACGGTGCACACGGGCGCCGAGGTGTCGGCCCACTTC
Source organism: Streptomyces sp. NPDC057682 (assembly GCF_042799575.1). Classification (NCBI taxonomy): domain Bacteria; kingdom Bacillati; phylum Actinomycetota; class Actinomycetes; order Kitasatosporales; family Streptomycetaceae; genus Streptomyces; species Streptomyces sp. NPDC057682. The sequence continues at coordinate 357,194 of NZ_JBHVIN010000005.1, read as the reverse complement.
GACTCGATGCTGGTGAAGCTGACGTGCCACGGGCACGACTTCGCCAACGCGGCCCGCCGCGCGCGGCGGGCGATCGCCGAGTTCCGCATCCGGGGCGTGGCCACCAATCTGCCGTTCCTGGGCGCGGTGCTGGAGCAGCCGGACTTCAAGGCCGGGCACATCACGACGAGTTTCATCGACGAGCACCCGGAGCTGATCCACGCCCGCCCGTCGGCCGACCGGGGCAGCCGGATGCTCAGCTATCTCGCCGAGACGACCGTGAACCGGCCCTACGGGCCCCGCCCCTCGGTGATCGACCCGGCGGACAAGCTGCCCCCGCTGCCGCAGGGGACCCCGCCGGCCGGTTCGCGGCAGCGGCTGGCCGCCCTGGGCCCGGAGGCCTTCGCGGCCGAACTGCGGGCGCAGTCGGCGGTGGCCGTCACCGACACCACGTTCCGCGACGCCCATCAGTCGCTGCTCGCCACCCGGGTGCGCACCCGCGATCTGCTGGCCGTCGCCCCGCATGTGGCGCGTACCGTCCCGGAGTTGCTGAGCGTCGAGTGCTGGGGCGGTGCCACGTACGACGTGGCGCTGCGCTTCCTCGCGGAGGACCCGTGGGAGCGGCTGGCGAAGCTGCGCGAGGCGGTGCCCAACATCTGTACGCAGATGCTGCTGCGCGGCCGGAACACGGTGGGCTACACGCCGTACCCGACCGAGGTCACCGAGGCGTTCGTCGCCGAGGCCGCGGCCACGGGCATGGACATCTTCCGGATCTTCGACGCGCTCAACGACGTCTCGCAGATGCGTCCGGCCATCGACGCGGTCCGCGCCACCGGGACGGCCCTGGCCGAGGTGGCCCTGTGCTACACCGCCGATCTGTCGGACCCGTCCGAGTCCCTGTACACGCTGGACTACTACCTGCGGCTCGCCGAGCAGATCGTGGACGCGGGCGCCCATGTCCTGGCGATCAAGGACATGGCCGGACTGCTGCGTCCGCCGGCCGCGCGCACGCTGGTCACCGCGTTGCGCGAGCGGTTCGATCTGCCGGTGCACCTGCACACCCATGACACGGCGGGCGGTCAGCTGGCCACGCTGATGGCGGCCGTGGACGCGGGGGTGGACGCGGTGGACGCGGCCGTCGCCTCGATGGCGGGCACGACCAGCCAGCCGCCGCTGTCGGCGCTGGTGGCGGCCACCGACCACACGCCGCGCGCGACCGGGCTGTCGCTCCAGGCGGTCGGCGACCTGGAGCCGTACTGGGAGGCGACCCGCAAGGTGTACGCCCCCTTCGAGTCGGGGCTGGCCTCGCCGACGGGCCGCATCTACCACCACGAGATCCCCGGCGGTCAGTTGTCCAACCTCCGCCAGCAGGCCATCGCCCTCGGTCTGGGCGACCGCTTCGAGCTGATCGAGGACTGCTACGCGGCTGCCGACCGCATGCTCGGCCGGCTGGTGAAGGTGACCCCGTCGTCCAAGGTCGTCGGTGATCTGGCGCTGCATCTGGTGGGCGCGGGCGTGGAGGCGTCCGACTTCGAGTCCGACCCCGGCAAGTTCGACGTCCCCGACTCGGTGATCGGCTTCCTGCGGGGCGAGCTGGGCGACCCGCCCGGCGGCTGGCCGGAGCCCTTCCGGACGCGCGCCCTCCAGGGCCGCCCGAAGAAGGCCGCGACGCCGGAACTGTCGGACGAGGACCTCCGGGGTCTGCGGGACACCCCGCGCGCCACGCTGAACCGGCTCCTCTTCCCGGGCCCCACGAAGGAGTTCACCGCGCACCGCGAGGCGTACGGCGACACCTCCGTGCTGCCCACGCAGGACTTTCTGTACGGCCTCGAAGCGGAGACCGAGCACACCGTGACGCTGGAACCGGGTGTCACCCTGCTCATCGAGCTGGAGGCCGTCTCCGAGGCGGACGAGCGCGGTTTCCGCAGTGTGCTCGCCACCCTCAACGGCCAGATGCGCCCGGTCTCGGTCCGGGACAGGTCCGTGGCCACCGAGGTGAAGGCCGCCGAGAAGGCCGACCGCGCGAACCCGGGCCATGTGGCGGCGCCGTTCGCCGGGGTGGTGACCCTTCAGGTCGAGGAGGGGGCGTCCGTGTCGGCCGGTCAGACGGTCGCCACGATCGAGGCCATGAAGATGGAGGCGTCGATCACCGCCCAGTCCGCCGGAGTGGTCCGCCGGCTGGCGATCGGCCGGGTCCAGCAGGTCGAGGCCGGGGATCTCCTGATCGAGATCGCCTGAGCGAAGCCGCCCCGCCGTCCGTCCGGAGAGCCGGGCGGGCGGCGGGTGCAATGACCGGGTGTCAGGGCCGGTCGCGTGCCAGGGCCGTGCAGACGCACGCCTTGTTGCCCTCGGGGTCGGCGAGCACGACGAACGACGGTGCCTCGGAGTCGTCGACGAGCGTGCCGCCCGCGGCGAGGGCCGCCGCGATCCGCTCCCGCGCCGCCTCGGGCGCGAGCCACAGGTCCATGTGCCAGCGCTGGCGCGGCAGGGGGTGGGCGTCGGTCTGCTGGAACCACACGGCGGGGACGCGGTCGTGGGTGTCGAAGACGGAGTCCCGGACGGGCCGGCCGTCCGCGCCGCCGAGGAGCGCCGCCCAGAAGGGTCCGGCCGCCGCGTGGTCCGCCGTGTCGAGGGCCATCTCCAGCTGGGCCACCTCGCCGGGGGCCGCGGTCAGATCGAGGCGGCGGGCGAGTGCGCTGAGCGTGGCCGCGAGTTCGAGGTCGCGGGCGGTGATCCACCGCCCGCCCTCCTCGTCGACACTGCAGAGGGTCACGTCGACCCGCCCATCACCCCCCAGCCTGATCCCGTGCACCGGGTGCCCGGCGTCCGCCGCCGCCCGCGCGGCGGCGGCGACGAACGCGGCGGCGGCCACGGCGTCCGGGCCCCGGAAGCACGCGGCGAGGGGCTGGGCGAGTCTGCGCCAGTCGGGGAGTCGGGCGTCGATGGCGGCGAGGACCGCGGTGTTGCTGACCTTGTCCATCCGCCCATCGTTCCAGCGCGGACGGACGCACGGCGGGCGTTCCCCCGTGTCGCGTACGGTCTGCGGGACCGGGTGCCCCGGAAGGGCTCCGGGTTCACCGGTCCACGGACGCGCCGGAAGGGCTCCGCGTCCACCGGACCCACGGACGGGGCGGCAGATGTCATGTGCCCGCCCGGTCCGCGGAGTGCTCCTTCAGGAACGCCCCCGCGTGGGCCGCCGCCTCCTCCCTCGTCGCGCACGGGGCGTCCGGGGCGCTCGCGCCGCGCACCCCGTCGGCGCCCTCGCCCGTCCACGACCAGTGGCCGGTGGAGGGGACACGGGCCAGTCCGGCGGTGCCTCCGAACAGGTCGAGGGCCACGTTCTCCCGCCCGGGGTCCGGGGCGGGCCGGGTGACCGCGCCGGGCCACTTCTTGCGGGCGCCCTGACGCGTGATGCCCCAGGCGGCGCCCAGTTGCTCGTAGTTCGCGCCGTAGGCCCCGGCGGTGCCCGCGGCGATCGCGGTCAGCCGCTTCACCTCCAGGTCCACCGCCTTCCAGGCGGTCAGCACGGAGAGGGCCACCTCCACCGGGTCCGCGTCCCACATGCGTTCCTCGGGCAGTCCGGTGGCGCGGGAGCGCATCGACACGGCGAGCGGGTGGAGCGCCTCGCCCAGCGCCTTGGTGAGTGCGGTCTGTTCGTCCGGGGCGATCTCAGGCATCGTCACGCGACAACCATAGTTCACGAACACCTTATCGACAACCTTAGTTACCGCGCATGTTCCGCAGGCCCTCGAACCAGCGCACGAGCGAGGAGGTGGCGGCGACGTTCGACCCCACATGGCGGGAGCCCTGGTAGTCGACCGGGCCCATGTCGAGGACCGGCGCGTCGACCCCGTTCCCCGCCAGGTCGGACCGGCAGTGCTCGGTGTTGACGGTGGTCGCCTGCTCGTCACCGGTCGCCATGTAGAGCCGGACCGGGGCCTCGGGCGCCCAGTCGCACACCGCGTCGGTGGTCCGGAGCGCGTCGGCGAAGGGACCCGACGGGTGGGTGAGCAGGGCTCGGCCGTTCTCCGTCAGCAGCTCGTCCAAGGTGCCGGGGGTGCTCGCCATCACTTCGGGGCCGGTGTGCGTGCCGTCGAACAGGGCCTCGACCGTGTCGGCGTAGGGCGCCCGGAAGACCTCGCCGGGCCGGTCGTAGAGGTGGTGCAGCCGATTGAAGGCGACCAGGGTGTACGCCGCGTACACCACGCTCGACTTGGGTTCGAGGCGTCCCGCGACGAGCGCGGGCAGTTCGGCGCCGCCGAAGTCGTACGCCCCGCTGACGGGGGCGAGCGCTCCCAGCCGGAACCACGGGTCCTCCCCCGCCTCCAGGGCGCGTCCGAGTCCGAGCGCCGCGGACGCGCCCTGCGAGAAGCCGGTGACCTGGACCTCGCGCTCCAGCCGGTGGCCGGTGCGCGGCGCGAAGGCGCGGGCCGCCCGCAGCATGTCCAGGGAGGCCGTGGTCTCGGAGGGCACGTCCATCCAGGGGTGCGGGCCGGGCCCCTTGCCCATGCCCAGGTAGTCGGGCCCGACCGCCGCCGCGCCGGACGCCGCGTGCGCGAGTACGGACGCGGAGACGAACGAACGGCGCTTCATGGAGGGCGCGTCGTCCTTGTGCACACCGGTGCCGTGGGCGAACGAGACCGTGGGCACGGTGCCTCCGGCGCCGCGCGGCACCATGAACAGCCCGCTCGCCGTGGTGGGCCGCCCGTGCGCGTCGACGGTCCGGTAGATCAGCCGGTACGCGACCACCCCGTTGCGGACCGTGTCCACCGGGAAACCGGCGGCCCGCAGTTCGGCGGCGACCGCCCCGCGGCCCGGGAGCGTGTAGAGCCGTTCGGCGTGGACGAGCGTTCCCCGTCCGGCCGCCGGATGCGCCTCGGCCGCCCGCGCGCCGCGGCCGGAGACGGCGGGCGCGGTGGCGGCGACGGCGGCCGGCCCGGTCAGCAGGAGCCCGCAGCAGACGGCCGCGACGGGCAGGAGGCGCCGCGAACGGGTGCGGCGGGCAGTCGCGCTGGTCATGTTGCTCCCCCAAGTACGTGGTGACGTCGGTCCGTTCACCCTCACGCGTCGAAGATCGCGTCGCACTGGTGCGGACCCCCGTGTCGCGCTGACGTCATCCCCCGGCGCCGGACGGTGGCTGCCTCCGGTGCGCACCGTCGACCTGCGGGTACGGCGGTCGGGAGGAGCCGCACACGAGCGGGCCCGCACCGAAATTCACAGGCCGTCCGGTCGCACCCACGGCAGGATGCCCCCGTGGATCCTGTGCTGTTGGGCCTGGCCCGCAACCCCGCTCTGCCCCGGACGCTCGTCGCCTCGTTGACCGCGCTCGCGGCGGCGGACCCCGACGACGAACTCGCCGCGCGGCTGGCCGGCCGCCCGGATCTCGACGGTGCCCAGGTGGCCGCCCTGGCCGCACAGGTCCCCGCGAGCCTCGTCCCGCTCGTCCGCGCGGGCCGGCTGACCGCCGACGACGTCGACCCGGCGGCCCGCCCGGACGCCGCGCTGGCGCTGCTCGACGAGGGGCGCGGCACCCCGGCGTGGGCGCGGAGGTTCGCGGCCGACCCCGACCGCGCGTACCGGGAGGCCCTGGCCGCCTGCCCGGGGCTGCCGCCGGACGTGGTGGACGTACTGGCCGGGGACCCGGACGTGCGGGTCGTCGCGGAGCTCGCGCTGTGGGGTGCGCCCGGGATGGCGGCCCGGCTCGCCGCGCATCCGTCCGCGCAGGTGCGGCGCGCGGTGGCGTGCGACGAGGCGGCCCCGCCGGACGTGCTCACGGCGCTGGTCACCGGGGAGGGGATGCCTCCGGTGCGGCGGTGCCAGGTCTGCGACCAGGAGGAGGTCCCGTTCGCCCACGATCCGTCGTGCCCCCGGGCGGACTGCGAACTACCGGCCGGGGCGTCGTGCGACGGCACCCACGCCTCCGCGCTGCACGATGTGGTCCTGGCGGCCCTGCTCAACCCGGCCACACCGGCCGACGGCGTGTCAGGCCTCGCGGCCGATCCGTCGTCGCTGCTGCGCGCGGCCGTGGCCGCCCGGCCGGGTCTGCCGCGGGACGTGTACGCGCGACTGGCGGAGGACCCGGTGCCGGGCGTGCGCGAGAGCCTGGCCGGCAATCCGTCGATCGAAGCGGGCGTCTTCCGTACGCTCGCCGGGGACCGCTACGACGAGGTGCGGCGCGCGCTGGCACATCATCCGCGTGTGCCGTGGGACGTGCTGGCCCGGCTGGCCGCCTCCACGCGCGTCGGCGCGGTGCTGCTGCCGCGTGTCGCCGCCGCCTCGCCCGCCGAGGTGCGTGATCTGGCGGCTTCGGCGCGCCCCGAGCTGCGGGTGCTCGTCGCCCGGCGGCGCGATCTGCCCGCCCCGGTCCGGGACGCGCTGGCCGGCGACGCGGACGCGAAGGTGGCCGGGGCCGTCGCCGGGCACCCGGGCCTGCCGGAGTCGCTGCTGCGGATGCTGACACGGCGTCACGGCGACCGGGTCGCCGCCGCGGTGGCGTCCCGTCCGGACGTCCCGGCGGAACTGCTGGAGGAACTCGCCCTGCGTGAACCCCCGGTGCGCAAGGCCCTGCGGGCGACGGCCCGGCAGCCGCACGCCCCGGGCCCGGCGCTCCTCGTCTGCCTCCGTGACGCGCGGGCACGGCAGGACGCCGCCGGGCACCCCGGCCTGCCGCCGTCCGTCGTCACCGGACTGCTGGACGATCCGGACGAGGCGGTGGCCGAGAAAGCGGCCGCCAACCCGTCGCTGCCGCGTCCGGTGATGGCGGCGCGGGTCCTCGGGTGACCGGGCCCGCGCTCAGGCGTCGTCGGCCGGAAGGGCATACAGGCGGGGCAGGTTGACGACGATCGCCTCCTGGGTGCTGCGCGCGATGACGACCACGGCCTCCTCGGTGGGGTCGGGGTTCTCCTCGCGGTGCGGGACGAAGGGCGGGACGAAGATGTAGTCGCCGGGCGAGGTGCGCAGCCGCACCTCCTCGGGTTCGTCGCCCGAGCCGTCCAGGAAGACGAACTCCGGGTGCCCGCTGACCACGTGGATGGCGGTCTCCGACTCGCCGTGGTGGTGGTCGGACGAGGCGGTGGCGGGGGCGACATGGGTCTGGCCCATCCACAGCTTCTCGGAGCCGACGGTCCGCCCGCTCACCGCGGCGAACCGGCGCATGCCCCCGGTCTGCGCGGTGTCACCGTCGAGGGCGTCCGCCCGGATGTGGTGCACGCGGGTGCGCAGCGGGGCGTCCGGGCGGCCCGGGGTCTCGTGGAGGTGCGGGTGGAAGCCCTCACCGGGGGTCGTCAGCGGCTCGCTCATGGCAGGGACGCTAGGTCGGCCCGAAAAAGGATGTCAAGAGGTGTCCATTGGCGTTCACCTGCGGCAATGTTCCCGCAACAGGACGAGGGGCCCGGGATGTCCGGCCGGGGGCAACTGCGTTCATCGCCTCTCGGAGACGGGGCTTCGGGGGCATGATGGCGGCCATGCATATCTCCGCGAAGGCGGACTACGCCACGCGAGCCCTCCTGGAGCTTGCGCGTGAGCCCGGCCGTCCTCTGACCTGTGAGGCCATCGCGTCCTCGCAGGAGATTCCGTTCCGGTTCCTGAAGTCCGTGGTGGGCGAGTTGCGCAGAGCGGGTCTGGTGCGCAGCCAACGTGGGTGCGAAGGGGGGTACTGGCTGGGCAGACCGGCGGGCGAGATCGCCCTGCTGGACGTGGTGCGCGCCGTGGACGGCGAGGTGATCACGCTGCGCGGCGCGTCGCTGGCCGGTCTGGTCTACCCCGGTCCGGCGACGGCGCTGCCCGGGGTGTGGCGCCGCGTCGAGGCGGAGGCCGTCGCGGTCCTCGGCGGTCTCACGCTGGCGGAGCTGCTGCCCGGCGAGGCGCGCACCGAGCCGTCCGGGGTCGGCGCCGCATGACGGGCGCGCTCCCGGCGTCCGGGGTGGAGGTGGTGGAGTACACGGATCCGATGTGCCCGTGGGCCTGGGGCTCCGAGCCGGTGTTCCGCGCGCTGCGCGCGGCGCTGGGCGGCCGGGTGCGGTGGCGGCGCGTCTACGCGATCCTCTTCGACCACGACGACGATCCGCCGCCCGATCCGAGCGCCGAAACCGCCTGGTACGCACGGCACGTGGCGGAGATCGGTGTCCACACCCGGGCTCCGTACGCGGTCCGGCTGAGCCGGGTGGCGGTGAGTTCCTGGCCGTCGTCGCTGGTCGCGAAGGCGGCGGAACGGCAGGGCGCCGACGTCGCCGACCGGGTGCTGCGAAGACTGCGCGAGAGCGTGTTCGTGGTCGGTGAGCCCGCCGACACCGAGGGGGGCGCGCTGGCCGCCGTCCGGGGTGTGCCGGGGCTGGACGCGGAGCGGCTGCGGTCCGACGCCGCGTCGGACTCCGTGCTCGACGCGGTGCGCGCCGACCGGGCGGAGGCCCGCCGGCCGGTGCGGGAGGTGCTGTCCGTCGCGGAGGACTCCCCGCACCCGGGCCTGGCCAAGGAGACCGCCGAGGGCGCGGTGCGCTACGCGCTGCCGACGCTGCTCGTCCGCTCCCCGGCCGGCCATCGGGCGGTGCCCGGCTGGCGGTCGTTCGCCGCCGGTGCGCGGGCGCTCGACGCGCTGTGTCCGGGGGTGGTCGCGGACGGTCCGCGGCTGCCGCCGGGCGAGGCTCTGGAGCGCCTGCGCAGCCTGACCGGGCCGGAGGCCGAGCTTCTGGTGGAGGGCGGCCGGCCCCCCTCGTACGCGGTCCGCGTCGACACGGCGAACGGACCGCTGTGGCTGCATCCCGAGGAGGCCGCCGTGCGCTCCGACTCCATCCGCCGGGCGGTGTCAGGGCTCTGACCTGCGGTCAGTTCCCGTCCCACCGAATGAGACACCAAATGGTGTCCATTGACAGATGCCCGCGACGGCCCCCAGGATGTGCCCATGCTCACGACGCACCCCGGTGTGGAGTGCCGATACGTGGATCTTCGGCGCACCTCCAGCGCACTCTGTCGCTGACCGCCCATCCGCTCCGATCCGCAGGCGCCCCGTCGCCGGCCGCGGCCCCCGGCCGCCCGCCGCACGGAACCCGCCGCGTGCTCCGGCCGCGTCACCGCCCCCCTCGCGTCTCACCGTGACGCGCCCCACTGTCCGAGGGCGTCGTCATGTCCGGGGTCCGGGTGTCCCGGCCACCCGTCGGAGCGCTTCCTTCCGGGACTCGTACCGCTGACGCCTCCTGTCCCACGGGGGCGCCGCGCCGGTTCCGTACGCCCGGAACGCCTTCCCTCCCCCGGCCCGTCCCGGCGGACGTCCCGTCCGCCGCACGGCCGCCCCGTCATGCCTTCCTCCCGGCACCTCCGCCCGCGGTCCGGCCTGCCCTGATCCGGGCCGGGCCCCGTCACAGAGAGAACGAGATGTCCCCACGACGCACCACACGGGCCACCGCCCTCGGCGCCGCACTCGCCGCCCTGCTCACCCCCTCCCTGACCGCGTGCGGCGGGGACGTCTCCGCCTCGTCCGGCGGAGCGACCCTGAAGTGGGCCTCTTCGTACTTTCCGGCCCACTGGGATCCGGTGGTGTCGGGCAGCGGTGCGCAGTTCCGTGAACTCGCCCTCGTTTACGCCTCGTTGACGCGCACCGACGAGAGCGGCAAAGCCGTGCCGGATCTCGCCGAGAGCTGGGAGTACAACAAGCGCGGCGATCTGATCACCTTTCATCTGCGTCCGGGACTGAAGTTCAGCGACGGGGAGCCGGTCGACGCGCTCGCGGTCAAGGCCGCCGTCGAACGCGCGCAGAAGCAGAAGAACTCCGCCCTGTTCGGTGATCTGACGTCGATCGTCTCGGTGGAGGCCAAGGGGCTGGACGCGGTGCTCCACCTCTCCCAGGTCGACTACCAGATCCCGCAGTTGCTCGGTGAGCGCGTGCTGCAGATCGCCAGTCCCGAGGCGGCGAAGGACCCCGCAGAGCTGGACCGCAATCCGGTGGGGGCCGGCCCCTTCGTCGTAAAGCAGCTGATCCCGGGCACCAAGGCCGTCCTGAAGAAGAACCCCGACTACTGGGACGCGGAGAACATCCACATCGACGATGTCGAGCTGGACTCCGCACCCGACGCCTCCACGGTCGTCTCGGGCCTGCGCACCGGCGTGTACAACTTCGCGGATCTCGACCCGAGTCAGGCCGACGCCGCGAAGAAGGCCGGTCTCGACGTCTTCTCCCAGCCCGGATTCAACGCGGCCAACCTGAGCCTGAACATCAACAAGGCACCCTTCGACGACGACCGGGTGGTGGACGCGGTCCGCCACGCGGTGAACCGTCAGGAATTCGTCGACAAACTGACCTTCGGCTACGGGGAGGTGACCGACCAGCCCTTCCCGAAGGGGTACGTGGCCTACGACCCCGCGTCGGAGAACGCCTACCCGTACGACCCGGCGAAGGCGAAGCGTCTGCTGTCCGAGGCCGGCCACCGGCCCGGTGAGCTCAAGCTCGACCTGGTCATTCCGTCGGAGGACCCGCAGGCGGAGATCGTCCAGTCCCAGTTGGCCGCGGTGGGCATCGACGTCACGATCAGGATCGACAAGAACTGGGCCACCCCCTTCTTCGCGAAGGACCTGGCGTTCTCGCTGTACTCGACGACGGGGCGCGACTCCGCCGTGCAGACCCTCACCGCGCACTTCGGCCCGCACGGCCCGCTCAACCTCAGCAGCCCGTACGAGCCGAAGGGCTTCGCCGAGGCCGTCGGCAAGGTGCGGCGGACCCCGCTGGACGACCCCGCGTACACGACGACCCTCCGCGAGGCGACCCGGGCCGGGCTGCGGAGCAGGGCCCTGGTGTTCACGTACTCCTCGCCCAACCTCTTCGCGAAGAGCAAGCGGATCTCCGGACTGCCCAAGAACCCCGCGCACATCGACTGGACCGGTGTGACCGTCGACGGCTCCCGCTGACGGCCCCTCGTACACGTACGCAAGAGAGGAGGAAGCCCCATGCCGACGCACACCCATGCGTATCCGGCCGGCGCCACGGATCCGGACGGTCCCGCACTCCGGAAGGGGGCGGCCGCGGCGCGGGCCCGGCACGCGGCGGGCCGGGTCCTGGCGGCCCTCGGCCGGTCCGTGGCGATCATCGTCCCGGTGTTCCTGGTCGCGACCTTCGTGACGTTCGCCCTGCGGTCGATGAGCGGACTCAGTCCGGCCCGGATCCAGCTCGGTGAGAACGCGACGCCCGAGGCGATCGGGCGCGTCGAGGCGCAGTGGGGGCTCGACCGGCCCTTCCTCGCCCAGTACGGCGACTGGTTCACCGGCGTGCTGCACGGACAGCTGGGCACCAGCTGGGTCAACGGTGCCGACATCTCGACCCTGATCGGACTCGGCCTCGGCGTGAGCCTGTCGGTCGCGACGTTCGCCCTGGTCATCGGGGTGGTCGTCGGTTTCGGCCTCGGCACCCTGGCCGCACTGAGGCGGACCACCCTCGTCGACCGGGCGATCACCGGCTTCGTCACGGTGATCTCGGTGATGCCGGCGTTCGTCGTGGGGATCGTGCTGGTCGCGCTGTTCTCGGTCGGCGTCCCGCTGTTCCCCTCGGCCGGATACGTCCCCGCCGAGCAGGGCATCGGTCCCTGGCTCTCCCACATCACCCTGCCCGCGCTCGCCCTGAGCTTCGACGTCGTCGCGGACGTGGCGCGCCAGCTGCGCGCCGGTCTCGTCGCCGCGTACGACGAGAACTATGTGACGGGTGCCGTGGTCCGGGGGCTGAGTCCGCGGCGGATCTTCTTCTCCCATGTGCTGCGCAACGGCGTCGGGCCCGCGCTCGCCACGCTCGGGCAGAAGTTCCCCGCGCTCGTCGGCGCCTCCGTGGTGACGGAGTGGATCTTCGGTCTCCAGGGCTTCGGACGGTTCGCCAACGACTCGGCCCAGGCCGGCGACGTGCCCGCCGTCCAGGGCGTCCTGGTGGTCTCGATCGTGCTCGTCGTCTCGTTCAACCTGATCGTCAATCTGGTGCTGGCGCGTGTGATGCCGGCATCGCAGCGGGGGGTGTGACCCATGGTGCGCCGCGTTCTCTCGCTCACCTCCGGACGGATCGCCGTCGGAATCCTCCTGGCCGTCGCGCTGCTGGCCCTGCTCGGGCCGTGGCTCGCCCCGCAGGACCCGCTCGCCGCGGGGAGCCCGCCGCTCGCGGAGGCCTCCGGGGCCCACTGGCTGGGCACCGACTACCTGGGCCGCGATGTGTTCAGCCGGCTCCTGGACGGATCGCGCGTCAGCGTCCTCGGCTCGCTGGAGGTCGCGCTGACCGCCCTGGCCGTGGGGGCGGTGCCCGGCATCCTGTCGGTGTATCTGGGCCGGGCCTTCGAATGGCTGACGCTGCGCCTGGCGGACACGCTGGTGGCACTCCCCTTCATGCTGTTCGCCATCGCCGTGATCGCCCTGCTCGGCAACGGGATCACCCAGGCCATGCTGGTCACGGGCGTGCTGGTGTCCCCGCTGTTCTACCGGGTGTCACGCGCGGCCACCCTGGCCGTCGCCCGCTCCCCGTATGTGGAGGCCGCGATCGTCTCGGGCGCCTCGCTCCTGTGGATCGTGCGGCGGCACGTGTGGCTGAAGGTGCTGCCGCCGCTCGCGGTGGCGCTCGCGCAGACGGTCGGCGTCGGCTTCGTCATCGTGTCGAGCCTGACGTTCCTGGGCATCGGCGTCCAGCCACCGGCCCCGACCTGGGGCGGGCTGCTCGCCTCGGACCTCGGCTATCTCAGCCACCGCCCGTGGGCGCCCGTCGTCCCCGCCCTGCTGATCATGATCACCGTCTGGGCCTGCAATCTGCTCGCCGACGCCATCCGCGACGTGTCCGGCGAGGCCGGCCGGGCGCGGGCCGCCGCACGGCGCGGGACCCGGCACGACCGCCCCCGCACGACCGGTTCCGTCCCCGCCGGAGGTTCGCTGTGACGACCCTGTCCCCGCACACCGCTCCCGCCCCCGCCGCGACCGGCGGCGCCCCGGCGGCCGCGCCCGTGCTCGAACTGCGCGACGTCCGCATCACCGACCGCGCCGCGGGCCGGGAGATGGTCCACGGGGTCGGCTTCGCGCTCACCCCCGGCAAGGCGGTCGGCATCGTCGGCGAGTCCGGCAGCGGCAAGACGCTCACCTGCCGGGCCGCGCTCGGCATCCTGCCCCGGCATTTCGAGGTCAGCGGCGGCACCGTCGAGATCGCCGGAACGGACATCGCGACGCTGACGCCCCGCCAGTGGACCGGACTGCGCGGCTCCACGATCGGTGCCGTCTTCCAGGACCCCGCGTCCTATCTCAACCCGTCGATCCGCGTCGGCGCCCAGATCGCCGAGGTGCTGCGGGCCAAGCAGGGTCTGGGCAGGCGCGAGGCGCGGCGCCGCGCCGTCGGACTCCTGCACGCGGTCCGGCTGCGCGATCCGGAACTCGTCTACGGGCAGTACACGTACGAGCTCTCCGGGGGCATGCTCCAGCGCGTCCTGATCGCGGCGGCCATCGCCCTCGAACCCCGCGCCCTCATCGCCGACGAGGCCACCACCGCGCTCGACGTCACGGTCCAGGCGGAGATCCTCGACCTCCTCGCGGATCTGCGCGAACGCACCGGACTGGCCCTGGTGGTCGTCTCGCACGATCTGGCCGTCGTGGCCCAGCTGTGCGACGAGGTCCTGGTGATGCGGCAGGGCGAAGTGGTCGAGCAGGGCCCCACCCGGACCGTCCTGCGGACACCGCGCCACGCGTACACCCGGCTCCTCATCGACGAGCACCACCAGTACGGACTGGAGAAGTTCCGCACGCCGAAGGGGGCGTCATGACCACCGGACCCGCCGCACCGCAGAAACCCGCCGCCGCACCGGACCGCACGGACGCGACCCCGACGGCCCCCGTTCTGGAGATCACGGACCTGGAGGTCCGCTACGGCCGCGGCCGGCGCCGCCGCCCCGCCCTGCGCGGGGTCTCGCTGAGCGTCGTCCCCGGGGAGACCGTCGGGCTCATCGGCGAGACCGGCTCCGGCAAGTCCACGCTCGCCCGCGCCGCCCTCGGGCTCGTGCCCGTCACGGCCGGATCGGTGCGGATCGCGGGCGAGGAGGTGAGCGCGTACGGCCCCCGGCAGTGGCGCGCGCTGCGACGGCGCGGAGTGGTCCAGTACGTCTTCCAGGACCCGCTGCGCAGTCTGGACCCCGACGCCACCGTCGAGGACTCCCTCGTCGAGCCGCTGCTCGTCCGGGGAACGGCGCGCACGGAGGCGGTCGCTCGGGCCCGTGCGCTCCTGGACCGGGTGCGGCTCGACGCGCGTCTGCTGGAACGACTTCCGGGCGAACTGTCCGGCGGCCAGCGGCAGCGCGTCGCGGTGGCACGCGCCCTGATCACCGAACCCCGGCTGGTCGTCCTCGACGAGCCGGTCAGCGCGCTGGACTCCGCGAACCGCGTCCAGGTCCTGGAGATCCTCAAGGACCTCCGCGACACCGGCACCGCTCTCGTGCTGATCTCGCACGACCTGGGGTCCGTGGCCGGGACCGCCGACCGGATCGCCGTGCTCTACCGGGGCGAACTGGTCGAGACCGGCGCCGCCCGGGACGTCATCGACGAGCCCCGCCATCCGTACACCCGGCTGCTCGTCGGCTCGGCCCCCACGCTCGACACCGGCCCCGCCGACCGCGCCGAACGCGAGGCCCTGCGCGCACTCCTCCACGCCTGACCCCACAAAAACCGCCCCCCTCCCGGAAGGACCCGTCATGTCCCGCACGATCCACCTCGCCCTGCACCCGTACGGTGTCGGCGGCCCCGGCCAGCACGGGCTCTGGAAGGACCCGCGCGTCGCCAAGAACGCGAGTATCGACATCACCTACTACATCGAGCAGGCCCAGGCCGCCGAACAGGCCCTGTTCGACGCCCTGTTCATCGTGGACAGCCAGTTCATCAACGCCACCTACCCCTCGCACTACCTGAACCGGCTGGAGCCCCTCACCCTGCTCTCCGCCGTCGCCACGCACACCCGGCACATCGGCCTGGTGGGCACGGCCAGCTCGACATACAACTCGCCGTTCAATCTGGCCCGCCGCTTCGCCTCCCTCGACCACATCAGCGGCGGTCGCGCCGGCTGGAACGTCGTGACGAGCTTCGACACCGGCACCTCCCGCAACTTCGGTCTGGACGAGCATCTGGACTACGCCACCCGGTACGGCCGGGCGCTGGAGTTCGTGGAGGTGGCCCGGGGGCTGTGGGACTCCTACGAGGACGACGCGTTCCCGGCCGACCCGGAGCGCGGTGTCTTCCTGGACCCGTCGCGGCTGCACGCCCTCGACCACGAGGGGGAGCACTTCAAGGTCGCGGGCCCCCTCAACCTCTCGCGCTCCGCGCAGGGCCAGCCGGTGATCTTCCAGGCCGGTGTCTCACCGGAGGGACGGGACCTCGCGGCCCGGGTGGCCGAGGGCATCTACGCCCCGGGCGGATCCCTGGAACAGGCCCGGGACTACTACGCGGACATCAAGGCCCGCACGGCCGCGTACGGCCGTGACCCCGACCACATCAAGATCTTCATCCACGGCGGTCCGGTCGTCGGCGCGACGGACGAGGAGGCCCGGCACCGGGAGCGGGAGATCTTCGAGGAGGACAACGACTTCGCCAGTAATCTGGCGCTGCTGGGGCGGTCGTTCGGCGCGTACGACTTCAGCGTGCACGATCTGGACGCGCCGTTCCCCGACGTCGCCCATCTGGCCGAGAAGGGCGGTCGCACCGGGGCCGCGCAGATCATCGAGCGGGCACGCACGGAGAACCTGACGCTGCGCCAGGTGGCCGACTCCGTCAACGCGTTCCGCCGCTCCCCGTTCGTCGGCTCGCCGGAGACCGTGGCGGACACCATCGAGCGCTGGTTCGCGGCCGGCACCTTCGACGGCATCAACCTCGCGTTCCGCAACAACGACGACCTCGGCCGTTTCGTCGAGGGTGTGGTGCCGCTGCTCCAGAAGCGGGGTCTGTTCCGTACGGAGTACGAGGCCGACACACTGCGCGGCAACCTGGGCCTCCCGGTGCCCGGCAACCGCCACACGCTGGCGCGCGCGGGCGCGCGCGACTGAGCCCCCTTCCCCTCTTCCACCCCCGCCCCGCCCGCCCCGCCCCGCCCCGTCACCAGGAGCCCGCATGTCCGAGTCCAGCGAGTACACCGACCACTTCGGCCCCGAGGGCCTGCGCGTACGCGGCACCGTCCTGGTGGTGCCCGGCCGGGGCGAGACCAGGGCGTCCTACGCGCGCTTCGGCCGTCGCCTCGCCGCCGACGCCTACCGGGTGCGCGTCCTCGACGCCCCGGCGCTCGACGGCACGGACCTGCCCGCCGCGCTGTCCGCCCTCGCCGTCCGGCTGGCCGACGCGCTCGAAGGAACGGCCGGTGACGACGGCGTCGCTCACCCGGTCGTGGTCGTCGGCGCGGATTCCGGGGCCGCCGCCGCGGCCGCCCTGCTCGGTCGGGCCGGAACCCGGCGACCGGAGGGCGTCGTCCTCGCCGGACTCCCCGGGCGGGGCTCGGCGTCCACGGGGACGTGGGACGAGGAGCTGGACGTACGCACCGTCTGCCCGGCCCATCGCCGGGTGCTCACCGAGGACGCGACGGTGCGGCGGGGTTCGCTCGCGGAGCCCGTTCCGGCAGCCCTGCTCGACGCGGCGTACGCGGAGGAGACCGGTCCGGGCACCCCCGGGCCGGCGGTGCCGGCCCTGCTCCTCGTCGGCGACGAGGACCCGCTCGCCGACCGTGCCGCACTGGCGCGGATGGCCAAGTCCCGCTCCAGGACGCGTCTTTCGGTGGTCCGGGGCGGCCGCCACGACGTCCTCAACGACCTCCAGCACCGGGCGGTGGCGGCGGAGGTCGTCACCTTCCTGGAGACCCTGCGCAACGATCTGACCCCGGTGATCGCGGTGGAGTCCAGCGCCTGGTGAGGCGCCCCTCCCACCCGTCCTTCCTCCCTGTGCCGAAAGGTGTTCCCGTGTCCACTGTTCTCTCCGTCTCCGGCAGCCCCTCCGCGACCTCCCGTACGTCCCGTCTGCTGCGCCACCTGGACGACCGGCTCAGGGACCAGGGCCATGAGGTGATAGCGCTGGAGGCCCGGTCGCTGCCGCCCGACGCTCTCCTCGGCGGCGACTTCGGCCATCCGGCGGTCGTCGGCGCGGCCGATCTGTTCGCGCGGGCGGACGGGGTGGTGATCGGCACGCCCGTGTACAAGGCCGCGTACTCCGGTCTGCTGAAGTCGCTGCTCGACGTGCTGCCGCAGTACGCGCTGGCCGGCAAGACCGTGCTTCCGCTGGCCACGGGCGGCAGTGTCGCCCATGTGCTGGCCATCGACTACGCGTTGCGCCCGGTGCTCAGCTCCATGGGCGCCGCGCACATCGTGCCGGGCTGGTTCACGCTCGACAAGGACATCACCGTCGGCCGTGACGGCTCGCTGACGGTGGCACCGGACTCCGCCGAGGCACTGGGGCAGGTGACGGACGCGTTCTCGGCGGCGCTCGGCGGGCGGCAGGCCGTACTGGCGGCGGTGCAGTAGGTGGAGGTCCGCGGGTGGGCGGCCGGGACAGCCTCAGGGTCTTCCGGGCAGCCCCAGTTCGCCCGCCCGCAGGCCTGCCTGGAACCGTGAACCGGCTTCCAGAGTGACCATGAGGTCGGCGACGCGGCGGCGGTAGGTGCGCAGTGAGAGGCCCAGGCGCCGGGCGGCGGACTCGTCGGTGAGACCCGAGCCGAGGGCGTTCAGGATCGTGCGGTCGCCGGCGTCGAGACGGGGGACGTCCTGCCGCAGATAGGCGTCGAGGTCGGTGGAGGTGTCCCAGACCGCCGAGTAGAGCGTGTGCACGCCGTCGATCATGGTCGGTGAGGTCGTCACGGTGTACGCGCGCCCGGTGGGCGACTCCCGGCCGGCCAGGATCATCACGCGCCGGTCGATGAGGATCGTCTCGTGCGGCAGGGGGGACGCGCTGATGCGGACCTCGGCACCCCGGCTGCGTACGAGCGTCAGATGCGCGCGGGCCGCCTCGTCGGCGAGGGCGAGCGGGCTGAGGAGTTTGCGCGTGGAGAGCCCCGGTCCCCTGCCGGTGCGGAGCCGGTCGCGGACGGCGGCGCGGGCGGACGGCTGGGCCCAGGTGTCGAGGTCGCGGGCGGCGCAGAGGAATTCGGTGCGGGCGGAGGCGAAGAGGTGACCGGCGCGCGCGACCAGCTCCCCGTCCCCGTGCACGGTGAAGATCTGTTCGTTCCGCATCCGTCCAGTGTGGCAGCAAACTGCCACGTGCTGTCCCGCGCGGACGGCCGCGCGGACCATGGACGGCATGACGATCAAGACATTCCCCCTCGGCGGGGACCTCACCGTCCGCAGGCTCGGCTTCGGCGCGATGCGCCTGGCGACGGGCACGCTCCACGGTCCGGCACGCAGTCCCGAGAACGCCGTCGCGGTGCTGCGGCGGGCACGCGAACTGGGTGTGGACCACATCGACACGGCGGGCTTCTACGACCGCGGCACGGTCCGGGCCAACGAGATGATCCGCACGGCCCTGTTCCCCTATCCCGACGATCTGGTGATCGCGACGAAGGTCGGTCCGCTGCCCGGCCCCGGCGGTGTGCCGAGCGGCCAGGCCACCCCTGACCGGCTGCGCGCCCTGGTGGAGAGGGATCTGCGTGACCTGGGCCTGGACCGGCTCGATCTCGTCTACCTCCGGGTGGGCGGGACGACCGGCCCCGGTGGCGAGTCCCTCGCCGCTCGCTTCGAGGTCCTGGCCGGTCTCCGCGAGGAGGGGCTGATCCGCCACCTGGGCGTCAGCAACGTCGACGCCGCCCAGTTCGCGGAGGCCCGCGCCATCGCTCCCGTGGCCGCCGTGCAGAACCACCAGGACGACGACGGCCTGCTGGCGCGGTGCGAGGAGGCGGGCATCGCGTACGTCCCGTTCTTTCCGCTCGGCGGTGGCGGCAACCCCCTCGACGAGGCGCGCCTGGGCAAGATCGCGGCCCGCCACGGAGCGACCGTCCCCCAGGTGCAACTCGCCTTCTCGCTGGCCCGGTCCCCCGTCGTGCTGTCCATCCCGGGCACCGGGACACTCCGCCACCTGGAGGAGAACCTCGCGGCGGACTCGCTCGTGCTGGACGCGGAGGATCTGGCGTATCTGCGGGGCGAGGGCTGACCGTTCGCCGCTGAAACCGGTGGGGATGTGCGGGGTGGTCTGCCACGATCCCCGTATGGGTGCACTTGACGCAGTGGCCGCCAGAGTCGCCGGCGGCAGCACGGTGACGTTCCGCCCCAGCGGTTCGTCGATGGTTCCGCTGATACGCAGTCGGCAGCGGGTGGTGGTCGCCCCGGTCGATCCCTCGGCCGTGGAGGTCGGCGACATCGTTCTCGCCCGTGTCGCCGGGACGGTGTACCTGCACCTGGTGTCGGCGGTGGACCGTGCCCGGAAGCGGGTGCAGATCAGCAACAACCGCGGCCGGGTGAACGGCTGGACGGGCCACGACCGGGTCTTCGGGATCTGTGTCGAGGTCGACGGCGTCGCGCGGTCGGGTGCCACCGGCAAGACGACCGGGGCCGGCCCACCGGCATCCGATGACCCGCCGGGGCGGCGCCCCGGGCCGTTGAACCGTCCGTAGCGTCAGAACCCCTCTGTCCGGCACCGGTTCTCCCGGATCCATGCCACCGCGTGGGTCACCGCGTCCGGCAGGCCGAAGAGCCGGGAATCCGCGCCGCCCACTCTGCCGCGCAGAACCGGGTGGGTCTTCTCGAAGTCCGCGCCCAGGTCGTCGAAGTCGTCGGAGGAGATCGCGGTGTCCTCCACGGTGGTCCAGCGACGCCCCTGCGGGGTGGTGACCGCGAAGGAGTTGGTCACCCGGGTCGCCGGAACACGGTATTCGGCGAGGTGGAAGGCGGAGCAGGAGTCGAATCCGGCGCCGAGCAGCAGAATTCGGGCTCCGGCCTCCTCCAGTCGCGCCAGGGGGCTGTGCTCGCCGAAGCGGCAGTCGAGGGCGTGCCCGTCCACGATCCCGGCCGCTCGGGGGCCGAGGGCGGCAAAGGACGTCTGCGGGTGCACGCTGCGCAGGGCGCCCGGCCAGGTGCGGAGCGTCTCGGGGACGACGCCGACGCCCAGACTCCGCGTGGTGCGGGTGTCGAAGGCGGGGGTGGATGCGCGGATGCCGTCCCACCAGGACGCGGGCACGGGCGGGTTCTGCCAGGCGGCCGGGTCCAAGTTGTCGGCGGAGTGTGTCGGGACGACGAGGGTCCCCCGGGGGCCGAGGACGTCGAGCAGCGCTTCGATCACGGCAACGGGGCCTCCGCAGACCCAGCCCAGTGAGCTGAGCGAGGAGTGCACGAGAAGGGTCTCGCCGGAGCGCACCCCGAGGGCGCGCAGTTCGGACGCGAGGGATTCACGGGTGCACAGAGGGCCGGTCTGGGGCTCGATGGTCATGACCGGTCAGTCTCCGGCCGGTCCCCTCCCCGCGCCACCGATTTCCCCGCGCCACAAGGTGGCCTGTTCTGTTCGGTGACGGATGGTGCGTCCGTGAACAGGCGTTGCGTCAGTAACACTCTGGCCTAGGCTGGTTGCCTCGTTCAGCCGTGTGAGGAGTACGCGTATGCCGGTCGCGCTCGGTCTCGGTCTGCCCCAGACGAAGCAGTACGCCCTCGGGCGGGACGTCGCCGCGGTGGCACGCGCCGCCGAGGCGGTGGGCTACGAGAGCCTGTGGGTGTTCGAGCGGATTCTCGTCCCGGAACCGGCCGCGCAGGGCCTGTACGGGATCCCGGGGATGCCCTGGCCCGAGCACTACCGGGGTGTCGCGGACCCCCTGGTCACCCTGACGCTGGCCGCGGGCGCCACCGAGCGGATCGGCCTCGGGACCAGCGTGCTGGTCGCCCCGCTGCACGTTCCCTTCCAGCTCGCGCGGTCCCTGGCCTCGCTCGACGTGGCCAGCGGGGGCCGGGTCCTCGCCGGGCTGGGGACGGGCTGGTCGCACGACGAGTACGCGGCGGCGTCCGTCGCCCCGTTCGAGCGGCGCGGCGCGGTGCTGGACGAACTGCTCGACGTGTGCGCGGCGGTGTGGGGCCCCGACCCGGTGTCGTACAAGGGTGAGCTGACGACGATCCGGCCGTCCGTCGTAGGGCCCAAGCCGGTCCGCCCCATCCCGGTCTTCCTTCCCGCGAACGGCCCGCGCGCCACGCGTCGGCTCGTCGACCGGGCCGACGGGTGGATGCCCGTGGCGCGGGGTGCCGACGCGCTGGCCGAGCAGTGGCGGCACGTCCGTGACACCGCCGCCGAGCGCGGGCGCGAGCGTCCGCTCGACGTCTGCCTCCGCGCCAACGCGCGCTACAGCGCACAGCCCGTGGCGGGCGGTGACCGGGCGTTGTTCCACGGCAGTACCGACCAGATCGTCGAGGACCTGGCCGCACACGCCGCCACGGGCGTGCCCCGGATCCTGCTGGATCTCCAGGGCCCGTTGCGCGACGCGTCGGAACTCGTCGACGTGGCGACCGATGTGTACGAGACGGCCCGCGCCGCCGGGATCTGACCTGCCGGCACCGGACGGCGGCGGGCGGGCACGGGCCCTCCCGTCCGCCGCACCGGTCCTCCCGCCGCCGCACGGGCCCGGCACCGTCCGGACACACGCCCGGACACGTCTAGTCCCGCTGTGCCGTGCCGGTGAAGACCAGTGACACGTTCTGCCCGCCGAACCCGAAGGAGTTGGTGAGGACCGCGTCCTGGGGGATGTCGCGTCGCTCCGCGACGACATCGTGGGCGATGTCGGGACCGACCCCGGCGTCAAGGTTCCGGGTCGGCGGGACGACCCCGTGTTCCACGCTCAGGACCGCGAGCAGTGCCTCGATCGCGCCGGCCGCGCCGAAGAGATGGCCGAGCGAGGCCTTGGGGGCCGTGACGGTGGCGCGGCCGAAGACCTCGCCGATCGCGCGTGCCTCGGCCGCGTCGCCGACCTCGGTGCCGGTGGCGTGGGCGTTGATGTGGCCGATGCGTTCGGGGCCGAGCCCGGCCTGGGCGAGGGCCTTGCGCATGGCGGCGATCTGACCGGAGCCGTCGGCGGCGGGCGCCGTGATGTGGTGGGCGTCGGCGGCGATGCCCGCACCGGCGAGCACCGCGTGGACGCGTGCGCCTCGCGCGGCGGCGTGTTCGGCGCTCTCCAGCACCATGACCGCCGCGCCCTCGCTCAGGACGAACCCGCTGCGGTCGGCGGCGAACGGCCGGGAGGCCGAGGCCGGTTCCGCGGTGTGCCGGGACAGGGCCTTCGCCTGGACGAAGCCGGCCACGGTGATCGGGGTGATGGCCGCCTCCGTGCCGCCCGCGATCACCACGTCCGCCTCCCCCGCGCGGATGAGCCTCGCTCCCAGGGCGATGGCCTCCGCGCCGGAGGAGCAGGCCGAGACCGGCGTGTAGGCCCCGGCGCGGGCCCCGTACTCGATGCTGACCAGGGCCGCCGCCGCGTTGGGCATGAGCATCGGGACCGTACGGGGCGAGACACGCCGTACCCCCGACGCCTCCAGGACGTCGTCCTCGTTCAGCAGCGTCCGTACGCCGCCGATGCCGGTGCCGATGGCCGAGGCGAGCCGGTACGGGTCCACCTCCGGGCCGCCCGCGTCGCTCCAGGCCTCGGCCGCCGCGACCAGGGCCGCCTGCTGCGAGCGGTCGAGCCGTCTGGCCGTCACCCGCGGCATCAGGGTCGCGGGGTCGACGGCCATCGTGCCCGCGACGACCCCGGGCAGGACCCCTTCGCCGAGGCCGGACGCGCCCGCCAGCAGCGCGTCCCAGGTGGACGCCGTGTCCGCCCCGAGCGGGGTGATCGCGCCGAGTCCGGTCACCACGACTTCAGTCCCGTACATGCCCTTCAGCCTTTCTTGTATGCCATACAAGTGAACGTCTTTGTTGTATCACATACAATTCCGGGGTGGAGAAGAAGCGAACCGAGACCCGTCCGGCCCCGGCCCGGTCGCGCGACCGCGGTCGGGTGACGCGGCGCCGGCTGATCGAGGCGACCGCCCGGCTGCGCGAGGAGCGGCCCGGCGCCGATCCGAGCGTCGCGGAGATCGCGCACGCGGCGGACGCCTTCCCCAACCAGGTGACCTACTACTTCGGTTCCAAGGACGCGCTCCTCGTGCACGCCGCGTTCCTCGGTCTGCTGCACGACGCCCGCCGCGTCGAACGCGTCGGCCGCCAGGCCCCCGACGCGGCGGCCTTCCGGCGCAACATCGCCCGCGCCGTCCTCGCCATGCCCTCGCTCCCGTCGGTCACACGCGCCCTCGCCGCCGCCATCGCGCGCCCCGAACTCGCCCCCGTCGTGGACCGGCACCTCCAGCTGCTCTTCCGCCAGTCCGAGCGCTTCGTGGGCCAGCTCATCGACCGCCGCGGCTGGGCGGCCCGGCGCCCGCTCGACGTGGAGGCCCGAACGTTCTGGAGCACCGCGCTGGGGGCCGTGCTCCTCGTTCGCGCCGGGGCGCACGGCACGGTCTCCGACCTCGACCTCGCGGGCGCGCTGACGATTCACGACGGCGATGCGCCCACGTAGCCGGACTCACTCGAAGGGGCCGTTCCGCCTCCGGGCCGGCTCGGGCACCCGCACCTGACCGGCCCTCACTGTCAGACCCCTGTGCGAGGGTTCGGAGAAGAGGCCGGCGATCCGTCCGGCACCGACTCCGCCCGTCGTACGGCGCCACTGCCCGAGGAGCCCCCCTTGTCCGCACCCGACGAAGCCCGTTCCTCCCTCGCCGCCCTTGCGGGGCTCCTCGCGCCCGGCGTTCCGGCCGTGGCCGCACAGGTCCTCCGGGCGTACGACCACCCCGAGGCGTATGTGCGCGAATTCGCCGACCGCCTGCAGGACCGGGGCATCGAGGAGCCCTTCGCCGGTCTGGCCTGGATATCCCTGGTCGACGCCCTCGCCGAGTACGACCTGCTCGCGGAGTTCGACTGGAAGGAGGACGCCCACGAGATCCGGGCCCGACTCGGAAGTCTGGCGTCGCGCCCGCCCGTGGACCCCTGGGTGCTGATCGAGGACGCCGAGTGGGGTCTGCTGACGGCCGACTTCCTCGCCGCCTGCGGCAGGCACTACGCAGAGGTCGGGGCGGCGCTCGCGGTGCTCGACATCGAGTCGGACTGCTATCCGGTGGTCTGCCTCAGAGCCGCGCAGACGGACCGGCTCACCGCCCTGGCCGCGCAGGCGGGCTGCGTGGCGGTGCCGCTCGGCGCGTGACCGGCGCGGGCGCGGAGCAGGACGTCTGACATGCTCGGGTCGGACCGTCCACCCGTGAACGAAAGGGCCCACACCATGGATGTGTACGAGGCGGTGGACAGCCGCCGGGCCGTGCGGTCGTTCAGCGACACGCCGGTGCCCCGCGCTGTACTCGAACGGGTGCTGGCCGCCGCGACCCGGGCCCCGTCGAGCGGGAACCTCCAGCCGTGGCAGGTGTACGTCGTGACGGGCGAGCCGCTGGCCGAGCTGAAGAGGCGGGCGACGGCGAGGGCGTTGGCCGGGGACCCCGGGGACGCACGGCAGTATCCGATGTACCCGGACGGGCTGGCCTCGCCGTACACCGACCGCTTCGCCGCGGCTGCCGCCCAGCGGTACGGGGCCCTGGGGATCGAACGGGCCGACCCCGAACGGCCCGTGAAGATCGCCGCGTTGAACTCGGACGCGTTCGGTGCGCCGGTCGTGCTGTTCTGCTACCTCGACCGGACGATGGGGCCGGGACAGTGGGCGGACGCGGGCATGTACCTGCAGACGGTCATGCTGCTGCTGAGAGCCGAGGGACTGCACAGTTGCCCGCAGGTGATGTGGACCATGTTCCACGAGACCGTCGGCCGGGCGGTCGGTGCCGACGACGGGCTCGTGCTGCTCTGCGGGGTCGCGGTCGGCTTCGAGAAGGAGGGTGTGCCGAGGCTGCGCACCGGGCGGGCGGATCTGGCGGAGACCGTCAGCTTCGTCGGGACGTGATCCGCCGGACCGGCGGCCGGGCACGCGCTCACTCGGGGCGGGACTCCGCCCGCCGGTAGCTGACGCCGTCCTTGGTGCGGCTGAGCTGTCCGCCGATGATCAGATAGCGGCGGAGCGCGGCACAGTCCTCGTGCACGGTGAGCAGCGCGTCGTTGACCTCGCGCTCGGAGTAGGTGCGCCCGGGGGCGAACAGGGTCTCCGCGAGGTGGTCGAGGAGCTGCTGACGGCGGGCGGCCCTGCGCGGGATCGCCGTCAGCCGGCCGTGGGAGAAGAGGTCGGCCACCCCGCGGGTGGGGGCTGCCGTTGCGAGTGAGTCGGACATGGGCCGCAGCCTCTCAAGCCCGCGCCGGGGCGGCAACACAATTCCGGGGCGCCCCGGTGCCGGACGGCGCGTCACTCCTGATCCGGGTTGACGTGCGTCCGTGCCCACGGTTGCCTACTGCGATGACCGCACTCCGTATCGAACCGGTGGCCGACGACGCCGCCCTGCTGGACTGGCAGCGGGTTCACAACACGATCATCCCGACCGCCGTGCTCTCGCTCGACGAGGTCCGTGAGCGCGCCGGGCGCAACCGGCTCTCCGTCGCGTACCTCGGGAACACCACCGTGGGCTGCACGACCGTACGTCCCCCGGCCGGGGACAACGCGACGGCCACGGTCATCGCCCGGGTGCTGCCGGGTCACCGGGGCCGGGGGTACGGCAAGGAGTTGTACGGGCACGGTCTGGCCGAGGCGCGCGGGCTCGGGGCCGAGGTCATCGAGACCTGTGTCCTGGAGTCCAATCCGGAGGGGCTGCGTTTCGCGCTGGACCGCGGGTTCGTCGAGATCGAGCGCTACGTTCTGCCCGGCGACACCGTTCCGTTCATCGATCTGCGGCTGGCGCCCCACGCGTGAGGCCGCGGCAGGGCTGCCACCCCTCACGGTGGCAGCCCCGTCCCGCGCGTGATCCGGCCGTCAGGCCGTGTGCAGGGTCAGCCCGTACCGGTTGAGGATCTCGTTGATCGGCTGGAACCAGGTCTCACCGCCCGAGGAGCAGTTGCCCCAGCCGCCCGAGGTGACACCCTGCGCCTGGTCGCCGCTGATGAAGGAGCCGCCCGAGTCGCCGCCCTCCGCGCACACGTTCGTCTTGGTCATCTGGTAGACCGCGCCCTGGCTGTAGTTGACCGTCTCGTTGGTGGCGAGGACGGTGCCGCAGTGCCAGTGCGTGGTGGAGCCGGAACGGCAGACCGAGGAGCCGACCGGTGCCACGGCCGAACCGCGGACCAGCTGGTCGGAGACGGTTCCCCAGCCCAGGACCACGGGGACCGTCCACCAGCCGCTGCCGACGTTCACCCAGGCGTAGTCGTCCCCGGGGAAGGACGAGCCCTGGAAGTTGCCGATCCCCGAGCCGTCCCAGCCGCGCACCGAGGCGCCCGCCCGGCCGCAGTGGCCCGCGGTGACGAAGCCTCCGTGGACGGAGAAGCCGATGGAGCAGCGGACGTTGCCGGTGTAGTAGGGGTCGCCGCCCACGGTTCCCGCGGCGAAGGTCTGCGGGGACCCGGCCGCCTGCTCGACGGTCACGGGCCCGGCCGCGCGGGCGCGGGACACGAACGCCCGGACATCGTTGTCAGCACGGGCGGACCGGGCGACGTTCACGACGACCGTGTTGGCCTTCGGGTCGACGTGCCAACTGCTCACGCCCGCGGGCGCGTCGAGGCGGTCGAGCTTCGCCTTGACCGCGTCGAGGGTGCGCGCGCTGTGCGTGACGAGGCGGACGGTGGCGCCCGTCGCCCGAACGGCGGCGGCCTGTTCCGTGCCGGTGACGGCGACGGTGAGAGCGCCCGTCGACGGGTCGAACCACGAACCGCCGTACGCGTTTCCGGCGGCGTGCCGGGCCCGGGGTTCGAGTGCGGTGGCGGACTTCTCGGCGGCGAGCCGGGTCCGTGCCTGGGTCTCGGTGAGGCCGAAGTCCCGCCGCATGGCGGCCAGCAGACCGGAGGAGGCCGGTTCCGCGGCAGTGGACCGCGGTGCGGCGGCGGGGGTGTCGGCGGCCGTGGCGGACGGGAATCCGGCGCCCGCCCAGGCTCCGACGAGGAGCACGGCGGACAGTGCGGTGCGTAATGCCGTGGTGCGTCTCAAGGCAGTGGCCCTTCTGTTGTTCCGCTGATGTGGGGGAGGAACAGCAGGCGTCCGGGAGGCTCCTCGTTTTGAGAGCGCTCTCAGAGTGTGCCGTTCCGGACTGTAGCGGAGAGTTGTAGGCAGGTCCATGCCAATCACGGACGCGGATCCCGCCGCCGGACTCCCCCGCGACCGGGTGACCGGGCGCCCCGGCTGAGTAGATGTACTCATCCGGCGGGGGCCAACTCGTCCTACCGTCGCATCGGATGACCGGAGCGGGGCCGTGCCGAGGCGCGCGCGGCCCGACGGGCGGGAGGGGAACGGACATGGGCGCGATGCGCGGCAGGCACGGGATCAGGGCGGGAGTGGCCGGTGCGTTGTTGTGTTCCGTCGCCCTGCTGCTCTCCGGATGCGGGGTGCTCAGCACGAAGGACGACCGGCGGTACGCGGAGAAGCTCGCCAACGAGCACTACCCCGGCCTGCTCCGGGTGATCGGCGCGCGGACACTGTTCCCGCAGTCCGAGGGCTCCGAGATCTCCTTCGCCGTGAAGGACGACCCCGACGCGGTCGTCCGCCTCCGCGTCGACGCCGGCAAGGGCACCTGCAACTCCCATCCCTGCCGGGGAGTCCTCGACGAAGCGGTGACGC
Organism: Streptomyces sp. NPDC057682; assembly: GCF_042799575.1. NCBI lineage: Bacteria > Bacillati > Actinomycetota > Actinomycetes > Kitasatosporales > Streptomycetaceae > Streptomyces > Streptomyces sp. NPDC057682. Next base: position 329,584 of record NZ_JBHVIN010000005.1, on the reverse strand, counting down.
GCGGCCGGGCCGAGGCGGAGCGCATGAGGCTGATGATCCGTACGTTCACAGCGTGCGGGTACGAGGTGATCGCCTACGAACCCGCCTCCGGGGCGCCCTGGATCGTGGGATCGCTCACCAACGCCACCGTGCGGGCCACCCTCGCGGACGTCGGCTCCTGCGTCCGCACCTGGCGGCAGGCCGAGGCGAGGACCGACGCGGCCGCGGGCGCGCGCGGGGCGGCCGTCAACCTGGCGTCCCCCTCCGTCGCCGCGAAGCGACCGGCCGGCAAGTCGTCCGATCCGACCGCCGTACGGCTCACCGACACCCGGCTGCTCGCCTCCCTCCAGTCGCACCCCTACTACGCGCTGGGCTACGCGGCCCCGGAGGGCAGGCTCGACACGACGGGACAGGCCCGGATCGTGCGCCCCTTCGAGGTTCAGGAGAAGTTCGGCGCGAACGTCCGGAAGTCCGTGCGCGAACGCCTCCGCGCCGGCCACCCCCGGGTGCAGATGAGCACGTACCAGGGGGTGTGGCGTCTGGAGCCGGGGACCGTCGACCGGCTCACCGGGTACGTGCTGTACTGCGAGGAGCCGGACGGCGACCTGACCTGCCTCGGCGACATGGCCGTGGAGGTCACGACCGATGTCCGGGGTACGCCGGTGGGCGACCTGCGCCCCGTCGGCTCCGTGCGCGAGGGGCGAGGACCGCTGCGGCTCCCCGCACGCTGACGGTCCGTCGCACGGCTTGTCTCAGGGGGCGGCGGGGCCGTACGCGTAAGAACTCCACAGGCCACGCACCCGGTCGCCGTCCCGCCAGGGATCGGGGCCGGCCGCCGGGTCCGGCGTCCCCCAGATCCTGACCGTCTCCTCCGGGTCCCCCTTCGGACGCCAGCCGGGGTCGCCGTCCGCCGCGAAGCCGGCCCAGGCGGCGCGCATCCGCGCGGACAGCCGCCGGTCGTCCTCCGTGGGCGGGCCGCCGATCAGGAAATGGACGCTCTCCTCGTCCAGGGTGCCGAACACGAAGGGCACGTCCGCGCAGTGCCAGGCGTACACCGGCGCCTCTCCCCCGCGCTGCCGGGCGAAACGGGACAGGAACGTGCGCCCGCCGGCCCGTGCGTGCGCGTCGGCGAGGCGGTTGCCGTACTCGCCGAAGGAGAGGTCCCCGTACAGGGCGAGCTGGAGTTCGCGCGGCGATGCGGAGGGGAGCAGCCGGCGGTACCCCTCCACCAGGGAGCCGGGGAGGCCGAGATCGTGGGCGAAGCCGGACAGTTCCCCGTGGTCGGCCACGGGGGCGAGGCTGTTCACGGCGTCGAACAGCCAGTACTCCTGCGTGGTGTGGCAGACGAGGAGGTCGATGTCCGGGGCCGCGCCGGAGCCCATCAGCTCCACCGGGTCGGCGCGCAGGACACGGCCGTCGGCGACCGGGCCGAAGACGACCGGGTCCCAGGAGAGGGGGCCCGTACCCGGGGCGTTGCGGTAGCCGTCCACGACGGCGTCGGCCGCGCGCACCAGCGTCTGCGGAGAGGCGGCGGCGAGTCCGGCCGCAGTGGCGGGGACACCGGCCGCTCCGGCGATCCGCAGGGTCAGTTCCTCGGCCGGTCCGGGGGCGAAGACGGGGCCCACCGCGCTGTGCGCGACGGCGCGACGGAACAGTCCGCGCGCGCCGTCCATGACCATCAGGCAGGCCACCGAGGTGGCCCCGGCGGACTGTCCGGCCACGGTGACGCGGTCCGGCGCCCCACCGAAGGCGGCGATGTTGTCACGGACCCATTCCAGTGCGGCGATCTGGTCGAGCAGCCCCCGATTGGGCGGGTGGAGGCCGTCGCCGTCGTCGGGGACATGACCGAACCCCTCGAAGCCGAGGCGGTAGTTGAGGGTGACGACGACGGTCCCGGCGCGGGCCGGGACCGTGCCGTCGAAGTCGGGCTGGGCGCTCGATCCGAAGGTGTAGGCGCCGCCGTGGATCCACACCAGCACGGGCAGCGGCCCGGCCCCGGCCCGGACGGCGGGCTCGGGGGTCCAGACGTTGAGGCTGAGCACGTCCTCGTCACCGGGCGACCAGACGGGTGCGCCCGGAAGCTCCGCCGACTGCGGGGGCACGGGGCCGAAGCGCGTGCAGTCGCGCACGCCCGTCCAGGGGCGGCGGGCGCGCGGCGCCGCGAGCCGGTTGTCGCCGAACGGGGGTTCCGCGTACGGAATCCCCAGCACGGCGACCGCTCCCCGGTGCGGAGCCCGCCCGCGCACCCGCCCCGCCACCGTCTCGAACACCTCGGTCAACGCCGCTCCACCGTCCCTCGTCCGGGGCCGCCCGGCCGGGCGGCTCCATGATCAGAGTGACAGGAGGGCGTACGCGCACGCGAGCGGATTGACCGGGCGGGCGTCAGGAGCCGACCCTGCGCTTGTTGTAGACGTCGAAACCGACCGCCGCGAGCAGGACCAGGCCCTTGATGACCTGCTGGTAGTCGGTGCCGATGCCGACGAGGGACATCCCGTTGTTGAGGACGCCGAGCACCAGTCCGCCGATGAGGGCGCCGAGGACGGTGCCGACGCCCCCGCTCATCGAGGCGCCTCCGATGAACGCGGCGGCGATGGCCTCCAGTTCGAAGTTGGTGCCGGCCTGGGGAACCCCGGCGTTGAGGCGGGCGGCGTAGACGATGCCGGCCAGCGCCGCGAGGACGCCCATGTTGACGAAGACCAGGAAGGTGACGCGGCGGTCCTTGACGCCGGAGAGCTTTGCTGCGGCCGCGTTGCCGCCGAGGGCGTACACATGGCGTCCGATCACGGCGTTGCGCATGACGTAGCCGAAGCCGATGAGCAGCGCGGCCAGCAGCAGCAGGACGACGGGGACGCCCCGGTAGCTCGCCAGGGTCAGGGTGAAGGCGAGCACCGCGGCGGCCAGGGCCGCGCACTTCAGCAGGAAGAGGTTGCGGGGCAGGACGTCGAGGCCGTGGCGCTGTTGGCGGCGGCGGCCGCGCGCCTCCTGGAGCAGGGCGAGGGCGAGCAGGGCCGCACCGAGGAGCAGGGTGAGGTTGTGGTAGTTGGTGACGGGTCCGACCTCGGGCAGATAGCCGGTGGAGATCTTCTGGAATCCCTCGGGGAAGGGGCCCAGTGAGCGGCTGCCGAGCAGGATCTGCGTACCGCCCCGGAAGAGCAGCATCCCGGCGAGGGTGACGATGAACGAGGGGATGCCGACGTACGCGATCCAGAAGCCCTGCCAGGCGCCCGCGACCGCGCCGAGGAGAAGGGCGAGGACGAGGGCGAGGACCCAGGGGACGTCGTGCTCGACCATCATGACGGCGCAGGCGGCGGAGACGAAGGCGGCGAGCGAGCCGACGGAGAGGTCGATGTGCCCGGCGATGATGACGATCATCATGCCGATGGCGAGGACCAGGATGTAGCTGTTCTGGAGGACGAGATTGGTGACGTTGTTCGGCTTGAGGAGGACGCCGTCGGTCCATATGCCGAAGAGGACCACGATCAGTCCGAGGGCGATGAGCATGCCGTACTGGCGGATGTTGCGGCGCGCCGCCTCGCGCAGGATCACGCCGGTCGTGAGCGCGGCGGGGGCGTCCTTGCCGAGGGCGGGCCGTCGGGTGCCGGTGGGGGCCTGGGCCATGTCCTGCTACCTCTTGTCACTGGTCATATGGCGCATCAGGACCTCCTGGGTGGCCTGGGCGCGCGGGACTTCGCCGGTGAGCCGGCCGGCCGCCATGGTGTAGATCCGGTCGCACATGCCGAGGAGTTCGGGCAGCTCGGAGGAGATGAGGACGACGGCCCGGCCCTCGGCGGCGAGCCGGTCGATGACGGTGTAGATCTCGTACTTGGCGCCGATGTCGATGCCGCGGGTGGGTTCGTCGAGCACGAGGATGTCGGGGCCCGCGAAGATCCACCGGCTGAGCACGACTTTCTGCTGGTTCCCGCCGGAGAGGCGCCCGGTCTGTTCGAACACGCTGGGCGTCTTGATGTTCATGGAGGTCCGGTACGACTCGGCGACGCGGGTCTCCTCGTGCTCGTCGACGATTCCGTGGCGGGCGACCTTGCCGAGAGCACCGAGGCTGATGTTGCGGCTGATGGTGTCGATGAGGTTCAGGCCGTAGTGCTTGCGGTCCTCGGTGACGTACGCGATCTTGTGGCGGACGGCCTCGGCCACGGTGCGGGTGCGGATCTCGCGGCCGTCCTTGAGGACCGTTCCGCTGATGTCCGTGCCGTAGCTGCGGCCGAAGACGCTCATGGCGAGTTCGGTGCGTCCGGCGCCCATCAGTCCGGCGATGCCGACGATCTCGCCCCGGCCGGCCCGCAGCGAGACGCCGTCGACGACCTTGCGGTGCCGGTCGATCGGATGGTGGACGGTCCAGTCCCGGATCTCCAGGGCGGGGTGGGCGTCCGGGTCGCCCTCGTACGGGGTGCGCGGCGGGAAGCGGTGGTCGAGATCGCGGCCGACCATGCCCCGGATGATGCGGTCCTCGGTCGCCGCTCCGGCGTGCGCGTCGAGCGTTTCGACGGTCCGGCCGTCGCGCAGCACGGTGACCGAGTCGGCGACGGAGGTGATCTCGCCGATCTTGTGCGAGATGATGATCGAGGAGACGCCCTGGTCCCTCAGTTCGCGGATGAGGGCGAGGAGATGGGCGCTGTCCTCGTCGTTGAGGGCGGCGGTCGGCTCGTCGAGGATGAGCAGTTCCACCTTCTTGGAGAGGGCCTTGGCGATCTCGACGAGCTGCTGTTTGCCGACGCCGATGTCCGCGACCCTGGTCTGCGGGCGCTCCCTGAGGCCGACGCGCTTCAGCAGGGCGGCGGCGTGGCGCAGGGTCTCGTTCCAGTCGACGAGGCCGCGGGAGGCGTGCTCGTTGCCGAGGAAGATGTTCTCGGCGAGGGAGAGGTAGGGGATCAGGGCGAGTTCCTGATGGATGATCACGATGCCGCGTGCCTCGCTCGCCCGGATGTCGCGGAAGGCGCAGTCCTCGCCGTCGAAGCGGATCTCGCCCTCGTAGCTGCCGTGCGGGTGCACCCCGCTGAGGATCTTCATCAGGGTGGACTTCCCGGCGCCGTTCTCCCCGCAGACGGCGTGGATCTCGCCCCGGGCGACGGTCAGGGAGACGTCGGCGAGGGCGGTGACGCCGGGGAAGGTCTTGACGATGGACCGCATCTCCAGGATCGGGGCGGCGGCCACCGGTTCGGCCGTCGTGGCGGTCATCGCAGGTCGCTCTCCTTGAGGTAGCCGGAATCGACGAGTTCGGCGCGGTAGTTGCTCTTGTCGACGCTCACCGGGTCGAGCAGGAACGAGGGGACGACCTTCTTCTCGTTGTCGTACGTGGTGGTGTCGTTGACCTCGGGCTTCTTGTCGTTGAGTACGGCGTCGGCCATCTGGACCGCCTGTTTGGCCAGGGCCCGGGTGTCCTTGTAGACGGTCTGTGTCTGCTGTCCCGCGATGATCGACTTCACGGAGGCGATCTCGGCGTCCTGGCCGGTGACGACGGGGTACGGCTTGGCCGCGGTGCCGTAGCCGTCCGACTTGAGCGCCGAGATGACACCGATCGAGATGCCGTCGTACGGCGAGAGCACCGCGTCGACGTCCGCCGAGGAGTAGGAACTCGTCAGCAGGTCGTCCATGCGCTTCTGGGCGGTGCCGCCGTCCCAGCGCAGGGTGGTGATCTGGTCGAGCTTGGTCTGCTTGCTGCGGACGACCAGTTGCTGCTTGTCGAGATAGGGCTTGAGGGTCTTCCAGGCCCCCTGGAAGAAGTAGCGCGTGTTGTTGTCGTCCGGGGAGCCGGCGAACAGCTCGATGTTGAACGGGCCCTTCGCGGTGCCCGATTCGAGTCCGAGCCGGTCGAGGATGTAGCCGGCCTGGAGCTCGCCGACCTTCTCGTTGTCGAAGGAGGCGTAGTAGTCGACGTCGGGGCTGCCGAGGATGAGGCGGTCGTAGGCGATGACCCTGATGCCCTGCTCCCCCGCCTGGCGCAGGACGTCGCCGAGGGCGCGTCCGTCGATGGCGGCGATCACCAGGACGTCCACCCCCTTGGTGATCATGTTCTCGATCTGGGAGACCTGCTGGTCGACGTCGTCCTCGCCGTACTGCAGATCGGTCTTGTACCCGAGCTTGTGGAACTCGGCGGCCATGTTGCGGCCGTCGGCTATCCACCGTTCCGAGGACTTGGTGGGCATGGCGATCCCGATGGTGGAGCCCTTGCCCCCGGACTTCTCCGCCTTGCTGCCGCCGTCGCTGTTCTGGCCGCAGGCGGCGAGGGACGCGCAGAGGGCGAGGGCGGTGAGGACCGTCGCGGTCCGTGCGGGGAGGGTGCGTGAGGAACTGCGCATGGTCGATCCTCCGGTGCGGGGGCGGCGGCCGGTCGGGCCGCGCTGCCCTCATCGATGGTTCGGTATATCGGACACGGTTCGGGAAACGTGGCACGCGGAGGCATGCGGGAGGCCGCCCCATCGACGGCATCACCCCTGCGCACCAGGACTGCGAAGCGGCGCTGTTCGAGATTTCGTCATGCGTTCGAAATGTGGGCGTGACGGTAGTGAGCGGCCGGGGAGACTGTCAATGGGGCGGGCGCGGAGCGCGTGCTCAGCCGGCCTGGCCGATCGCGCCGCGCAGCATCGCGACGGTGGTCGCGGCCGCGGCGCGCTCCGCCGGATCGTCGGTGGCCCGCACCCGCTCCTCCAGCAGCACGACGGCCGCCTGGAGCACTCCCACCCGGACCGGAACGCTCTGCATGGCGGTCAGCACGGCCGCGGCCTGCTCGGCGGGGGTCGCGGACGCCGACTGCGGGATGAGGGTGGTGATCCCGCGCCCGAGGGCGCGGTCACGGGACGGCTGGGCCGAGGGACTGGTCATCGCAGAAGTCTCCCGCACCACACGGCCGGATACCGTCAGCGACCTGCCCGCCGCACCGCCTCGCCCCGCTGGACATGGTCGTGGACGCGCTTCAACAGGCGGGCCAGCTGCGTCCGTTCACGGGCGTTCAGCGGGGCGAGGACGTCCTCCTGGATCTCCGAGGCCTCGGCCAGGAGGTGTTCGAGCACCTCCCGGCCCGCCGGGCTCACGGTGACGGTCATCCGTCGCCGGTCGGCGGTGTCGCGCGCCCGCTCCAGCAGCCCGTGCGCACCGAGGTCGTCGACGAGGCTCACCATGTCGCCCCGGTCGATCGACAGCCGCGACGCCAGCTCCCGTTGTGCGTGCGGTCCGAAGTCGCAGAGCGCGGCCAGCACCGCCATGTGCCGCAGCCGCAGCCCCCGCTCGGCCAGCCTCTTCGCGAGCCGGGTCCGGGCCGCCCTTCCGGTCCGGGACATCAGGTAGGTGGTGTGCTCCAGAAGGCTGGGCGGCGTCACGTCGTCGTTCACCCGTCGATCGTAGGCGTACGCCCGTACGGGAAACACGCCCGGTACGCGGGTGGTGGGCCGCTCACGCCGGGGCGCGGCGCAGGTCGAAGACGAGACGGCCCGGCACCTTGCCGCCGAGCACCTCGTCGATCGAGGCGTTGATGTCGGCCAGGTCGCGGCTCTCGCGCACCACGCGGGTGCGGCCCAGACTGTGCAGACGGAAGACCTCGGCCAGGTCCTCGCGGGTACCGACGATCGAGCCGAGGATCTTCGTGCCGTTCAGCACGGTGTCGAAGACCGGGATCTCCAGCTTGCCCTCGGCGGGCAGCGCCACGAGGACGAGGGTGCCGCCGCGTCGCAGCGCGGCGTACGCGGCCTCGAAGGACGCGTTGCTCACCGCGAGCGAGATCGCCGCGTCGGCCCCGCCGAGCCGTCGGGTCTCCTCCGCCACGTCCTGGACGCGGGCGTCGATGACATGGTCGGCACCCAGCTCCCGGGCGAGGGCCAGCTTCTCGTCGGTGACGTCGACCGCGATGGTCTCGGCACCGAAGATCCGCGCGTACTGCAGGGCCAGATGCCCCAGGCCTCCGATGCCGGAGACCAGCGCCCTGGTCCCGGGGCGCGCCCCGGAGAGCTTGACCGCCTTGTACGTGGTGACGCCCGCGCAGGTCAGCGGTGCCGCGTCCAGCGGGTCGATGCCGTCGGGTACCGGCACCACGTACGTCCCGTGGGCGAGGGCGTACTCGGCATGGCTCCCGTCGACCGAGTAACCGCTGTTCTGCTGCTGGAGGCAGAGCGTCTCCCAGCCGGACACGCAGTGGTCGCAGTGTCCGCACGCCTCGCCGAGCCAGGGAATGGCCACCCGGTCCCCCACCGCGAGGTGGGTGACCTGGTCGCCGGCCGCCTCCACGATGCCGATGCCCTCGTGGCCCGGGACGAACGGCGGGGACGGCTTGACCGGCCAGTCGCCGTGCGCCGCGTGGATGTCCGTGTGGCACAGCCCGGAGGCCTCCATCCGGACGAGGACCTGGTGGCCGGCGGGGGTGGGGACCGGCCGGTCCTCGACGACCACCGGTTCGGTGAAGCTGCGGACAACGGCGGCTCTCATGGGGAATCTCCTCCGCTTCGATGCGCGCGCCCGGTCCGGCCCGCCGCTTGCGGCAGTGGGGCGCACAAGCCTCGAAACAGACTATTTCGGATGGCCGGTTCCTGCCCCTTCTCCCGGAACCGGCCGGAGCCCCACCGCCGTCCGGCCGGTCGGTCCCCCAGGGTCTTTCGTTTGGATCAGGCTGGATCAGGGAGCGGGGTGTGGTGCGTGCGGCCGCAAGGCGGAGGAGGGCGTCAACGCGGAGCGTTGGCAACCGACGACAACGCCGCAGACGCGCGCACCACACCCCGCGAGCCCAGCATGATCCAAACGAAAGACCCTAACCCCGGGAGGCCCAGACCCGCATCGCCTCACGGGAGGAGAAGTCCGCGACATCCTTGTCCAGCGGCTGATCGGTGTACTGGTGAATCCGCCACGACGCCTTGATGCGCGGCTCGCCCGGCGTGACGTAGTCGGCGATCCAGAGGCCGTCACCGGCGTACGAGGTGGTGTCGTGATTCAGCCAGAAATAGCGATTGCAGTACAGAAGAACCCGGTGGCCCGGCCGTAGGCGTTTCACCGTCCGGATGAAGCTGTCCTTCTCGGCGTTGCTCGCACGCGTTCCCTCGCCGTTCTCCTCCCAGTCGACGGCCAGGAGTTCCCCCTCCTTCTCCGGGGCCTTGCTCAGGAAGTATTCCGCCTGCTCGGTGATATTCCCGGGCCACAGGAAATGGTAGAAGCCGACCACGCATTCGGCGTCACGGGCCCGTTTCGTCTGCTCGGACAGCCGGGGGTTCACGTACGAGCGCCCCTCGGTGGCCTTGATGAGGACGAAGTCCACGCCGTCCCCGTCGAAGGACGACTGATACGCGCTGACATCGACTCCGTGCAGCATGAGGACCTCCTTCACAGTTGGTTCACCTGGTTCCGTTTCCTTGTTCTGTTACGTGCCCGCCGGGCGGGGAGCCCATCCGTGCGGCGCGCCGGGAAATCTTCCGGCGCCCTTCGGAATAGCTTTCGACGGACATCAGTTGGTGAACCGTCGAGACCCGTTCACGTACCGCTTCGCACCATCGAAAGGTCGGATCCATGAAGATCGGCATCATCGGGGCAGGGAATATCGGCGGCAATCTCACGCGCCGTCTCGCGGCGCTCGGACATGAGGTGTCCGTCGCCAACTCGCGCGGTCCGGAGACGCTGGCGGCCCTGGCCGAGGAGACCGGGGCCAGGGCGGTTCCCGCGTCCGAGGCCGCGCGGGGCGCCCAGGTCGTCGTCGTGACCGTGCCCCTCAAGGCGGTCCCCGCGCTGCCTTCCGGATTCCTCGGCGAGGCGGCCGACGACGTCGCGGTGATCGACACCGGGAACTACTATCCGCGCGAGCGCGACGGGCGCATCGGGGCGATCGAGGACGGGCTGCCGGAGAGCCTGTGGACGCAGCAGCAGATCGGGCACCCGGTCGTCAAGGCGTTCAACGGGACGTACGCGCAGGACATCCTCGACAACGGTACGCCGAGCGGCACCCCCGGCAGGCAGGCGCTGCCGGTGGCCGGGGACGACGCGGCGGCCAAGCGCAGGGTGCGCGAGCTGATCGACGAGCTGGGCTTCGACACGGTCGACGCGGGCGGGCTCGACACGTCGTGGCGCCAGCAGCCGGGGACGCCGGTGTACGGCAACCGGGGCGATGCCGCCGCGATCGAGAAGGCCCTGGCCTCGGCGTCCCCCGAGCGCACCGCCGACTGGCGGGCCTGACCCTCGTCGAGCTCGTGGGCGGCGGGATCTCCCCCGCCGCCCACGGCGCCCGGGACCGGGTCCTCGGGCGCCCTCGTGTCCGGCGCGCCGCCGCTCAGCCGTTGAAGCCGGTGCCTCGGCTGACCTTCTCCCAGGCCAGCACCTCGTCGCGGGAGGACTCCAGGCTCGCGAGGACCCCGTCGGTGGCGTCGTTCCCGAGCGGCAGCCGGAGCGGGGTGTCCTCGGCGGCGAGCGCGGTCAGGATCGCGGCGGCCGCCCTGTCCGGGTCGCCCTCCTGCTTCCCGTCGGAGTCCGGGAGGCCGGTGCGGACCGGGCCCACGGTCTGCTCGTACGCCGGAAGGGCCGGCGACCGCCGCAGGGCGCCGCCCCCGGCGAAGCCCGTGCGGAACGAACCGGGCTCGACGATCAGGACCTTGATCCCGTGCGGGGCCACCTCGGCGGCCAGCGCTTCCGACAGGCCTTCCAGGGCGAACTTGGTGGCCGAATAGCCGCCGACGCCCGGGAAGGTGAACCGGCCGCCCATGCTGCTCATCTGGACCACGGCGCCGGAGCCGGCCCGCCGCATGTGCGGCAGCACGGCGCGCACCAGCGCGGCGGGGCCGAAGAAGTGCAGGTCCATCAGTTCGCGAAGCTCGCGGTCGCTCGTCTCCTCCACGGCGCCGACCAGACCCATTCCGGCGTTGTTGACGACCACGTCGATCCGGCCGTACCAGAGCACCGTGTCCGCGACGACCGCCGCGATGCGCGCGGTGTCCGTGACGTCGAGCTGTACGGCGACGGCCCGGTCGGGGTGCGCGGCCACCAGGTCCTCCAGGACGTCCGGCCTGCGCGCCGTGGCGACGACGGTGTCGCCCGCCGCGAGCGCGGCCTCGGCGATGGCCCGTCCGAAGCCGGACGAGGCTCCGGTGATCAGCCAGACCCGGCCCGGGGCGCGGTCGCGGGCGGGGGCGGGGGCGGCGGATGCGTTGTTCATGTACAACTCCATTGATCTTCTTGGCCGTTGCGATGACCCAGTTATGTCATCCGACCTCCGGAGCGGTCCAAGACAAGGACCCTCACAAGCGATAAACGCGCCTTATGATCGCTGGATGGAGCTGCGCCAGTTGCACTATCTGACGGTGATCGCCGAGGAGGGGAACCTCGGCCGGGCGGCCCGGCGCCTCTTCGTGAGCCAGCCCGCCCTGTCGTACGCGCTCAAGAGCCTGGAGACGGAACTCGGCGTGCGGCTCTTCGACCGTCACGCCGGCGGGGTGACGGCGACGGCCGCGGGGCGCGAGGTGACCGCCGAGGCGGTGCTCACGCTGCGGCAGTCCGCGCGGGTGACGGAGGCCGCCCGGCGCCATGTCCGGGGCGAGGCGGGCGAGTTGCGGGTCGGCTTCGAGGCGAGCGGCGCGGGCGAGCTGACCACACGGGCGCGGGCGGAGTTCGCCCGGCTCCATCCCGGGGTGCGGGTGGTGCCCAAGCGATACGACTGGGGCCAGGAGGCCGAGGCGGTGCGCGACGGCGGGGTCGACGTCGCGTTCGTCTGGCTCCCCAACGATCTGACCGGCCTGCACACCGAGCCGGTGCACACCGAACCGCGCGTGGTGGGCCTGCCCTCGGGACACGCCCTGGCCTCCCGTGCCGGTGTCTCGGTCCTGGAGGTCGGCGACGAGCCGCTGCTGTGGACGCGCCGGGCACCGCGCGAGTGGGTGGACTGGTGGGCCGTCAACCCCCGGCCGGACGGGTCGAGTCCGGTCTGGGGGCCGACCAACGACAACGTGGAGGAGATGCTGGAGCAGGTCGCGGAGGGAGCCGCGATCTGTTTCGCCCCGCTGAGCATGACCCGGTACTATGCGCGCCCCGACCTCACCTGGGTTCCGCTGACCGATGTGGAACCGCTGCGTGTGGTCCTGGCCTGGGCGCAGGGCACGGACGACCCGCTGGTCCGCGGGTTCGCCCGGGTGGTGCGGGAACTGGCCGCGGCCCCGGTGCCGGCCGGGGAGGCCGGCACCGGCGGAACCTAGTCCGTGCCGTCGGGAGCCGGCGGGAGGCTGTCCATGAAGGAGCTGACGGAGAACACCGCGCGGCCCGCTCCGGGCGGCCCATAGCCGGGGGGCGAGCTGAGGCCGAACTCCTCCATCGTGGCGCGGTAGGCGTCGAGCAGGCGGATGTGGTACTCCAGCGGCGCGCCGTCCGGGTTGGTCTTCCCGAGCGGGGTCGTCGGCTCAGGGCACCAGGTCGTGAAGCGCGGGGTGATTCCGTGCGACATGAAGAACCGCAGACCCTCGGTGGTGGAGTCGATGGCCTCCTTCACCGTGGTGAAGCCGAAGGGCTCGGCCATCTCCACGCCGGCGACGAAGTTGGGGATGACATTGCGGGCGCCGAAGACGTCGGCGGAGTCCAGGATGCGGCGGTGCCATTCGTCGCGGCCGACGTAGCGCTCCTTGCCGGGGCAGTACAACTCGAAGAGCCTGCGGTCCCACACCTCGTAGTTGGGGTGGTAGATCTGCACGCCGTAGTCGTGGAAGCGCTGGACGTCCGCCTTGGGCAGGGCCTGGGCGACGACCTTGCCGATCCAGCGGCCGGGGAAGCGCTCCTCGATGGCCTTGGCGTACTGGCCGTAGAAGTCGGCTTCGTCGCGTCCGCCGATGTGGGAGGTGATCGCTCCGCCGGTGAGGGTGTAGGCGGTGGACGTCTTGGCCGTGTCGTAGCGGTCGATGAGGGCCAGCGCCTCCAGGACCTCCTCGACCGGCTTCACACCGGTGTAGGGACGGCCCGCCGCCTTGTGCTGGCGCCAGTTGTGGTTGATGTCGCAGTACTGGCACTCCTCCTTGGCGCCGAAGTACTGGCAGACGCGGAAGACCGTCAGATAGACCAGGTAGCCCCACTGGATGGTGGGCGCGACCTCCATCACGGACTTGCCGTTCTCCAGGGTGTGCCGGTAGTAGTCCGGCATGGGCGGCAGGCCGACGTCGGAGATCCGGCGGCCGTCGAGGTAGAGCCCGAGCCGGCCCTCGGCGTCGGCGGCGACCCGGTACGGCGACGCCGGGTTGACGCGCACGGAGACGACGGTGCGCCGGAGCTCGTAGGGGCCGCCGGTGAGCACGATCTCCTCGGGCGGGCGGCGCAGCGCTGCCGCGCCCAGTTCGGGCAGGGTGCCGTGGTCGAAGGAGAAGATGAAGTAGGACTTCGGCTTGACGTCGCCGTCCTCGTTGTCGCTGAGCGCGGACTCGTCGAAGGCGAGGCCGCCGCGCAGCAGGTCCTCCTTGATGACGGCCTCGCGCGGCACGTGCGGGAACTGCTCCATGAGCCGCTCGACCAGGCGGGTGCGGCTCGTGTCACCGCCGGCGGGGGCGGTGCGGGAGGCGTCGGCTGGGGTGGGCATGTGCGGGGCTCCTCGGTCCGTTCGTCGAAAGGTGTTCCGGGTGCGCCGTCCCGTCCGACGAACGGCGGACGCGCCGCGTTCCCGGGCGGCCGGCGCCTGAGCGGTGTCCCGCAATCCCTGGCGGGACACCCCTTGGTCAACCCGTCCAGTGGGCGGGACGGTCGAGCGCGTCGGGAAGTCGCGTGGCCCGGTCGCCGCGTGCGGCGTTGAGCTGGGACTGCGTCAGGAAGACCGCTCCGGTCAGGTCGGCGCCGGACAGGTCCGCGTCCCTGAGGTCGGCGCCGATGACGACGGAGAGCCGGAGATCGGCGCCGGAGAGGTCCGCCGCGATGAGGTAGGCACCGCGCAGATCGGCGCCGCGCAGGTCCGCGCCCTGCATGCGGGCGCCGATGAGGTCGGCGCCGCGCAGGGCGCGCTTCTTCCTGCCGGGGGCGGTGGCGCGGACGAGTTCCCCGGCTCGGGCCAGCAGGGCGGCGACGCCGTCCCGGTGCGCGTCCACGTCGAGGTCCGCGAGAGCGTCCGCGTCGAGGCGGGTGAGGCGTTCCGTGGCGTCGAGCGCGTCACGGATCTCGCGGCGCAGCGGGCGGGCCGGGGCCAGTTCTGCGGCCTCCGTGAGGTACCACAGGAGTTCGTGGAGCCGGCGCATCACCGGGAAGACCGTGAACATCGCATGGGCGGTCTCGGGACGGGCGCGCCAGTCGTGTCCGCCGAAGGTTTCCCGGGAGGTCTTCTGTCCGGCGCCGAAGCAGTCGTACACGGTGCACCCGGCGAAGCCCTCCCCGCGCAGCCGGGTGTGGACGGAGCAGCGGAAGTCGTCCTGGAGGTTGTGGCAGGGGGTCCCGGCCTCCTTGTCGACGGCGAAGTCCGCGGAACGGGTGAGGGTGAGGGCGACGCAGCACAGGGCGAAACAGTTCGCGCAGTCCGCCCGCAGGGCGGACCGGTCGACGGTCGTCGCGCGGCCGGCGGTGTCCGTGCGGCCGGCGGCGGGGGTGCGGGCGTCATGGGGCACGGCGTGGAAGTCCTCAGCTGTCCGGGAACACTGCTGCGTCGAGCCTACCCACGGCCTGCGGGGCGGCCCGCGGCGCGGGTCGGACGGGCACGGGTGCCGGGACGGGGTCCCCGACCGGACCGCCGCCGTCGGGCCACGGACGCGCAGCATAATGATGGTACGTACATCTTTTTGGAGGTGGCCACCCCGTGGCGAACACACCGGTCGACACCCTTCCGGCCCGTCGGGTCCTCACCGATCCGGCGGGCCTGGTCCGCTACCAGCACGACGAGGCCGAGTGGGCCCCGTACGGGACTCCGGCGGCGGTGGTGCGGCCGCAGAGCACCGAGGAGGTGCGGGACGTGGTGCGCCACTGCCTCGCGCACCGTATTCCGGTGGTGCCGCGCGGGGCCGGGACCGGACTGTCCGGCGGGGCCAACGCCGTGGACGGGGCGGTCGTGCTGTCCTTCGAGGACATGAACCGGATCGTCACCATCGACCGCGCCGAGCGGCTGGCCGTGGTCCAGCCCGGTGTCGTCAACGACGATCTGAGGGCGGCGGCCGGTGAGCACGGGCTCTGGTACCCGCCGGATCCGGCCAGTTCCCCCTGGTCGACCATCGGCGGGAACGTGGCGACCAACGCCGGCGGCATGTGCTGCGTGAAGTACGGCGTGACCCGGGACTACGTGCTCGGTCTGGAGGTCGTCAACGGGCTCGGCGAGGTGGTGCGGCTCGGCCGGCGCACCGCGAAGGGCGTCGCGGGCTACGACCTGGCGGGGCTGATGGTGGGCTCCGAGGGCACGCTCGGCGTGATCACGGAGATTACCGTTCGGCTCCGCCCCGCGCGGCTCCAGGAGCGCACCGTGGCGGGGTACTTCTCCTCGGTGGTGGCGGCGGGCGAGGCGGTCGGCGCGGTGACGGCGTCGGGGGTGATCCCCTCGGCGCTCGAACTGGTCGACCGGCACTGCCTCGCCGCCGTCGACGCCTGGAAGAAGATGGGGCTCTCGGCCGATGCCGATGTGGTGCTGCTGGGCCGCGTGGACACCCCCGGGGCCGAGGGGGACGCCGAGGCCGAACAGGTCCGCGCCTGCTTCGAGCGTGCCGGGGCGACCTGGGCCGCGGTCTCCACCGACCAACAGGAGGCGGACGCCCTGTTCCAGGCCCGCCGGCTGGCCTACCCGGCACTCGAACGGCTCGGACCGGTCCTCACCGAGGACGTCTGCGTCCCGATGGCGGCGGTCCCGGAGATGCTGGCCCGCATCGAACGGACGGCCGCCCGCCACGACATCCTCGTCGCCAACATCGCGCACGCGGGCGACGGCAACCTTCATCCGCTGATCATCACCCCGCCGGGTGACGAGGCGGCCCGCACCCGCGCGCAGGCGGCCTTCGAGGACATCCTGGACGACGCGATCGCGCTGGGCGGCACGGTCACCGGTGAACACGGCGTGGGGCTGCTCAAGATGCGCGGCATGGACAAGGAACTGGGCCCGGCCGTGCTGGCCATGCACCACGCGGTGAAGGCGGCACTCGATCCGCACTGCATCCTCAACCCCGGCAAGGTCCTGGGCGTCTGACCCGGTCCCCCGAGGCCGTTCCGGGCCCGGTTGTCAGTGGTGCGGCGCACACTGGCGGCAGTGCCGCCCGGAGAAGGGGAACAGGGATGAACGGCGAGGAGAGGGGCGGTTTCGAGCCCGCCACCGGGGAGGGCGTGCCGCCCGCGGAGACGGCGGAGGCGCGCGCGGCCTCGGTGCGCGCCGCATGGGCCGGGCTGCTCCAGATCCGGCGCCTGACGAACGGTCCGGACGAGGCGGCGGAGTCGGTGCCGGCCGACTGGGAGCGGCACCGGCCGGTGCGGTCCGTCGCCCTCGCGCTGGAGGCGGCGGGGCTCCCCGCGTCGGCCGTCGACCTCTCGGGGCGGCGCGTCGCGACGGGTTATCAGGTGACGGACGGTCCGTCACCGGGCACCGCGCGGGTGGAGTGGCTGGGCCCGCCGGGCAGTGGCGCCGTCCATGAGGAGGAGGCCGAACTGGCCCGGTGCGTGGCGGCGCTGCGGGAATGCGGCTGGACCGCGCTGCTCTACCGGGGGCCGCGCCGGCGGCGCTTCCTGGAGGTGGAGCCGGCCGGCTCCCCTCGGCGTTGATCCGCCCACCGGACCGTGCCCCGGACAGCCGACAGGAGGCGCGTCGCGGCGCGGGTCGGGGACCGTTGTCAGACCCGTGGGGGATGCTGGTGGGTCCGACACCTCTGACGGGGAGATGCTGAGATGCGCAACCACGAACGCGCCGCGGCGCAGGCCTACCTCCGTTTACTGGAGGCGACGCGAGCGGCGCTCTCCGATCCCGACGAGGCCCCGCTCTACATGCCCCTCCTCGCCTCTCCCATCGAGGAGGCCGACGGCGCGCTGCGCCGGGCGGGGCTCTCGGGCAACGAGGCCCATTTCTTCGCGCTCGTGAGCGCGGTGCGGTCCGGCGTTCCCGACGTGGAGCGCTGAGCGGCCCGGGCGCCGGGGCCGTCGGCCGGCCCTTCGGCCCCGTTTCGGGGTGAATTGATTCAACCGGTATGAAGACCCGTCCACTTCTTGACTAGTGAGCGTGGCCCTACCTAGCGTACGTTGCGATGAAACGATTCACATCATGTCGACGGTCATGATCGTCGGGATGACCTGCCTACGAGGTGTTCATGTCTGAGGTGTCGGCCGTCAAGGCAGCCCTGAAGTCCCAGGTGATCGAGACCCCGTCGTGGGGGTACGGGAATTCCGGGACGCGCTTCAAGGTGTTCGCGCAGCCCGGGGTGCCGCGCGACCCGTTCGAGAAGATGGAGGACGCCGCTCAGGTCCACGCGTTCACCGGAGTCGCGCCGAAGGTGTCGCTGCACATTCCCTGGGACAAGGTCGCGGACTACGCCGCCCTGGGCCGCCACGCCGAGACGCTGGGGGTGCGCATCGGCGCGATCAACTCCAACGTCTTCCAGGACGACGACTACAAACTCGGCTCGGTCACCCATCCCGACGCGGCGGTCCGGCGCAAGGCCGTCGGCCATCTGCTGGAGTGCGTCGACATCATGGACGAGACCGGTTCGCCCGATCTCAAGCTGTGGTTCTCCGACGGCACGAACTACCCCGGGCAGGACGACATCGTTGCCCGTCAGAACCGGCTGGCCGAGGCGCTCGCGGAGGTGTACGCGCGACTGGGCGCCGATCAGCGCATGCTCCTGGAGTACAAGCTGTTCGAGCCGGCCTTCTACACGACGGACGTCCCCGACTGGGGCACGGCGTACGCGCACTGCCTCAAGCTCGGCCCGAAGGCGCAGGTCGTGGTGGACACCGGGCATCACGCGCCGGGCACCAACATCGAGTTCATCGTGGCCCTGCTGCTGCGCGAAGGGCGGCTCGGCGCCTTCGACTTCAACTCGCGGTTCTATGCGGACGACGACCTCATGGTCGGGGCGGCCGACCCGTTCCAGCTCTTCCGGATCATGCACGAGGTCGTGAAGAACGGCGGCCTGCTGCCCGAGACGAACGTCAACTTCATGCTCGACCAGTGCCACAACATCGAGGCGAAGATCCCCGCCGTGATCCGCTCGGTCGCCAATGTGCAGGAGGCGACGGCCAAGGCCCTGCTGGTGGACACCGGGGCGCTGGCCGCCGCGCAGTCGGCCGGCGACGTGCTGGCCGCCAACGCCGTCCTGATGGACGCCTACAACACCGATGTGCGTCCGTTGCTGGCCGAGGTCCGCGAGGAACTGGGGCTGGCCGCCGATCCGTTCGCCGCCTACCTCGCCTCCGGCAACCAGGAGCGCATCGCCGCCGCCCGCGTGGGCGGCACGCAAGCGGGCTGGGGAGCCTGACCGCCGTTCCGCCCGCTTCCGGCGGCCCCCGCTCCCCGTTCCGCCGCGGTGGTGCGGTCCGCCCCATCCGTCTCGTCCGTCTCGTCCGTCCCGCTCCTCTCGTTGTCCCCGTCCCGTTCTCCTCGTCCCGAAGGAAGGCCCATGACGTCCCCGACCCCTCCCGAGGTCGCCGCGCTCCTGGAGCGCGCCCACCGGATCGGTTCCGACCCCCGCAACACCAACTACGCGGGCGGCAACACGTCCGTGAAGGCCACCGGCCCCGACCCGGTCACGGGTGACGACACCGCCCTGATGTGGGTGAAGGGCTCCGGCGGCGACCTCGGCACCCTGACGGAGAACGGGCTCGCGGTGCTGCGGCTCGACCGGGTCCGCGCCCTCAAGGAGGTGTACCCGGGGGTGGAGCGCGAGGACGAGATGGTGGCCGCGTTCGACTACTGCCTGCACGGCAAGGGCGGCGCAGCCCCCTCCATCGACACCGCGATGCACGCACTGGTCGACGCCGCCCATGTCGACCATCTGCACCCGGACTCGGGCATCGCCCTGGCCTGCGCCGCCGACGGCGAGAAGCTGACCGCGGAGTGCTTCGGCGACAAGGTCGCCTGGGTGGGCTGGCGGCGTCCGGGGT
This sequence comes from Streptomyces sp. NPDC057682, assembly GCF_042799575.1. NCBI lineage: Bacteria > Bacillati > Actinomycetota > Actinomycetes > Kitasatosporales > Streptomycetaceae > Streptomyces > Streptomyces sp. NPDC057682. The sequence goes on along the minus strand of NZ_JBHVIN010000005.1, from coordinate 310,618 downwards.
TCCAGCTGGGGCTGGACATCGCCGCCGTCAAGGAGGCCAACCCGCAGGCTGTCGGCGTGGTGCTGGGCGGACACGGCATCACCGCCTGGGGCGACACCTCGGAGGCGTGCGAGCGCAACGCGCTGTGGATGATCCGCACGGCGGAGACCTTCCTGCGGGAACACGGCCGTCCCGAGCCCTTCGGGCCCGTACTCCCGGACCGCACGCCGCTGCCCGACGCGGAGCGCCGCGCGCGGGCGGCCGCCCTGGCCCCCGTGATCCGTGGTCTGGCCTCCACCGACCGCCCCCAGGTCGGCCACTTCACCGACGCCGGACCGGTGCTGGACTTCCTCTCGCGGGAGGCCCACCCGCGCCTCGCCGCGCTGGGCACCTCGTGTCCCGACCACTTCCTGCGCACCAAGGTCCGCCCGCTGGTGCTCGACCTTCCGGCGGACACTCCCCTCACCGAGGCGGTGGAGCGGCTGAAGGAACTGCACGCGGAGTACCGCGGGGCGTACCGCGCGTACTACGAACGGCACGCCGTGCCCGGCTCCCCCGCGATGCGCGGCGCCGATCCGGCGATCGTCCTGGTGCCGGGGGTGGGGATGTTCTCCTTCGGCAGGGACAAGCAGACGGCGCGGGTGGCCGGGGAGTTCTACCTCAACGCGATCCAGGTGATGCGGGGTGCCGAGGCGGTCTCGGCGTACACACCGATCGAGGAGTCCGAGAAGTTCCGGATCGAGTACTGGGAGCTGGAGGAGGCCAAGCTGCGGCGGATGCCGGCACCCAAGCCGCTGGCGGCCCGGATCGCGCTGGTGACCGGGGCCGGTTCGGGGATCGGGCGGGCCGTGGCGCACCGGCTGGTCGCGGAGGGCGCGTGCGTGGTGGTCGCGGACGTCGACGCGGCGAAGGCGGCCGGGGTGGCGGAGGAACTGGGCGGCGCCGACCGGGCCGTGGCCGTGACGGTCGACGTGACCAGCGAGGAGCAGATCCAGGAGGCGTTCCGAGAGGCCGTGCTGGCGTTCGGCGGGGTGGACCTCGTGGTGAACAACGCCGGGATCTCCATCTCCAAGCCGCTGCTGGAGACGACCGTCGGCGACTGGGACCTCCAGCACGCCATCATGGCGCGCGGCTCGTTCCTGGTGGCGCGCGAGTCCGCCCGGATCATGCGGGAGCAGGACCTGGGCGGGGACATCGTGTACATCGCCTCGAAGAACGCGGTGTTCGCGGGTCCGAACAACATCGCCTACTCGGCGACCAAGGCGGACCAGGCCCATCAGGTCCGGCTGCTGGCGGCGGAGCTGGGTGAGCACGGGATCCGTGTCAACGGCGTCAACCCGGACGGTGTGGTGCGGGGTTCGGGCATCTTCGCGGCGGGCTGGGGGGCCCAGCGGGCGGCGACGTACGGCATCGAGGAGGAGCGGCTGGGCGAGTTCTACGCGCAGCGAACCCTGCTCAAGCGCGAGGTGCTGCCGGAGCACGTGGCCAATGCGGTGTTCGCGCTGACGGGCGGCGATCTCACCCACACCACGGGGCTGCACATCCCGGTCGACGCCGGCGTGGCCGCCGCCTTCCTGCGGTGACGGGAACACGGTTCCCATGGCTGTGAACGGGTACGCGGACGGGGCCGGCCGGGCCGTCTTCGCCGCCGTCGATCTCGGTGCGACGAGCGGCCGGGTCATCACCGGCCGGGTCGGGCCCGGAACGCTCGACCTGGTCGAGGTCCACCGGTTCGCCAACACCCCGGTGCGGCTCCCGGACGGCCTGCGCTGGGATGTGGCGGGGCTCTACCGGGGCATGCTGGAGGGTCTGCGAGCGGCGGGGCGGAACGGCCCGGTCGTCTCCGTGGGCGTCGACACCTGGGCGGTGGACTACGGGCTGCTGGATGCCGACGGTGCCCTGCTGGGGCTGCCGTTCCACTACCGGGACGCACGCACGGCGGGCGTCGCCGGCCGGTTGCCCGAGGGCTGCGGTCCGGCCAAGCTGTACGCGGTCGGGGGCTTGCAGCATCTGCCGTTCAACACGGTGTTCCAGCTGATGGCGCACCGGGAATCGGCCCAGTGGGACACGGCGCGCACACTGCTGCTGATGCCGGATCTGCTGGTGCACTGGCTGACGGGTTCGGTGGGCGCGGAGGTCACCAACGCCTCCACGACCGGGTTGTTCGACGCGCGCGCGGGCGCCTGGTCCGACGCGCTCATCGGGCGGCTGGGCCTGGAGCGTTCGCTCTTCCCGCCGTTGCGGGAGCCGGGCGCACCGGCGGGGCGGCTGCTGCCTCATGTCGCCGAGGCGACCGGGCTGCCGGCCTCGACACCGGTGACGACGGTCGCCTCGCACGACACGGCGTCGGCGGTCGCGGCCGTCCCGGCGACGGAGGAGGACTTCGCGTACATCTCGTGCGGCACCTGGTCGCTCGCGGGGCTGGAGCTGGACGCCCCCGTTCTGTCGGAGGAGTCCAGGGCGGCCGACTTCACCAATGAGCGCGGGGTGGACGGTACGGTCCGCTATCTGCGCAACATCATGGGGATGTGGCTGCTGGAGGAGTGCCGCCGGGTGTGGGAGCGCTCGGGTGCGGACCCGGGCCTGGACGGGCTGCTGTCGCGGGCCGCGGCGGCCCGTCCCTTCGCCGCGGTGATCGACCCGGACGACCCGTCCTTCCTCGCCCCCGGCGACATGCCGTCCCGCATCGACGCCTTCCTGCGGCGCACCGGTCAGCAGCCGGTGCCGGAGCCGGGCGCGGTCGTCCGGTGCGTGCTGGAGAGCCTGGCGCTGGCCCACCGCCGCACGGTGCGGGCCGCGGCCGCCCTCGCCGGGCGCGCTCCGACCCGTATCCATCTCGTCGGCGGCGGCTCCCGCAACGCCCTGCTCTGCCAGTGGACGGCCGACGCGAGCGGACTCCCGGTCACGGCGGGGCCCGCCGAAGCGACGGCCCTCGGCAACGTGCTGCTCCAGGCCCGCGCCCGGGGTCTGGTCGGCGATCTCCCGGCCCTGCGCCGTCTGATCGCCGCCACCCAGCCGCTCCGGCACTACACGCCGCGCGGCAACCCCCGTGACTGGGACCGGATGGAGGCCCGCCTGACCGCCGAACGGCCCGGAGCGGTCGCCGCCGAAGGGAACGGGGAAGGGGAAGGGGACGGGCGAGGGGTCTGAAGCGGGTGGGTACGGGACGGGCGCGGCCCGAACCCACCCGCCGGCCGCGTCACCGACCTGCCGAACAGGACGTCAGGCGCGGAGCCCCGCCGCGAGTCCGAGTTCCTCGTCGCCCAGCGCCGCGAAGTGCCGTTCGACCTCGGCGTCGGTGACCTCCGCCAGGGTGGCCGGGGTCCAGTGGGGGTCGCGGTCCTTGTCGACGATCTGGGCGCGTACGCCCTCGACGAGGTCGGGTCCGGTGAACGCCACGGAGGAGACGCGGAACTCCTGGTCGAAGACGGCCTCCAGGCTGTCCAGGCGGCGGGCGCGCCGGACCGCTTCGAGGGTCACCTTGAGGGCGGTGGGCGATTTGGCGACGATCGTCGCGGCGGCCTGCTTGGCGGCCGGGGCCCCGTGGGCGTCGAGGCGTTCGACGATGTCCTCGACGGTGTCCGCCGGGTAGCAGGCGTCGATCCATTCCCGTTGTGCGGCCAGCGTGCCGCCGGGGGCGGTGGTGGCGAACCGTTCCACCGCGGCGCGGACCCCCTCGGCGGTGGTGGAGGCGTTCAGGGCGGCGAGCAGCGCGGGGAGGTCGTGGAAGGGGACGTAGTGGTCGGCCAGTCCGCACAGGAGGGCGTCGGCCGCGCCGACCGCGTCGCCGGTCAGCGCGAGGTGGGTGCCCAGTTCGCCGGGGGCGGCGCCGAGCAGGCGGGTACCGCCCACGTCGGGGACGAAGCCGATCCCGGTCTCGGGCATGGCGACCCGGGAGCGCTCGGTGACGATCCGCGTCGAGCCATGGGCGGACACGCCGACGCCGCCGCCCATGACGATGCCGTCCATGAGGGCGACGTACGGCTTGGGAAAGCGGGCGATCCGGGCGTTGAGCCGGTACTCGTCGCGCCAGAAGCCGAGGGAGGCGGTGCCGCCGGCGAGGGCGTCGTCGCGGACCGAGCGGATGTCGCCGCCCGCGCAGAGGCCCCGCTCGCCCGCACCCGTGAGGACGACGGCGACGACGGAGGTGTCGGCCTCGGCCTCGTCCAGGGCTTCGGACAGGCGCAAAACCATGGTGTGGTTCAGGGCGTTCAGAGCGCGTGGCCGGTTCAGCGTGAGGTGGCGGATGCGCCCCTCGGTGTGCAGCAGGACGGGATCCTCGTGGTTCATGCGTGCGCTCCGGTCAGCCCCAGTGCCTACCGTCCGCCGTGGCGGACGATCTTCCGCTGCCATTGTGCGCGGGCGGCCGCGCGGCGTGGCGCGAGGGGGTCGCCGCCGGCCGCTCGGAGCGCTGTACGGGCGGTCTCCCGTTGTGGCAGGGGTGCGGGAGCGGCCAGACAATTGAGTCACGCCGTACGGCAGCCCGCCGGACGATCCTCGGAGCCAGGAATGACCGATCACGACCGGCCCCCGTACATTCCCGTCCCGCCCCGCCCGCCGGCCGACAAGGCGCAGGGCGGGGAGACGGGTACGGACGAGCGGCTTGCCCTGAACCGGACGGGCAGTTTCGAGTGGGACCTCGACGCCCGGACGGTCGATGTCGACGAGGCCGGGCTGCTGGTCTTCGGCCTGGATCCGAAGACGTTCGACTCCCGGCCGGAGACGCTGCTGGAGCGGCTGGAGCCGCCGGAGCGGGTCCGGCTGGAGGACGCCGTGGACGAAGCCATCAAGAGCGGCAGCGCCTCCTACAGCGTGCACGTCCGGGTGCCGGTCGCGGGCGGCGACCAGTGGACCCACGTGCAGGCGCGCATCCTGCGGCACAACGACGGACAGGCGCACCGGGTGATCGGTCTGGTGCGGGACGCGACGGCCGAGGTCACCCATTCGGCCTTCGTGCTGGCTCTGGAAAAACGCCGGCAACGCCAGACCGACATCGTTGAACGCACAACGAGCGCTCTGTCCCGCGCGGTGACCGTGGACGACGTGACCGCCGCGCTCACCGGTCCGGGCGGTCTGGCGCGCCTGGGCGCGGACGGGCTCGCGCTCGGCCTGCTCGACAACACGGCGCTGAACGTCATCGCGCTGAGCGGGGACTCGCTGGAGGTCGTGGACGAGCTGGGCTCGGGCCGGCTGGACCCGAAGTTCCCGCTGGCCGACACGGTGCTGAGCGGCCGACCCCGGTTCGTGAGCTCGCTGGGCGCGCTCACCCGCCGCTATCCGGTGCTGGAGCCGTTCGTCGGACAGCTGAAGTTCCAGGCCGCGGCGTATCTGCCGCTCGTCGCGCAGGCCCGCACGCTGGGCGGTCTGGCGCTCTTCTACCGGGAGCGGACGGCCTTCAACCCCGATGAGCGCAATCTCTGCCTGGGGCTGGCCGCGATCATCGCCCAGTCCCTCCAGCGGGCCACGCTCTTCGACGAGGAGCGCGAGTTCGCCACGGGTCTCCAGTCGGCGATGCTGCCGCGCCGCATCCACGACATCGAGGGCGGTGAGATCGCCGTCCGCTACCACGCGGCCTGGAGCGGGCGCCAGGTCGGCGGCGACTGGTACGACGTGATCGCCCTGCCCAAGGACCGCTTCGGCATCGTGGTCGGCGACGTCCAGGGCCATGACACGCACGCGGCGGCGATCATGGGCCAGTTGCGCATCGCGCTGCGCGCGTACGCGGCCGAGGGGCACCCTCCGTCCACGGTGCTGGCCCGCGCCTCCCGCTTCCTCTCCGAACTCGACACCGACCGGTTCGCCACCTGTGCGTACGCCCAGGTCGATCTGGCGACCGGAACCGTGCGCGTGGTGCGGGCGGGGCACTTCGGCCCGCTGATCCGGCACACGGACGGCCGCGTCGGCACCCCGCAGGTGCGCGGCGGTCTCCCGCTGGGCATCTCGACCGACTTCGGGGACGAGGAGTATCCGGAGACCCGGCTCGACCTGGTCCCCGGCGAGACCCTGGTGCTCTACACGGACGGGCTGGTGGAGGAGCCCGGAGCCGATATCGAGGCCGGGGTGCGCACCCTGATCGCCGAGGTCAGCGCGGGACCCGCGGGCGCCGAGGCGCTGGCCGACCATCTCTCGGACCGGCTGTGGGAACGCTGGGGCTCGGGTGACGACGTCGCGCTCCTGGTCCTGCGGCGCAGCCCCGACCCCGGTTCGCCCCGCGCGCCCCGGCTGCACCAGTACATCCACCAGGCCGACCCGGAGGGGCTCTCCGAAGCGCGGACCATCGTGCGTCAGGCGCTCACCGACTGGGACATGGCCGAACTCGCGGACGACGCCGAACTGGTGACCGGCGAGCTGCTGGTGAATGTGCTCCTGCACACGGAGGGCGGCGCGGTCCTCACCCTGGAGGTGCTGCCCGAACCGGTGCGCCGCGTCCGTCTGTCGGTGCAGGACCGCTCCAGCGCCTGGCCGCGCCGCAGGACGCCGGGCGAGACCGCGACCTCGGGGCGGGGCCTGCTGCTCCTGGACGCCGTCGCCACCCGCTGGGGCATCGAGCCCCGCGGCGAGGGCAAAGCCGTCTGGTGCGAGATCGGCCCGTCGGTCCCGCCGACGACGGCGCCGGCACCACCTGACCCCGATCCCGCCCCCGATCCCGCCCCCGGCACGGACCCGGACCCGCCGGAATCCTCGAAGCTCCCGGAATCCCCGGAGCCCGAGCACGGTACGGCGTACGGCACGAACGGCAGGACGCCGAAAAGCTGAGGGGTGTGCCGGCCCACCCGGGCACGGCACACCCCCGGCCCGCGAACGGAGCGCCGAGGCGCCCGGTCACCGGCCCGCTCGACTACTGCTGCGCGGTACGGCGCTTGCGCACGGACCACATGATGCCGCCACCGGCGAGCAGCACGACGACGGCCGCACCCGCGATGATCGGCGTCGCGGACGACGAACCGGTCTCGGCCAGATCCGGCGAGCTGGGGCTCGGCGCCGGAGCGGCGGGCGCGGGCGACGACTCACTGGGGGTCTCGCTCGGGGCGGGCTTCTCCGGGGAGGGAGTCGCCGTGGTGGGCGTCCCGGAGGGCTTCGTCTCGCTCGGGGTCGGGGTCGGGGTCGGCGTGCGGCCCTCGCAGACCGGCGCCTGCTTGGTCTCGTCGCGCGAGTACTGGTCGCCGTCGCCCGCCTTGACGACCAGACGGACCGTCAGCTCCTTGTCGTGGTCCGGCAGGGCGAGCTTCTTGTCGAAGCTCTTGCCGAACGTCTCCGTCGGCAGGAGGTCCTTTCCGTCGACGGTGACGGTCACCTGGTTGGTCACACCGCTGTTGTACGCGGTCAGGTGCAGGCTCACTTCGTTACAGGTCACGTCCCAGGTGGGGGTGTGAGCTGCGGCCGGACCGGCGGTGAGGACCACTCCGGTCAGGCCGGCAATCGCGGCGGCGGCGAGGGTCCCCGCCGCGCGCCGCGATCTCCTGGGTATGGTCATGGGATTCTTCCTCCGCAAAGGTTTCAACGCCCGAGTGGCGGTGGGGCGCACAGTACTGCTCCACTCCCCCATGCGTGCACCCGCCCCACAGACCTTGTGACGTCACAACCGGCCGCACTTCATAGCCGGTTGGGGCAACCCGGACACGTCCCGCCCGGCTCGGTGCGTTCGTTCACTGGCGTGAAGTGACCGCCCCGGACGGCCCGCCCGGTTCAGAGCGGCCGGTACATGATGTGCAGCCCGACGAACCCCTTCTCGGGGTGCTCGAAGCCCTCCGGCAGGGTCCCCAGCACCTCGAAACCCAGCGAACGGTAGAGCCCGACCGCGGCGGTGTTGGTCTCCACCACGGCGTTGAACTGCATGGCCCGGAACCCCGCCGCTCGGGCCCAGTCGATCGTGTACGTACAGAGGGCACGCCCCACGCCCTTGCCGGAGTGACGGGGGTCGACCATGTAGCTGGCGCTGGCGATGTGCGCGCCGTTGCCCATGTGGTTGGTGTTCATCTTGGCCGTGCCCAGCACGGTCCCGTCGTCGGAGACGGCGACCACCGTGCGATGGGGCGGCTCCAGCAGCCACCAGCCGGCCGCCTGTTCCCTGCCCAGGTCGAGCGGGTAGGTGAACGTCTCGCCGGCGGCGACGATCTCGTGGAAGAAGGGCCAGATGGCGGGCCAGTCCTCAGAAGTTGCTTCCCTGATCAACATGGCGGTCAGAATGCCTGGTCCGGGCGCCGGACGCGAACTCTTTGCGTCGCCCCGGTCCGCTCCCGCGAGGACGCCTGCCGGGACGCGACGCCCTCGGCCACAGCCGCGCGAGGATGCCGGAACGCCCGCGCCCCGCGCCCCGGCGCCGCGCTCCGGACGGGCCCGGCTCCGTCGCCCGCGGCTCCGGCGCGCACGACGGCTCGGCTTCCCCCACCGCTCCTGGCGGCGGACTCGGCACCCCGGCCCCCGGCGGCCGGGGCTCAGCATGCCGCGCCGGACTCCCCTCGCGCCCTCCGGGCCCCGCCGCGTCGCCGGGGCGCGGCGCCGGGCACCGCTCGCGCGCGTGATCCAGCTCCATCAGCAGGGCGATCCGCCGCCAGAGGATCTCGTCCGGGTCGTCCGCGAGCATCAGACGGGCGAACGCGTCTCGGCCTGCGGGTGAGCCGGGGTGACCGAGGGCGGATTCGGGGCGGGAGCGCGCGAGATGGGCGCGCTCGTACGGATCGTCGACCACCTCCGCGAGCTGGAGCGGGTCGAGCGCCTGCGCCACCACCGCCGCGCGCGCCCACGGCTCCTCGGTGAGCGCGAGCAGACGCTCGATACGGCGCGACCGCCAGTTCCGCGCGCGGAAGTCGTCGCCCTCCTCCACCCGGTGCCGGATCCAGGCCGGGCTCACACCCGTCAGCAGCTCGGGCGAGCGCTCGGCCAGTGCGTGCAACTCCCGGGCGAGGTAGAGCCAGACCACCGCCCGGTAGCGGTTCAGGTAGAAGGCGATCGGGGTGACGCAGCCCGCCCTGGCCAGTCGCGCGAACCGCACGGGGGTGATCCCGAGCAGCCGGGCCCCTTCCGCCGTCCCCACGGTGTGCACCTGCTCCCGCAGCGCTTCCGGGAAGCCGGGCTGCTCCCGGAGGCGTTCGATCTCGGTGCGTCGGAAGCGGAGCCTGCCCGGTCCGCGCGCGTCCGGCTGGACGAGCCCGAGATGGACCGCGAGATCGAACTCGCCGCGTCGCAGCTCCAGTTCAGTCGCAGCCCGGCTCGCCGCGAGTGTGGGCACGCCGCCGTCGCGCACCGCGTCCGTCATCGACATGATGGTTCTCCCCCGTGAGACACGAATACTCTCCGTGATCACGGTAACCCGGAGCGACAGAACGCCGCCCGGCCTGTGGATAACTCCCGGGCCGGGCGGCGTACGCGTCCTTCGCGCCGGGTCAGATCCGGTGCGCCACACCGCCGTCCTGCCGCGCGGCCACCGCGAGATGTTCGCCGACCCGGTTGACGAGCAGCGTCATCTCGTACGCCACCTGACCCACATCGGCATCGGCCTCGCTCAGCACGCACAGGCAGCTGCCGTCGCCCGCGGCGGTGACGAACAGCAGGGCCTCGTCGAACTCCACCATCGTCTGACGGGCCCGGCCCGCGCGGAAGTGCCGTCCCGAACCCCGCGCGAGACTGTGCAGCCCGGACGAGACCGCTGCCAGATGCTCCGCGTCCTCACGGGCCAGACCCGTACTCGCCCCCGTGACCAGGCCGTCGTTCGACAGCACCAGAGCGTGCCGGATGTGCTCCACCCGGCTGGTGAGATCGTCGAGCAGCCAGTCGAGTCCCCTGTCCAGCGCCATTCTGTTCCTCCCCGCTCATACGTTCCCCGTGCCCCGCTTGTGCGCAAGCCTTGCGTACCGGTCACGCGGGGGCAAGCACTCCTCTGCGCAAGAGCGGTCGGGATCAGGCCACCTGGCTCAGCCGACGGTGTCGAGCATGCGGGCGGTGTGCATCCGGCCCGCGTACTCGACCATGCGGATCAGGACCTCCTTGCCGGAGTCGCGGTCCCTGGCGTCGCACAGCACCACGGGGGTCCCGGGATCGAGATCGAGGGCCCGTGAGACGTCACCCTCCCCGTACGCGCGGGCGCCGGCGAAGCAGTTCACGGCGACGACGAAGGGGATCCTGCGGTGCTCGAAGTAGTCGACGGCCGGGAAGCAGTCCTCCAGTCTGCGGGTGTCGGCCAGCACGACGGCGCCCAGCGCTCCCTGGGACAGCTCGTCCCAGAGGAACCAGAACCTGTCCTGGCCCGGCGTCCCGAAGAGGTAGAGGGAGAGCCCGGAGCGGATGGTGATGCGCCCGAAGTCCATCGCCACGGTGGTCGTGGTCTTGTGGGCGACGCCGTCGGTGTCGTCGACCGACTGACCCGCCTCGCTGAGCAGTTCCTCCGTACGCAGCGGCCGGATCTCGCTCACCGCGCCGACCAGGGTCGTCTTGCCGACCCCGAACCCGCCCGCGACGAGGATCTTCAGGGCCAGGGCGTCGGCCGGGGCGGTGGTCCCGGCCGTCTCCCGTGTGCTGTCCGCGTGGTCGGTCGACATCGATCACTTCTCTCACCAGTGGGTCTCGGGACGTCGACGACGCAGGTCAGTGGCGTCTTCGGGGGATCGGATCCGTGGGTCGTCGGCGCGCGTACGGCGACAGCATGGCAAAGCGGAACGCGCCCCGGGCAACGCGATCGCTAATTTGAGGATGTGACTGTTTGGGTCCGTTCGATGCCAGGAACGGGACCGAACGCGGTGTGATTGTCAGTCATTCCGCGGCTGCTTCTCGCCGTCGGCCTCGGCACGGCGGAGATCGATACCGGCCGGCCGGGCCCCGGCCGCCGCGGTGGCCCGGTCGTCGTGGAGGCCGGCCGGCAGGAGGGGTGGGTCCGTCTCCGTCCTCGTCCGGGCCGCGCGGCGACCCCGACCCGGCGCATCCCGGGGCCCCGGGGGCGCCGCCTACACTGGTCGTCTCGGGTGCGGGAACCGGACCCGGTCGAACGGAGCAGGACGGACCACGTCCTCCCCGGTCCCGGCCCGAGGGCGATGCGGTGCACGCGGACGGGAGCGGAGAAGTGTCGACAGGTGCCGGCGGCGGGTTCCAGGATCCGCCCGCGGACGTGCTGGCCGAGGCGGCTGCCGCGTTCGGCCTACTGGCGGCGCCCGCGCGTCTGCACATCGTCTGGGCGCTGGCCCAGGGGGAGAGCGATGTGACCGGTCTGGCCGAGCGGGTCGGCGGCACGCTTCCCGCGGTGAGCCAGCATCTGACGAAACTGAAACTGGCCGGGCTCGTCCGGTCCCGCCGTGAGGGCCGCCGCCAGGTCTATCTGGTCGACGACCCCGGTGTCGTGACCGTGGTGCGGCTGATCGTGGGGCAGCTCGCCGAGCGGGCCGGGTATCCGTCCGAGCCGCCCGCGCGCCTCCATGAACTCGGTGCCTGAGGACGCTGCGGCGGAGGGATCCGGGGCCCCCGGCGAGCGGTCGGCCGTGGTGATCGAGCTGCCCGGCGCCGCGTCCGCTCCCCCGTCCGTACGGCCGCCGTCCTCACCGACCGCGCTCCAGGTGTTCCGCTCGCTGGACAGCGGTCCGCGCGGGCTGCTGGAGTCGCAGGCACAGGAGCGGCTGGCCCGGTTCGGCGAGAACACGCTGCCCGGCCGGCGCCCCGTCGCCCGGCCCACGCGCTTCCTGCGTACGCTGCGGGATCCTTTCACCTCGGTACTGCTCTGCCTGGGGCTGGTCTCCGCGCTGGTGAGTTCCTGGGGCACGTCCGCCGTGATCGCGGTGCTGGTCGTCGTCAGCTGTCTGCTGCGGTCCACCCAGGAGCACCGGGCGGACCGGGCCACGGCCGCGCTGCGCGAGCTGGTGGCGACGACCGCGACGGTGCTGCGCCGGGACGGACCGGACGACGCGCCCCGGATCCGCGAGATACCCGTCGGAGAGCTCGTCCCCGGCGATGTGATCCGGCTGGCGCCGGGCGATCTCGTGCCGGCCGACGTCCATCTGCTGCGGGCCCGCGGCCTCACCGTGCACCAGTCCGCGCTGACGGGTGAGTCCGTACCCGTCCCCAAGCATCCCGACGGTGCCGGTCCCGCGCCCGGGGCGGTTCCCGGGCCGCGTCCCGTGTCCGGCGAGGGGGACGGGGTGTTCGCCCGGCCCCAGGAGTGCTTCCAGGGCAGCAGCGTCGCCACGGGGAGCGGCACCGGGGTGGTCGTGGCGACCGGGGGCGCGACCCGGTTCGCCGCCGCCTACGACCGTTCGGCGCGCCGGCGGGGCGCGAGCGCCTTCGACCGGTCCGTCCAGGGGATCTCCTGGACGCTGATCCGGTTCATGCTCCTCACCCCGCCGCTGGTCCTGATGGCCAACGCGGCGCTGCGCGGGCGCGGACTGGAGACGCTGCCGTTCGCGGTGGCGGTCGCCGTCGGTCTGACGCCGGAGATGCTGCCCGTCATCGTCACCACGGCGCTGGCCCGGGGCGCCGCGCGGCTGGCCAGGGAGCGCGCGGTGATCGTCAAGCGGCTGCCCGCTCTGCACGACCTGGGCGCGGTGGACGTGCTCTGTCTGGACAAGACGGGCACCCTCACCCAGGACCGGCCGGTCGTGCACCGGACGTACGGGCAGGACGGGGACCACCGTCCCGAGGCGCTGCACTGGGCTGCGGTCAACGCCCTGTGGACGCTTCAGCTGGCGGAGCTGCCCGAGCCGGACGCGCTCGACGAGGCGGTCCTCGACGCCTGCGAACCGCTCCACGGGCCGCACCCGGACTCGTACCTTCCGATCGAGGAGTACGACGCCGTGGCGGTGCTGCCCTTCGATCCGCAGCGCCGGCTGGCCACGGCCGTGGTGCGCCATCCCCGGCGGCCGGGCACCCATGTCCTGGTCGTGAAGGGGGCGGTCGAGGCCGTTCTCGACCGGTGCGCGCTGGAGCCCGGGGAGCGGGCCCGGCTGGACGCCCTGGCGGCGCGCGAGGCGGCGGACGGTCTGCGGCTGCTCGCGGTCGCGCGCCGCGAGCGAAGGGCCGGGTTCGGTCCGTACACCCCGGCCGACGAGCGCGGGCTGGCCTTCCTCGGCTTCGTCGCCCTGCGCGACGCGCTCGCGCCCAGCGCCGCCGGCGCGCTCGCCGTCCTGGCGCACCGGGGCGTCTCGGTGAAGCTGCTGACCGGTGACCATCCCGGCACCGCGGCACGGGCCTGCCGGGATCTCGGGCTCGCGCCGGGGCGGGTGATGACGGCCGAGGAGGTCGACGCGCTCTCCGACGAGCGGCTGGCCGGGACGGCCGGGGGCACCGCGGTCTTCGCCCGGTGCACGCCCGCGCACAAGGCGCGGATCGTGGACGCGCTGCGGACCGCGGGCTACACGACGGGATTCCTCGGGGACGGCGTCAACGACCTGCCCGCGCTCCACGCGGCGGACGTCGGCCTCTGTCCGCGCAACGCGGTGGACGTGGTGCGGGAGACCGCCGATGTGGTGCTGGCCGAGAAGGACCTGGGGGCGATCGCCCATGCGATCGGCGCGGGCCGGCTCAGCAGCGGCACGATCGCCACGTATCTGCGGATCACGCTCTCGTCCAACCTCGGCAACGTCCTCGCGATGCTCGCCGCGGGTCTGCTGCTGCCGTTCCTGCCCATGCTGCCGGGGCAGGTGCTGGTGCAGAACCTGTGCTTCGACGCGGCGCAGCTGGCGTTCGCCTTCGACCGGCCCTCGCCGTCCGTACTGCGGCGCCCCGCGGTGCTGCGGCCCCGGGACTTCCTCCGGTTCATCACCGGGTTCGGGCTGCTGAACGCGGCGGCCGACCTCGCGACCTTCGGGGTCCTCGCCCTGGCCCTGCGCGGTGCGGCGCCGGACGGTCCGACGGGCTTCCACTCCGGATGGTTCACCGAGAACCTGCTCACCCAGGCCCTGGTGATGGTGCTCCTGCGCACCGGCCGGAGCGCGGCCGAGGGGCGCGGCGGGGGTCCGCTGCGGGCGGCCGCGGCCGGTCTCGCCGCGGTCGGTGTGCTGCTGCCGCTCTCCCCGGCGGGCCCGCTGCTGGGGATGAGCGCTCTGCCGCCGCTCTATTACCTGTTGCTCGGCTCGGTCCTCGCGTTGTACGCATGCGGTCTCAGCTGGGCGCGCAGGCGCTACGAGCGTGGACGGAGGAACACATGACGACCGCGGTGGGCGGGGACCGGGATGTGGCCGATGGGGCCGAGCGGCGGCGGGTGCGCCGGGCGACCGCCGACGACATCGGATCGCTGGTCCGGTTGAGAGCACGGATGCTGACCGACATGGGCGTGGACGTCGGGGGCGAGGACGCCGCGTGGCGTTCGGCCGCGGCGGACTGGTTCGCGGAGCGGATGGCCCGGGGCGACGGGTTCGCCGCGTTCGTCGTCGACGATCCGGAGCTGGGTGTCGTGGCCTGCGCGGTGGGGGCGTGCGACGCGCACGCCCCCGGTCCGGCCGGTCCGAGCGGGCTGTACGGCCACGTCTCCAATGTGTGCACCGATCCCCGGCGGCGCAGGCGGGGTCACGCCCGTGCCTGTATGGACGCGTTGCTCGCCTGGTTCCGGGACGAGACCCCGGTCTCGGTGGTGGGGCTGAACGCGACGGGGGACGGCACCGCGCTGTACGAGTCCTTCGGCTTCGCCCCGCCCCGCTTCCCGTACCTGCAGTTCAGGCCGGAACGGGAGGCCCCGCCCGCGGGCTGAACCGCCTTCCTCCGGAGCCGTCTCAGCCGTACGAGAGGTCGCTGCACACGTCGTCGTCAGCGGAGCGGGCCCCGTCGGCGATGTCGGCCGGGACGGTGGAGGCGCTGCGGACGGGTCCGGGGGCGGGTGAGGGGTCGGCGGCGTAGTCGCGTCCCACGATCACCTGGACCCCGGGGGTGGTGGAGGCGCTGATCCGTACGCCGCCGAACAGCCGGGCGGTCGTCTCGGCCTCGCTCTGCTTCCCGGGTCCGTAGGTGACGACGGTGGTGGCCTGGTCCTGGGCGTTGGCGGTGGCGGCCCCGGTGACGGTGAAGCCGTGGTCGCGCAGGAGGCCGGCGGCCTGGGCGGCGAGGCCGGTCACGGTGGTGCCGTTGTAGACGGCGACCTGGATGCCGGTGCCGGAGACGGGTGCGGTGGGCGCGGGAGTGGCGGGGTCGTCCTTCGGGCCGCCCTTGCCGTTCGCGTTCTTGCCGTCGATGGTGCGGTCGGCCTTCAGCACCGCCCAGAGCGCGTTCGCCTCGGACTCCACGAGGGCGACGCGGGCGCCCTCGTACCGCCAGGGCACGGTGACGAACTTGGTGTTGTGCAGGTCGATGTTCTTCATCGACAGGGCGAACCTGAGGAGTTTGTCGGCGGAGCCGAGGCCCGGGTCGACGGTCATCGCGTCGGTGGCCGCGTTGGCGAGGGGCAGCAGCGTGGTCGGGTTCAGCCCGCGCGACTTGACCGTCTTGACGAGCGAGCCGATGAAGGCCTGCTGCCGTTTGATACGCCCTATGTCGGACCCGTCGCCGATGCCGTGCCGGATGCGGACGTAGTCGAGGGCGCGCTGGCCGGAGACCTTCTGGGGGCCCTTCGCGAACACCCGCTCGCCCCGGGTGGGGCGCTTGGGGTTGAGGTCCTTCTGGTAGATGTCCTGCGGGAGGCAGACGGGGACGCCGCCGACGGCCGAGGTCAGCGCGGAGAAGCCGGCGAAGTCCACGACGACCGTGTGGTCCACTCGGAGTCCGGTCAGATGTTCGACGGTGTTCTGTGTGCACGCCGGGTTGCCCTCGGCGGTCTCGCCGACCGAGAACGCCGCGTTGAACATGGTGTTGCGCTGCGGAGCCGTCCATGTGCCGTCGGGTTTCTTGCAGGCGGGGATGGTCACGAGGGAGTCGCGCGGGATGGACACGCCCACGGCGTGCCGGCGGTCGGCGTAGACGTGCAGCAGGAAGGCCGTGTCCGAGCGGCCGACCGCACCCGTGCCGCCGCCGAGTCCGCTGTTGGCCCCCGAGCGCGAGTCGGATCCGATGACCAGGACGTTCTGCCCGCCGGAGCCGTCCGGGCGGTCGCCGGAGATGCCGTCGGCGCCGAAGGTGTCGATGCTGCCGGTGAGCTTGAGGTAGCCCCAGCCGACCCCCGCCACCAGCAGGACGAGGAACGAGCATCCGACCAGGGCGGTACGCCGCAGCCGGCCTCCCCTCCCCCGGGCCGCCGCGCCCTTGTGGCTCCCTGCCATCGAACTCCCCGTTCCTCGCTGCCACGGAGGAGGCCGTGAGCCCGGTCCCCCATGGTTGTACAGTTGCGCAATGTAGCAAGTGTCCGTGTCCGCCTGGATCAACGGCCCCGTCCATCCTGGGCCCCAACCGGCGTCCGCGAGCCCCTGCCGCACACATTGACCGGAACGGACCCGAAGAAAGGGGCGTGACGCGCATGCTGCGCAACGGCCTCGAACCCTGGCACCTGCTGATCGTGGTGATCGTCGTGGTGATGCTGTTCGGCTCGAAGAAGCTGCCGGACACCGCCCGCGCCCTGGGCAAGTCCATGCGGATCCTGAAGAGTGAGACCAAGGCCATGAAGGAGGAGGCGGCCCCCGGGATCGCCTCCGGCGGGACCGGGTCCACCGGCACGGGCAC
Source organism: Streptomyces sp. NPDC057682 (assembly GCF_042799575.1). Classification (NCBI taxonomy): domain Bacteria; kingdom Bacillati; phylum Actinomycetota; class Actinomycetes; order Kitasatosporales; family Streptomycetaceae; genus Streptomyces; species Streptomyces sp. NPDC057682. The sequence continues at coordinate 294,082 of NZ_JBHVIN010000005.1, read as the reverse complement.
GGCCGCCGGGTCCGCCCCGGAGGCGGCGCCCGCCAACCGCGGCACCGCCGCCACTTCATGACCTGCGCAAGCTGGGAACCGTAGGGACAGGGCCGCCGTCCTCCTCGATGGCGGCCGAAGACACGCTGATCGACGCGATCACCGGATCATTTGGAGGAAGTTCATGGGTGTGAGCCTGGCCAAGGGCGGCAACGTCTCCCTGTCCAAGGAGGCGCCCGGCCTGACCGCGGTGACCGTGGGCCTGGGCTGGGACGTACGGACGACGACGGGGGCCGACCACGACCTGGACGCCAGCGCGCTGCTGTGCGCGGCGAGCGGCAAGGTCCTCTCCGACCTCCACTTCGTCTTCTACAACAACCTCAACAGCCCGGACGGATCGGTCCAGCACACCGGGGACAACCTGACCGGTGAGGGCGAGGGCGACGACGAGTCCATCAACGTGGACCTGGCGACCGTACCGGCGGACGTGGCGAAGATCGTCTTCCCCGTGTCCATCCATGACGCGCAGGCCCGGGGGCAGAGTTTCGGCCAGGTGCGCAACGCGTTCATCCGCGTGGTGAACCGGGCGAACAACGTCGAGCTGGCCCGTTACGACCTGAGCGAGGACGCCTCCACCGAGACCGCGATGGTCTTCGGCGAGCTGTACCGGCACGGGGCGGAGTGGAAGTTCCGCGCGGTGGGCCAGGGGTACGCGTCCGGCCTGGCCGGCATCGCCTCGGACTACGGCGTGAACGTCTGACGGACCGGCAGCACGGGCCCCTGCCCGCACCGTTCAACGGTGCGGGCAGGGGCCCTCGCACATCACCCGTCCTTCCCCGCAGGCACCGCCCCGCCGCGCCCCGTCCGGCTGATCCGGCCCGGCCACCAGGCCCGCGCGCCGATGTCCACCACCAGGGCGGGCACCAGCAGCGACCGCACCACCAGCGTGTCCAGCAGGACGCCGAAGGCGACGATGAACGCGATCTGGGCGAGGAACGCCAGCGGGATCACGATCAGCGCGGCGAAGGTGGCGGCCAGCACCACACCGGCCGAGGTGATGACCCCGCCCGTGCTGATCAGCCCCCGCAGGACGCCCTCCCGGGCCCCGTGCACCTCCGCCTCCTCGCGGACCCGCGACATCAGGAAGATGTTGTAGTCGACGCCCAGCGCCACCAGGAAGACGAAGCCGTACAGCGGAACGGAGGCGTCCGTGCCGCTGAAACCCAGCACATGGGTGAAGACCAGCGACGAGACCCCCAGCGTCGCCAGGAAGTTGAGGCCCACGGTCGCCACGAGGAGGACCGGGACGAGGACGGAGCGCAACAGCCCCATCAGGATCAGCAGAATGATCGCCAGGACCACGGGCACGATGATGCCGCGGTCGTGCGCGGCGGTGCGCTGGGTGTCGTCCTGCTGGGCGGTGTAGCCGCCGACGAGGGCGTCCGCCCCGTCGACCGCGTGCACCGAGGCACGCAGCCGCCGCACGGTGGCCTTGGCCGCGTCGCTGTCCGCGGCGTCGTCCAGCGTCGCGTCGATCCGGACCCGCCCGTCGACCACCAGCGGCGGTCCGCCGCCGGGGCGGCCCGACGCCGTGACGGGCGCCGCCGATGCCACTCCCTCGGTGCCCGCCGCCGCGGCCGTCACGCGGTCCGCCCGGTCCGCGTCCGCGAGGATCACGGCCGGGTTGCCCGAGCCGCCCGGGAAGTGCTTGCCCAGAGTGGCCTGGGCCGAGACGGAGGGGGCGTCGTTGACGAAGATCTCGTCGAGCGGCACGCCCTTGGAGCTGAGGGTGGGGGCGAAGGCCGCGCAGGCGACGAGGACCAGCGTGGTGGAGACCCAGACCGTGCGCGGGGCACGGTCGACGCGGGCGGCGACCCGGCGCCAGACGCCGTGCCCCTGGGCCGCGTCGTCCGCCGGGCGCGGGGCGGCGGGCCAGTAGGCGGCGCGGCCGCACAGGACCAGTACGGCGGGCAGGAAGGTGAGGGTGCTGAGCACCGCGCAGACGATGCCGATGGCACCGACCGGGCCGAGGGCGCGATTGTTCGTCAGATCGCTGAGCAGCAGCGCGAGCAGGCCGAGGGCGACGGTCGCGGCGCTCGCGGTGATCGCGCCGAAGGAGCGGCGGATCGCGGCGAGGGCGGCGGCGCCCCGGTCGTCGTGCCGGGCCAGTTCCTCGCGGAAGCGGGCGGTCAGCAGCAGCGCGTAGTCGGTGGCCGCGCCGATCACCAGGATGGACAGGATGCCCTGCACCTGCCCGTCCACGCGGACGATGTCGTGGTCGGCGAGGACGTAGACGACGGCGCAGGCGAGACCGAGGGCGAGGACCGCGCCGATGATGATCAGGAAGGGCAGCAGCAGGGAGCGGTAGACGAGCAGCAGGATCACCAGGACGGCCGCCAGGGCCACGCCGAGGAGCAGGCCGTCGATGCCGGCGAAGGCGTCCTTGAGATCGGCCTGCGCCGCCGCGGGGCCGGCGATGCCGACCGCGGTCCCCGGCACCTCGGCCGCGGCGCGCACCCGGTCGAGGGTGCCGGGCAGGGCGTCCCCGAGGTCCGAGCGGAGCTGGACGACGCCGGACAGGGCCAGGCCGTCGTCGGAGGGAAGCGCGGGCGAGGGCGCCCCCACCACGCCGGGCTGCCCTTCCAGCGCGGCCAGGGCGCGGGTCGCGGACCGCTGTCCTCCGGCGGGAAGTGCGCCGTCCCGGCCCGTCCACACGACGATCGCGGGCACGGTCTGCGAGGTCTGGAAGGCCTTCTGCTCCTCGGACACCCGGGTGGATTCTGCGCTGCGCGGCAGGAAGGCGGCCTGGTCGTTCGTGGCGACCTCGCCGAGCTTTCCGGCGTACGGTCCGAGGGCTCCTCCGATCCCGAGCCAGACGACGAGCAGAGTCACGGGCACCAGCCAGCGGAGCAGGCGGTGGTGCGAGGCGGGCTTCATTGCTTCCCCTGGGGTCGACACACGGCACATATCTCTCAGTCATCGACTATCTCAATGATTGAGAGATATTACTCTGGGGGGATGCACACCGCAGACACCGGCCCGGACCGAGGCATGAGCGACGACCCCACCGGGCTCCAGTCCTTCGCGGTGCTGCTGCGCCGGATGAACAGCGAATTCAACCGCATCACGCACGAGTTCGCGCAGGCCCAGGGGCTGCACGCCACGGACGTCCAGGCCCTGATCGCCATCCTGGACGCGGAGCGGGGCGGCGCCGAGGGCGCGATGACGCCCGGCCGGCTGCGGGACCAGCTGGATCTGACCTCGGGCGCGGTGACGGCGTGTCTGGACCGGCTGGAGCGTGCGGGGCACATCCGCCGGGTCCGGGACACCGGGGACCGGCGGGTGGTGCATCTGCACTACGCGGCGCCGGCCAAGCGCGTCGCGCGCGACTTCTTCCAGCCGCTGGCGGCCGGCACCGACGCGGCCCGACGCCAGTTCGACGAGGACGAACTGCGTGTCGTGGTGCGCTTCCTGGAGGCGATGAACGACGAGCTCACGCTGTTGCGCGGGGCCGGGCGCCGCCCGTAGCGGACGGCGCCCGGCCCGGCTCACAGGGCCCGCAGTCCGTTGATCACCTCGCGCAGGATGCGTTCGTCGGGGAGCTGGGCCGGGGGCACCGGACGGCTGACCGTCACATAGCCGGACTCCAGCAGGTCGCCGAGGAGGACCCGGACGACACCGACGGGCAGATCGGCGTCCGCCGCGAGTTCCGCGACGGACTGCGTCTCGGTGCGGCACAGCTCCAGCAGCGTGTGGTGCTCGGGGCCGAGCAGCGCGTCCTCGCCGCGGCCGGACGCCGTGTCGTCGTACGTGACGAGCGCGATCAGATCGAAGTGCGCGGCACCCGGCCCCGGGTCGGTGCGTCCTCCGGTCATGGCGTACGGCCGGACCAGCGGGCCGGCCTCGGCGTCGTACCACTGGCTGCCCGGCAGCTCGTACGGGTCGGTGTCCGTCGTGGACATGGTGCTCACCCTCTCCTCAGCCGGTCGCCGTGGGGTGGGTGGCGAACCGGGCCGGGGTGCGCAGATGCTCGCCGACGCGTTTGACCAGACGGGCCATCTCGTAGGCGACCAGACCGATGTCGGCGAAGGCGGTACTGAGCACGGCGAGGCACGAGCCCTCCCCCGCCGCGGCGACGAACAGGAAGCCGTCGTCCATCTCGACCATCGTCTGGCGCACGTCGCCGGCCCCGAAGTGGCGCCCGGCGCCCTTGGCGAGGCTGTGGAAGCCGGAGGCGACCGCCGCGAGGTGATCGGCGTCCTCGCGGCTCAGGGCACTGGAGGCGCCGACCGCCAGTCCGTCGCCGGAGAGCACGACCGCGTGCCGGACCTCGCCGACACGGGTCACCAGATCGTCCAGCAGCCAGTCGAGTTCGCCGGATCGGCGGGGCACCCCGGTCCTCTCGTTCGCGATCATGCGGGGTCTCCTTCGCTGAGCGGGCGTGGTGCGGGGACACGGGGAGCGGGCTCCGGGGCGCCGGGGGCGGAGCCGCCGCCGCGCAACCAGCCGGCGCGGTAGGCGGACATCCGGTCCCTGACCTCTTCGGGGGTGCGCGGGGCGGGGTCGGCGGCCGGTGCGGCGGGCGACGGTTCGGGGCTGGGCCGCTCGCGCAGTTGCGGGGCGAGACTCGCCTGCCTGACCCGGCGGGGCAGGTCGCCCTCGTCCCCGTCCGTGCCCGGGGACGGCGCCGGGGCGGGCCTCTCCGCCCGGTGCTCGGTCCGGCGCGGACGCAGGGAGGTGACCTGGGCGGTGGGTCCGGTTCCGCTGTCCAGGGCCGGTACGGCGACGGGGGCGGGGAACGCCGTGGTGCGGGGCCGGGCAGCCCGGGGGGCCGGTCCGAGGGCGGCGCGGTCGGGTTCCGCACGCCGGGGCGCCGGGTCCGGTGCGGGCGCGGGTGGTTCCTCGCCCGGCGGGAGCGCGCTCTGCAGGAGGTCCGTCGGCAGCAGGACCACCGCGGTCGTGCCACCGTAGGCGGAGGTGCGCAGCTGGACCCTGATGCGGTGGCGGACGGCGAGCCGGCTCACGACGAAGAGCCCGAGCCGGTCGCTGTCGAAGAGGTCGAGGGCCTCGGCCTGCTCGATGCGGCGGTTGGCCTCGCCGAGCAGTTCGGGGCCCATGCCCAGGCCCCGGTCCTCGATCTCCAGGGCGTAGCCGTTGCCCACGGGCTCGCCGGTGATGCGCACCTTGGTGTGCGGGGGCGAGAACTGGGCGGCGTTCTCGACCAGTTCCGCCAGCAGATGGGTGAGGTCGGCCACGGCGGCACCCTTGACCGCGCCGTCGGGGAGCCGGCTCACCTCGACCCGTGCGTAGTCCTCGATCTCGGAGACGGCCGCACGGACGACGTCGGTGAGGGAGACCGGCATCCGCCAGGCCCGGCCGGGCGCGGCGCCGGACAGGATGATCAGGCTCTCGGCGTGGCGGCGCATGCGGGTGGTGAGGTGGTCGAGGCGGAAGAGGTCGCTCAGCTCGTCCGGGTCGTCGGCGCGTCGCTCCATGCTGTCGAGCAGGTTGAGCTGGCGGTGCACCAGCACCTGGCTGCGGCGGGCGAGGTTGACGAAGACTCCGGAGATCCCGTCGGCGAGTTCGGCGCGTTCGACGGCGGCGCCGAGCGCGGCCCGGTGCACGGTGCCCAGGGCCTCGCCGACCTGGCCGATCTCGTCGTGGGCGGCGGGGCCGGGCGGTGCCTCGGCCCGGATGTCCAGTTCCTCGCCGGCGCGCAGCCTGCGCATGGCCAGCGGGAGCTTGCGCCGCGCGATATCCAGGGCACTGTTGCGGAGGCCGACCAGTTCCACGACGAGGGCCCGCCCGATGCGTACGGAGACCACGAGCGAGGCGGCGACCGCGACGAAGCCGAAGACGACGGCGGCGCCGGAGGGGCTGAACACCGCGTGGGCGAGCGGGTCGGCGCGGTCGGCCGCGCGTTCCCCCGCCCCGGCGGCGATGCCGTTCAGTCCGGTGCGGACCTCGTCGGAGGCGTGCCGCCAGTCGGCGGCGGGCACGGCGCGGGCGGCGGCCCGGCCGGGCTCCGCGGCGAGCACGGCGTCCTCGGCCGCGCCGACGGCGCGGGCGGCGGGCCGGGCGGTGAGCGCGTGCCAGGCGGCCCGTTCGGCGGCGGGCAGATCGGCGCCGGCGGTCGCGATCAGTTCGCGGCGGGTCTCGACGGCCCCGGTGAACAGGCGCAGCGGACGCCCCTCCAGCCGGCCGGTACGGAAGGCGGTGGTGAGCAGCGCGTCCTCGCGGGCCAGCATCTCGTCGGCTCGGGCCAGTTCGAGCAGGACCCGGGCGTCGGAGCCGAGGGCGTCGTCCTGGATGCCGGTGACGGCACCGGACACGGCGAAGGCCGCGGTCACCGCCGAGGTGTAGCGATCGTAGACCGTGTCCACGCCGTCCCGGGTGCCGTCCCCGGCCCGGAGGGCCGCGACGCCGGAGAGGAAGCGGTCGAGTCGCCCGGCCACGCCCCCGGGCAGCTTTCCGGTGTCTGCGACGGTGTGGCCGTCGTCCAAGCGGAGGGCGTCGAGCGCGGTGTCGGTGCGGGCGGCGGCGGACCGGAGGGCCGCGGCGTGGGCGGCGTCCGGGTCGGCCCGCTGGACCATGGCCGCCCCGCGTTCGGCCTGGAGCGCGGCGACCGCCGCGGCCACGGGCGCCCTGACCTCGTCGTCGACCCGCTGCAACTGGCGCAGCCGGGCCACGTCCTGGGCCGTGGACACGGTCGCGAACCCCCACAGTGCGAGCAGCGACACGACCGGCACCATGAGCAGCGAGATGATCTTCGCTCGGACGGTCCGGGGCCGCAGGCGCAGGGCTCCCCGGGGAGCGGGTCCCGGCTCGGGCCGTACGGCGGCGCGTTCCGCGCTCTCGTCGGCCGGAGGTCCGGCATGGGCGCGGCGGCCTCGGGCCGGCGGGGCCGGAGGGGTGCCGGGCCGGGCGTCGGAGGCACCGGTCTCCGGGGTCGTGCGGGATGGGCGCATGGCCTCCTCGTTCCGGGTCGGGTGTGGGTGGTGGGGGCGGGGGGCGAGGGGGTGGGGATCGGGCCGGCCGGTCAGCGTGTTCCGGCGGGGGCGGTTCCCGGGCGGCGGGTGGTGTGCCACGGGGTGGGGGCCGGTTCCGGGGCGGGCGGTGCGCCCGGGGCCGGCTCGGCGCGGCCGGCGCGGGCGTAGGCGGCCCGTTCCGGTGCGGTGGGCGAGAGCGCCACGAACGCGGAGGTGAGGAAGAGGTAGGAGCCGAGGCCGACCGCGAGCGGGAAGATGAACTGCATGGCGGTGGCGCCGGGGAGCGGGTCGGCCGAGGGGGTGACCCGTACGCTCACGGCCAGCATGCCGGTGTAGTGCATGCTGCTGACGGCCGCGCCCATGACGAGCGAGGCAAGGGCGACGGCCCGGTTCGAGCGGATGTTGAGGGCGGCCCAGAGCGCGGCCGTCGCGGCGATGACCGCGATGACGACGGAGAGGACGACGCGCAGCGGGTCGTAGTGGACCGTGCCGTGCAGTCGCAGGGCCGCCATGCCGAGGTAGTGCATGCTGGCGACGCCGAGTCCGGTGGTGAGACCGCCGAGCAGCAGTGCCCTGGTGCGGTCGCGGCTGTAGCCGACGGCGAAGACGCCGCCGCCGACCACGACCATGGCGCCGAGCAGGCTGACGAGGGTGAGCGGCACGTTGTAGCGGATGTCGGTGCCGTAGACGCCGAAGCCGAGCATCGCGACGAAGTGCATCGTCCAGATGCCCGAGCCGATGGCGGAGGCGGCCGTGATCAGCCAGTTGCGCCGGGAGCGTCCGGTCGTGTCGAGGGCGCGCACGGTGCAGCTCAGACCGAGCGCGGCGCCGATGCAGGCCATCGCGTACGACAGCACGGGGGTGAGCCAGCCGAAGCTGGCGTGGTCCAGGTGTCCCATGACTCGGGGACGCTAGTCGCGCCGGGGCGCTCACCCCCGGCGCATTCGAAAGCTGCCGGTATATGACAGAGAGATGCTCCCGAACGATCGCGCCGTGGTCGAACGTGTACACCGCTTCATGACGTTTCGTTCGCGGTGGGGCTGCGCGATCATGTCCGTATGACCGATGACCACACACATGTCCAGGAGTTCTTCGGGGCGCGGGCGGCAGGCTGGGACACCCGTTTCCCCGACGACGGTCCGGCCTTCGCGGCGGCGGTCTCGTCGCTGGGGCTGCGGCCCGGGGACGCCGTGCTGGACGCGGGATGCGGCACGGGGCGGGCCCTGCCCGCGCTGCGGGAGGCGGTCGGACCGGAGGGGACCGTGCTGGGCGCGGACCTCACCCCGGCCATGCTGGAGGCGGCCGTCCGGGCCGGGCGGGACCGGGACGGCCGGCTGGTCCTGGCCGATGTCGCACGGCTGCCCCTGCGTCCGGGCGCGCTGGACGCGGTGTTCGCGGCGGGGCTGATCTCCCATCTGTCGCGGCCGGGGCCGGATCTCGCCGAACTCGCCCGGGTGGTACGGCCGGGCGGGCTGCTGGCGCTGTTCCACCCCGTGGGGCGCGCGGCGCTCGCGGCCCGCCGGGGCCGCCGGATCACCGACGGCGATCTGCGGGCCGAACCGAACCTCCGCCCGCTGCTGGCCCGTTCGGGCTGGCGCCTCGTCTCGTACGCGGACGAGGACGCCCGCTATCTGGCACTGGCCGAGCGCTCCGGCTGAGGCGGGGAGCACCCGCGGGCCGGTCCGCCGGCCGGCGCGTCACGCCGTTTCGGCCTCGGCGTCCCGGAGGTGGCGGACCGGGCAGCCGCCGGTGCCGGGGACCGGGTACGTGCCGAGCGCGGACACCTCGTAGCCGTTCGGATACCCCTTGATCTCGGGGTTCTGCCGGGCGTAGTGCGGGGTGCGGCGCGGCGGGAGGAGCCGGACCGCGCGCGCCCTGAGCCGCAGGGCGCCCCGGGTGACGGCGCGCGCGGCGGGCCCTGGCGCCGGGTAGCGGAAGGCGCGCAGCAGCGCGTCGTCGAGGAGGGCGAGGCTCGCTCCCCGGACGAGGGGCGCGAGCGGGCGCGGATACCAGGAGGCCATCAGCGCCAGGGTCGCGTCCGAGACGGAGCGCGCCCCCTCGTCCCAGCCGAAGTGCGCGGCCTCGTAGCTGTCGAGGGTGTGCTCGAACTCCTCGTACGTGGCCGGCAGGTCCTTGATGCCCATATGGGCGCCGAGGGTCCGGTAGTAGGCCGCGCACGCCCGCAGTTCGTGGTCGGACAGCCGGCGCCAGCCGTACGCGTCCAGCCAGCGCTTCGGGCTGACGACGAAGGTGCAGAGCACATAGCGCATGTCGTCGTTGCTGATGTCGTAGCTGCGGTGCATCCGGTTGATGCGGCGGATGGCGGTGCGTCCCGGATCGCTGTCGAAGCCGTGCTCGACCACGGTGTCCAGAAGCAGCGCGGTGTCGTCGTACCGCTTCTGCGCACGGTCCGTCAGTTCGGCGGTCTCCGCCAGGAGCCGGCCGATCGAGGGCACCGCATAGGTGCGGTACAGGGCGAGTTCCAGGGCGCGGGTGAAGTCCCAGGGGAACTCGTACGTCGCGGTGATCCGGTAGATCTCCAGGAAGTCCCGCTCCGGATCGAGGCGTTGGATCTCCTTCAGCCGGTCGTAGCGCTTCACCGCACCGTCCCCCTCTGTCCAGGTCGAGTGTCCCAGCCTACGTGCGTGGGCAGGACGGTGAGTACGTACGCGCAACCCGAAAGGCGGTACCCATGACCGGCGTGAAGCACCTATGGCGCAGAGCCGTGACCCCGCGGAGAAGCGGCCCGACCACCGCTCCGGCCCGCCGGCAGCACAACCTGTTCGAGGCGGCGGCCACGTATGTGGGGGCCTCGGCGGAGAACGACCAGGACCGGATGGAGGAGGCGAGCGGCTGGGTGTCGCCCGAGGCGCTGTCCTTCGGTGTGAGCGAGCTGGCCTGCCGGGCCGTCGTCGCGCTCGCGCGGGAGCGCGGCGTCACACCGGAGCAGGCCGCCCGGACGCTGCTGGGTCTCGCCGACGAGTGATCCCGGCCCGGCCGCACACCACCGGGAGCGGCGGGACCGGCCTTGTCAGGGCCTCGACGGGCGGGTTACCCACTGGTTAAGGTGCGCCGACGACAACCGTGACGGAAGAGGAGGGTGCGGTGACCGGGACGGACGACGCCGTCGCCGACGACGACGCGCTGTATGTGCTGACCGCGGTCCTGCTGACTCCCGCGCAGTTCCCGAGCGTGCTCGGCGACGACTATCCGGAGGCCTGCGCGGCCCTGGGCCTCGAACCGTACGCGGAGGGGTACGGCCTGGTCATGGGCCAGGACGGCGACGGCGCGCGCTGGACGGTGGTCGTGGACGACGTGTCCCTGGTGGCCGTGGCGATCGCGTCCTGGGACTGCGGGATGGAGTACGACCTGTCGCCGGACGACCGCTCGGTGGTCTGCGCGCTGCCCGGCTGGCCGCTCGCCGTGGCCGTCGCCGCCCCCGGCGTGCCCGCGCCGCACGATCCGGGGCCCGACCCCGGGGTGGAGGGCGAGCCCCTGGCACCGCTCTCCCCGCCGGACACCGACACCTGGGGCCCCGCCCAGCGCCGGCTGGGCGCGGACGCGATCGCGTCGCAGTGGGCGGTCTGGCGGGAGCAGGTCGACGACGAGGACACGGATTCCGGGACCGCCCCGGGCGGGGAGGACGGGGCCGAGGGCGGAGGCGACGGGCGGCCGGACGCCTCCCGGGCCGAGAAGGGCGACGGCGCGGACGCGTCCGCCACCGGCGGCGGGCATCCCGGGGTGCGGCGGGCGCTGGCCGAGGCGGACGCGTACCGGACCAGCCCGCCGCCGCCCGGCCGGGTGCGTTCCTCGTTCGCCCCGGGGGACGCGCGGATGATCCGGGCCGACGGCCCCGGCTGGTCCATGGTCGCCCGGACCGACGACATCGCCTTCCTGCTGCTGGACGAGGTGCCCGGCGAGATCATGACCGTGAAGCGCGGCACGGCGCTGCCCGAGCTGCTCACGGCGCTGGACGCGATGGCCGTGCGGCCGTCCTGACCCCGGCCGCCCCGTACACGCGTGGTGCCCCGGACCGGTGGTCCGGGGCACCTCGCGTGCGGGTGTGTCAGACGCGCTCCAGCGGGCGGTGCGGCTCGGCCGGAAGCCGGACCTCGATCCGGTCGCCGGGCCGGACGACACCGCCGACGGCGACCACGCTCATGATCCCGGCCTTGCGGACGACGGCACCGGTCTCGTCCCGGCCGACGACCCGCTTGAGCAGTCCCGTCCGGAAGTTGTCGATCTGGAGGCACGGGTTGCGCAGCCCGGTGACCTCGACGACGGCCTCGTCGCCGAGGTGGAGACGGGTGCCGACCGGCAGCCCCAGCAGGTCGATGCCCCGGGTGGTGACGTTCTCCCCGAGATCACCGGGGGTGATCTCGTAGCCGGCCTCGCGCAGCTCGTCGAACAGCTCCGCGTGGATGAGGTGGACCTGGCGCAGATTGGGCTGGGTGGGGTCCTGGGCGATCCTGGAGCGGTGTTTCACGGTCACCCCCGCGTGGACGTCCCCCTCCACTCCCAGACCGGTCAGCAGGGTCACGCTGTCCCGGTTGGGCTTGGTGAAGCTGTACGTCTCGTTCCGGCTCACGGCGGTGACGGTGCCACTCACGGTGCGGGTCCCCTTGCTCAGCGGCCTATTTCCTTACGAGTGATCCTACGGAGCCTGCGCCGCTGGCCGGGATCCAGGGCCAGGTAGGCGATCGTGGGGACCCCGACGAGGACCAGCAGGGACAGCCAGAAGCCGATGAACGGCATCAGGACGACCGCGACGACAACTCCTCCGATGGCGATCTTCGCTGTGTTCGACATCGTCCACGCCTCCTCCGCGGCCCGTGGCCGCTTCTGATGGAAGAACGCCTGTGCGTGCTCCACGGTTCCTCATCGGCGGGAAACCCCTGGGCGGGGTGCCCCGCCCGTCCGTCATCGCAGCGGGGCGCCGACCTCGTGCATGTGCTCCAGGGCCTGCCGGTAGGACTCGATGAGCCCGGTCTCCGTGTAGGGCATGCCGAGCGCTTCGCAGTGGGCCCGGACGAGCGGCTGGGCGCGCCTGAGGTGGGGGCGCGGCATGCTCGGGAAGAGGTGGTGCTCGATCTGGTAGTTGAGCCCGCCGAGGAACCAGTCGGTGAGAACCGCGCCCCGGACGTTGCGCGAGGTCAGGACCTGCCGCTGGAGGTGGCCCCAGCGGTCCCCGTGGGGGTCGGGCATCTCCATGCCCTTGTGGTTCGGTGCGAAGGACATCCCGAGGTGCAGGCCGAAGAGGGCGTGGTGCACGAGGGCGAAGACGACGGCCTTGCCCGGGGACAGGACCGTGAACAGCAGGGCGGCGTACAGTCCGAGGTGCGCGGTGAGCAGCAGGGCGGAAAGGGCGCGTTCGCGGACGGGCTGGCGTCGCAGGTACTGGAATCCGGAGACCTTGAGCGCGATGCCTTCGAGCAGCAGCATCGGGAAGAACAGCCGGGCCTGGTTGCGGGTGAGCCAGCGGGCGAACCCCTCGCGCTGGGCCGCCTGTTTCGCGGTCCAGACGAGGGCGCCGACCCCGACGTCCGGGTCCTTGTCCACGTGGTTCGGGTGGGCGTGGTGACGTACGTGCTTGTCGTTCCACCACGCCTCGTTCATCCCGAGCAGCAGATTGGCGTGGAACAGGCCGATGGCGCGGCTCACCCGCCGGTCGCCGGTGATCTGGGCGTGTCCGGCGTCGTGGCCGAAGAAGGCGGTGCGGGACCAGAGGACGGCCAGGGGAAGCGCGAGCGGCAGCGTCCACCAGGTGTCGCCGAGGAGGACGATGCCGGCGAGCACCGCACCCAGGGCCAGCAGGTTGACGGTGATGCCGGCGGCGTACCAGCCGGTGCGCCGCTTGAGGAGACCCTGTTCCCTGACGGTCCGCAGCAGCGGTGCGAAGTCGCTGCCCGCACCCGGGCCGCCGGTGGGGTTCGTGGTGCGCACGGCGCCCTCACGGGGTGGTACGACGGCGATGGTCGCGGCCTGAGGCATGGCGTCTCCGGTCTTCTGGTCCTGGCTGACCTGAAAAAACGTACGATTCGCGGGAGTCGTGGAGCCATGGAGTCACCACCCGGGGTTCCCTGGTGCCAGCCCCCTCGCCCCATACGGGTGCTGGCACCACCGGGGAGACATAGAGGACATTTTCAAGTGATGCAGATCACGCCAGAAGCCCTTCCCCCGCGACCATCGGTGGGCTATCCTCGGCGACCTTCCACTAGTCAAATTTGAGGACTCTGCCATCGCTGTGCACCGCCTCCCCGCAGCATCGCTCTCCGAAATCTCCGCCCTGGCCGGCTGTTCCGTGGTCTTCCTGCCGGCGGATCCCTCCCGTACCGGCCGGGTCGCCTTCTGGTATCCGGACGGCAGCAGTCCGCCGGAGGCGCCGGGCACGGTCGAGGAGCTGACCGTGGCCGGTCCCGACGCGGCGCCCCGGCTCGTACCGGCCCGGATCCTCCCCGTCCGCGACGCCCTCGCCGTCCTCACCCGCGCCCGGACGGCCTCCCACGCCTCGCCCGCCGCGCTGTTCTGGGGGGCGGCCGGGCTGCTCGCCCTTCAGTTCGCGGCGCGCGGACTGCTGCTGCCGGGGCTCAGCGCGACCGACCACGACAGCTGGCGGGCCGGCCCGCTGACGGCCGACGACCAGACCCGGATCCGCTCCCTGGCCGCGTCCATGCCCCCGACCGCGCACGCGGTCCCGGTCGACGCCCTCGCGCAGCCCCTGCTCCTGCCCGAACCGGAGCGGCTCCTGCGGGCGTTCCTCGACGCGGTGGTGGACGGTCTGCCGCGCACCCCGGCGGCCCCGCAGGCCGCGGGCGGACCGGCCTTCGCCGCCGAGGAGCCGCAGCATGTGCCGGGTCAACGGGCCTGGCTCGCCGATGTGGCCGCCGTGCACGACGCGGGTGTCCGCCTCTCCCTGCGCGTCGAGGTGGCGGGCCTCGACCGGGCCGGATCGGAGGCCGACGGCGCGCACGGCCCCTCGTTCCGCGTGGTGCCGCAGATCCATGGCGTCGGCGATCCCACGCTGGTCGCCGACGCGGCCGAGATCTGGGCCGGTTCGGGTCCGGCCGCCGCGGCCTTCGGACCGCGGGCCCGGATGGACGCGCTCCTCATGCTGCGCCGGGCCGCGCGGGCCTGGCCGCCGCTGGCGCCCCTGCTGTCGGCCGCCGTGCCGGACGCCGTGGAGCCCGCGGACGAGGAGATCGCCGGACTGCTCGGCCCGGCGTCGGCCGCGCTCGCCGCCACCGGGGTCCAGGTGCACTGGCCCCGGGAACTCGCCCGCACCCTCACGGCCCGTGCCGTGATCGGGCCGGCGGACGCGGACGCGGACCCGGAGGACGGCGAACGCCGCACCGGGGGACGCGCGTTCCACGCCTCGGACGCCGTACCGCTGCTCTCCTCCGACGCCCTTCTCTCGTTCACCTGGTCGTTCACGCTCGGCGGGCAGCGACTCGGACGCGACGAGCTGGACCGGCTCGCCGAGGCGGGCAGGCCGCTGGTGCGGCTGCGCGACCAGTGGGTGCTCATCGACCCCGAGCAGGCCCGCCGGGCCCGGGAGACCCACGACCGCAAGGTCGCCCCCATCGACGCCCTGGGCGCCGTGCTGACCGGCTCCACGGAGGTCGACGGCCGGCGCGTGGAGGTCTCGGCGACGGGGTGGCTGGAGCGTCTGCGGCAGCGGGTCGCCGACCCCGAGTCCCGGCCCGAGGGCGAGACGGCCGTCGGACAGCCCGCCGCCCTCGTCGCGACCCTGCGCGACTACCAGCTGCGCGGACTGAACTGGCTGCACACGATGACCTCGCTCGGGCTCGGCGGCTGCCTCGCCGACGACATGGGCCTCGGCAAGACCATCACCCTGATCGCCCTGCATCTGCACCGCCGGACCCTGGAGGGCGCGGCCGGACCGACCCTGGTGGTCTGCCCGACCTCGCTCATGGGCAACTGGCAGCGGGAGATCGAGAAGTTCGCCCCGGGCATCCCGGTCCGCCGCTTCCACGGCGGCTCGCGCAGCCTGGAGGAGCTGGCCGACGACGCGTTCGTCCTCACCACGTACGGCACGATGCGGCTCGACGCGCCCCGGCTCTCGGCGGTGCGCTGGGGCATGGTCGTCGCGGACGAGGCACAGCACGTGAAGAACCCGTACTCGGCGACGGCCCGGCAGCTGCGCACCATCGGCGCGCAGGCGCGGGTCGCGCTCACCGGCACGCCCGTGGAGAACAACCTCTCCGAGCTGTGGGCGATCCTCGACTGGACCACCCCGGGCCTGCTGGGCCGGCTCGGCACCTTCCGCACCCGCTACGCGCGGGCCGCGGAGGGCGGGGATCCGGCGGCCGCCGAGCGGCTCGGCGCGCTGGTGCGGCCCTTCCTGCTGCGCCGCCGCAAGTCCGATCCCGGCATCGCGCCGGAGCTGCCGCCGAAGACCGAGACGGACCGGGCGGTGTCGCTCACACCCGAACAGGCGGGGCTGTACGAGGCGGTGGTGCGCGAGACGCTGGCGGCCATCTCCGAGGCGGACGGCATGGCGCGGCGCGGGCTGGTGGTGAAGCTGCTGACGGCGCTCAAGCAGATCTGCAACCACCCCGCGCAGTACCTCAAGGAGGAGGAGCCCCGGATCGCGGACCGCTCGGGCAAGGTCGAGCTACTGGACGAACTGCTCGACACCATGCTCGCGGAGGGCGCTGGTGTGCTGGTCTTCACCCAGTACGTGCAGATGGCGCGGCTGCTGGAGCGGCATCTGACGGCGCGCGGCATCAGCACGCAGTTCCTGCACGGGGGTACGCCGGTGGCGGAGCGCGAGGCGATGGTCAACCGCTTCCAGTCCGGCGGAGCCCCGGTCTTCCTGCTCTCGCTCAAGGCGGCCGGGACGGGTCTCAACCTGACCCGCGCCGGGCATGTGGTGCACTTCGACCGCTGGTGGAACCCGGCCGTCGAGGCGCAGGCCACCGACCGGGCCTACCGCATCGGCCAGACCCAGCCCGTCCAGGTGCACCGGCTGATCGCGGAGGGCACGATCGAGGACCGCATCGCGGACATGCTGGCCCGCAAGCAGGGGCTCGCCGACGCCGTGCTCGGCTCCGGCGAGAGCGCCCTGACCGAGCTGAGCGATGCCGAACTGGCCGATCTGGTCGAGCTGCGAGGGGGCGCACGATGACACACGGATACCCGGAGGACGGATACGAGCCCGATCCGTTCGAGGACGAGGGCTACGACGACGAGGAGTTCGGCGACGGCGAGGACGGCGGGCCCGGCGGCGACGGGACCGGCGGGGCGGCCTCGGGTCCCGAGCGCACCTTCGCCCCGCTGCCGCCCGCCCCGGGCCGCGGCTTCGCGACGTCCTGGTGGGGCGGGGCCTGGCTGAAGGCGCTGGAGGACACGGCGTTGGACAACCAGCAGCTCAAGACGGGCCGCCGGTTCGCCCGCGAGGGCCGGGTCGGCGCGGTGTCCGTGCGGCCCGGCCGGATCACCGCCGTGGTGCGGGACCGGAACACGGGCGGCCACCGCAGCGACGTCCTGCTCCAGGAACTGAGCGCCGAGCAGTGGGACCGCTTCCTGGACATGGCGGTCGACCGGGCCGGGCACATCGCCGCCCTGCTGGACCGGGAGATGCCGCCGCATCTGGTCGAGGACGCGGCGGCGGCCGGGGTGGAGCTGCTGCCGGGGATCGGCGATCTGGATCCGGAGTGCACCTGCGAGGCCTGGGACCACTGTCCGCACACCGCGGCGCTCTGCTACCAGGTGGCCCGGCTGCTGGACCAGGACCCCTTCGTGCTCCTGCTGTTGCGGGGGCGCGGTGAGCGGCGGCTGCTGGACGAGCTCCAGGTGCGGATCGCCGCGCGGGCGGGCGGGCGCTCCGGGCCGGACACCGAAGGGATCCCGGACGCCCGTGAGGAGGCCGGGGACGGAGCGCCCGGTGTGCCGGCGGACGAGGCGTACGCGGACGCGGCGGTCCTGCCGCCGCTCCCGCCGGTGCCGGAGGTTCCCGACGCACCGGGCCCGGCCCCCTCGCTGGACACGGAGACCGACCCCGAACCGGGTGTGGATCCTGCGGCGTTGGAGCTGCTGGCCCGGGACGCCGCGGCCCGCGCGCACCGGATGCTCGTGGAGGCGCTGTCGGCGGGGCACGGACAGCACCCGGTGCCGGAGGCTCCGAGCGCGCGGGAGGACGCGGTGCGGCTGGCGGCCGAGGCCCGGCCGGAGCCGTGGATCGCGGGCCGGCTGGCGACCGGATCCGGCCGGCCGCGCGCCGCCCTGCCGGCGGCGGTGGCTGCCTGGCGGTACGGCGGGCCGGCCGCGCTGGCCGTGCTCGACGAGGAGTGGACGCCGGACGGCCCGGCGCTCATCCGGGCCAGGGCCGGTCTCGCCGGTGCCTGGGACGAGGACGAGGCGCCCCGGCTGCGCGCCGAGCGCAACCGGTGGACCTCGGCGGACGGCACGGTGCAGTTGCGCAACGGGCGGGACGGGCGCTGGTATCCGTTCCGCAAGGAGGGCGGCCGCTGGGTTCCGGCGGGGCCCTCGGACGAGGATCCGGCGGCGGCGTGGGCGGACGCGGCAGCCACCGACGCGGTGGACGTCTGAGCGGAGGGCCGGCGACGGGCGGGGCCGTGCGGTGCGGCCCCCGCCCGTCGTCGCGTTCCGCCCCTGAGTTCAACTGGATGTCACCGGCCGTTGAGGCACGGCGCGGAACCTGACGGGCGAAACGTTCCTTGCCCCTCAGGAGGCCCCATGTCCGCGCGTGTTGTCCGTCGATCCCTGGCCGCCGGGCTGCCGCTCGCCCTGCTCGGCACCGTGTGTGCCGCGGGCACCGCGACCGGCGCGCAGGACCGCCACCACCGCCCCGGCACCACCGCCCGGGTCACGGCGAGCGCCACGCTCGGCGCCGTCCCGCTCGGCGGCTTCAGCAACGCCCTGCTGCCCGGGACGGTCGACGACGACCGCGGGGTCCTGCTCGGCGGCATCGGCAGCGACATCTACCCGGCGGGGCGCACGGGCGAGTACTGGACCGTCACGGACCGGGGCCCCAACGGCCAGATCAAGGTCGGCGGCAGCAAGCGTCGTACCTTCCCGGTGCCCGGGTTCGACCCGGCGATCGTCCGGATCCGGGTGACGGGCGGGCAGGTCGAGGTGGTGCGCTCGATCCCCCTGACCACGCGGTCGGGCGCCCCCGTCACCGGACTGCCGAACCAGTCCGGGCGCGACGAGGCGCCGTACACCTACGACGCGGGCACGCCGCTCCCGTACAACCCGAACGGGCTGGACACCGAGGGGATCGTGCGGGCGGCGGACGGATCGTTCTGGCTGGTGGACGAGTACGGGCCGTCACTCGTGCACGTATCGGAGCGGGGGCGGGTGCTGACCCGCTACGTTCCCGAGGGGCTGGATCTGCGGGGCGCCGACTACCCCGTGGTGGAGGCGCTGCCCGGCATCCTGCTGCACCGGAAGGTCAACCGGGGCTTCGAGGGGCTGGCACTGCTGCCCGGCGGCGATCTGGTGATGGCGGTCCAGAGCCCGCTCTCTCTCCCCGACCAGGACGCGGGCGAGTCCTCGCGCAACATCCGGCTGCTGCGGTTCTCGACGAAGAAGAAGGCCGTCACCGCCGAGTACGCCTACCGCTTCGACCCGGTGGACGTCGTGGACCCGGGCGAGGACGACACCTCGGAGCTGAAGGTCTCGTCCGTCGTCGCGATCGGCCGCGACACCCTGCTCGTCGAGGAGCGCACCGACCGCACGGCACGCCTGCACCGCGTCACGCTGCCGCGCGGCGCCGGGATCCTGGGGTCGCGCTGGGACGCCCCGGCCTCCTCCCCGTCGTACGAGGAGCTGGCGGACCCGGCGGCCTCCGGCGTCCCGGTGCTCCGCAAGAGCCTGGTCGTCGACCTCGGGACGGTGCCGGGCGTGCCCGGCAAGATCGAGGGGGTGGCGGTGACCGGCCGCAGCACCCTGGCCCTCGTCAACGACAACGACTTCGGGATGACGGACGGGGCCGGCGCCTTCGACGCGCACGGGCGGCTGGTCGACTCCGGGATCAGGACGACCGTGACGACCGTCGAACTGCCGCGCCCGCTGGCACACTGACGCTCCGTCGTACTCCTCGGGCCGCCGGGTTCCCCGCCCGGCGGCCCGCTCGCGTCCGCGCGCCCCGTTTTCGCGCCGCGCCGTCTTCCGCCGCCCGCGCCACGCCCGTACGGTGGGCGCGCACACCGCCCGGCCGGACATCGGACGCAGGGGTCCGTTCAACGGACGTGTGTGCGAGCCGTGTTCCTCCGTCCCCCCACCTCCAGGAGTACACACATGGACCGCAGAAGGATCATCCAGGGCACCGCGGCCACCGTCGCCGCGGCGCTGCTTCCCTCGTCCGTCCGGGCCAGCGCGGCCGAGGCCGGCGACACGGACTATCCGACGGCGCACTGGGCCCCGGCGTCGACCTCCAACTACACGGTCTCCTCCCGCCCTTCGGCGTATCCCGTCCAGTACGTGATCATCCATGTCACCCAGGAGACGTTCTCCGACGCCGTGGCCATCTTCCAGAACCCGGCGAAACAGGTGTCCGCGCACTACGTGGTGCGCTCCTCGGACGGCTACATCGACCAGTGCGTCCGGGAGAAGAACATCGCCTGGCACGCGGGAAACTGGGACTACAACACCCGCAGCATCGGCATCGAGCACGAGGGGTACGTGGACCAGCCCTCGTACTTCACCAACGCCCTGTACGAGAAGTCGGCCCTGCTGACCGCCTCGATCTGCGACCGCTACGGCATCCCCAAGGACCGTGCGCACATCCTGGCCCACTCCGAGGTGCCGGGCTCCGACCACACGGACCCGGGAAGCCACTGGGACTGGGTGCGCTACATCCGGCTGGTCAACCTGCTGAGCGCGGGCTGAGCCGGTCGCGCGCATTCCTCAACACCCCCTCGCCGCACGGGAACCGACCACCTGTCGAGACAGCGGCGACGGTGTCCTTGACGGCGCCACCGGGCGGGCCGAGACTGACGGGGACGGTCACGACTGTCAGCGCCGCGCGCACGGGCTCCCCGTCCGCGCGGTCATCGGCCCCGGCCCGCTGACGCGCAACCCTTCGGCCGCGATGGGGTGCTCCGGGTGACGACCGGGTCCTGTCGGCGCGACAGGACAAGCGCGGCCCCGCCTCCCGCGGGCGCCCCGACGGCAGGACCGGTGGGAAGTGCCCAGGAACGGATTGACGAGGCGTCTGCACATCGACCTGCTGCGCGTCGCCAGCGCCTCGTAGGCGCCCGCGCCCCCGGGTCCGCCCGGCCCGCCGCCGTCCCGGCCGGCCGGACCGCCGCCCACCGCCCCGCACCCGCCGGTCCGCTCCCCGAACGGACGGCCTCCGGCCGGTCCCCAGCGCCCCCGCACACCCCCGCGCGGGCGCGGTCGCCCTTTCCTCGTCCCGCCGCCCAGAACGCGGCGGCGGCTCCGTCGTTCCTCCAGGGATCCCACAGGAGAGTCATGCCCGAAACAGTCCCGCGCGGCCTCGGTACGACCGGAACGCCCCCGCGTACCCCCGCGCCCACCATCTCCCCCGCCCGCGCGCTGGGTCTGCGCCCCCCGTCGGGGATTCCCTCACCGCGCTTCCACAGCCGGATCGGCGTCGGTCTCGCGGGCGGCTTCTATCCCGCCCCTCACCGCTACGAACTCTTCCTGTCCGCCGGCTGTCCGCGCTCACTGCGCGTCTCGATCACCCTGGACCTGCTCGGCCCGGATCAGAACGTCACCACCACCCTGCTGACGCACCCGGCCGCCTCCCCGGACGGCTTCGCCTCGCTGCGCGCCGCGTACGAGGCGACGGTGCACCACTACGACGGCCCGCTGACCGTCCCCGCGCTGCGCGACCGGTGGAGCGGACGCATCGTCAGCAACCACACCCCGGACATCCTGCGTGATCTCGCGGAGCTGGTGTCCGGCCAGGGGGCCGACCGCCCCGGCACACTCACCCCTTCCGCCCTGGCCCCCGACATCGAGGCGCTCCGCGAGCTCCTGGAGCTCGGTCTCGCCGAGGCCGGCGGACGGGCGGCCGTGCTCGGCGCGCTGGAGCGCCGGCTCCCGCTGCGGCCGTACGCGCTGGGCGACGCACTCACGGCCGCCGACGTCGACCTCTGGACGGCCCTCGTCCAGCCGGGCGCCTCCGGTGCGCCGGGGGCGTACCCCCGGCTCCAGGCGTACGTCCGCCGGCTCGGCGGGCATCCGGCGTTCCGGCGGGCGTACGGGGCCCTGCTCGCCGCCGCCTGAACGGTCCGTCAGCCGCTCTCGGCCGCCGAGGGATAGCGGACGAAGAGGACGCCCTCCACCGCGCCGTCGGGCGCGCCGTAGACATGGGGCACGTCGGCCCGCCACCGGACGCTCGCACCGGGACCGACGGTGCGGGTGGCGTCCGGCGGGCCGACGACGGCGGTGCCGCTCAGGACCATCAGGCTCTCCCGCGTGCCGGGGACATGGGCCCGGGACTCCTGGACGCCGCCCGCGCGGATACTGACGCGGAAGACATCGGTGACGGCCGATCCGTCCTCGTCCTCGTAGCGCTCCAGCAGGACGGCGGTGACCGCGCTGCCGGACACGCCGGTGCGGACGGGGCCGGGGCCGGCCGTCGCGGGCGGGTCGCCCAGGGCGGCGCTGAGGGGCAGGCCGAGCGCGGTGGTCAGCGCGTACAGCGTCTCCAGGGTGGGGTTGCGGGTGCCGCTCTCCAGCTCGGAGAGCGTCCCCTTCCCCACGCCGGACCGGCGGGCCAGCTCCGACAGGGACAGCTCCCGCTCGCGCCGCAGCGCCCGGAGCCTGCGCCCCACGTCCTCGTTCAGCCCCATCGGCCCGCATCCGCTCCGCAGTTCCCGGTTGACGGGCGTCGGCCCGCCTCTCTAGTGTTCCACAAACAGAACGTTCCGTATACGGAACGCCTGTCGGCGCCCCTGCCGGGCCCGGCCCCCTCCCCACCAGGAAAGCGGCTCACTCATGCTCGCGCTCGCCCGTATCCGCTCGGCCGCGCCGCCCTCGGCCGTGACCGCCGGACTGATCGCCGTCATGGTCGGGGTCACCAGCTCCGCCGCCCTGGTCTTCACCGCCGCGAAGGCGGCCGGTGCCGACGAGCGCGCACTCTCCTCGTGGATGCTCGCCCTCGGCATCGGGCTCGCCTGCACCAGCATCGGCCTGTCGCTGCGCTTCCGCGCACCCGTCGTGACCGCCTGGTCGACGCCCGGGGCCGCGTTGCTGACGACCGGCCTGAGCGGGGTGTCGATGCCGCAGGCCATCGGCGCGTTCGTCTTCTCCGGACTGCTGATCCTCGTCAGCGGCGTGACGGGGTGGTTCAGCCGGCTGATGAGCCGGATCCCCGTGCCGCTGGCGGCCGCCCTGCTGGCCGGAGTGCTGTTCCGGTTCGGCACCGGGCTGTTCAGCACGATGCACGGCAGCTTCGCGGTCGCGTTCCCCATGTTCGTCGCCTATCTGCTGGCCCGCCGGCTGCTGCCCCGGTACGCGGTGCTGGTGGCGCTCGCCGCGGGGGTGGCGGCCACCGTGTTCACCGGCGGCTGGAAGCTCGGCACGGTCCGGCTCGCCCTCGCCACCCCGGTGTTCACCGCCCCGGAGTTCGACTGGAAGGTCCTCGTCAGCGTCGGCGCCCCGCTCTTCGTGGTCACGATGGCCTCCCAGAACCTGCCCGGCGTCGCCGTGCTCCGGGGCTCGGGCTACGACGTCCCGGTGTCCCCGCTGATGACCTGGACCGGCGCGGCCAACGCGGTGCTGGCGCCCTTCGGGGCCTTCGGCCTCAACCTCGCCGCGATCACCGCCGCCATCTGCACCGGCGAGGAGGCCCACCCCGACCGCGAACGCCGCTTCCTGGCGGCCGTCTGGGCCGGCGTGTTCTACCTCTGCGTGGGACTGCTCGGGGCGACCGTCGCCTCCCTCCTGGCCGCCATGCCGCACGAACTCGTCCTGGCCATCGCGGGAATCGGCCTCCTCGCCACCATCGAGGCCTCGCTCGTCTCGGCGCTGTCCGATCCCGCCTCCCGCGAGGCGGCCGTGGTGACCTTCCTCGCCACCGCCTCCGGAGTGACCCTGCTCGGCATCGGCTCTGCGTTCTGGGGCCTGCTGGCCGGTCTGGTCACCACGGCCGTCGCCACGGCCGGACACCCCCGCCGCGCGGGACGGACGACGACCCCGGACCCGGTCCCGGACAAGGCCCCTGCCCGCTAGCGGGCAACCGTGGAACGGAGTTGCACCGCACGGCGGCACCGCGATGGGATGACCCCATGCAGAAAGCGGTTTCCACCCTCTCGTCCGACCCCCTGGCACCCTTCGACCACCTCGACCACCGCTACCGCGGCGAGAACCCGGTCCGCACCCTCGGCCATCTCCTGCGGCCCGACCGGGGGCGGCTCGCCCTCGCAGTCGCCCTCTTCGTCGTCAAGCACAGCCCGATCTGGCTGCTTCCTCTGATCACCGCGACCGTCCTGGACGTCGTGGTGCAGCACGGTCCGGAGTCCGGACTGTGGAAGTCCACCGGCGTACTGCTCTTCATCCTGGTCATCAACTACCCGCTGCACCAGTGGTACGTACGCTGCCTCGGCGGCAGCATCCGGCGCATGGGCACCACCCTGCGCTCGGCGCTCTGCCGGCGGATGCAGCAGCTCTCCATCGGCTACCACGCCCGGGTCAGCTCCAGCGTCCTGCAGGCCAAGGTGGTCCGCGACGTGGAGTCGGTGGAGCAGATGATGCAGCAGAGCGCCGACATGGGGCTCGGCGCCGTCGTCACACTGATCGGCGGCCTCGTCGTCATCGGCATCCGCGTCCCCGCCTTCCTGCCGGTCTTCCTCGTCGTCGTCCCCGCGGCCGGATTCCTGGTGATGAAACTGCGCGCCCGGCTGCGCAGCCACAACGAGTCGTTCCGCCGCGAGGTCGAGCAACTCTCCTCGCGCGTCGGTGAGATGACCACGCTGATCCCGATCACCCGGGCACACGGGCTGGAGCGCACCGCGCTCGGCCGGGTGGACGGCTCGCTGCGCCAGGTCTTCGTGGCGGGGCTGCGCCTCGACATGGTCAACGGGCGATTCGGCTCCCTGGCCTGGGTCATCCTCAACACCCTGGGGGTGCTGTGCCTGACCGGGTCCGCGCTGGTCGCCTACCACGGCTGGATGCCGGTCACCCCCGGTGACGTCGTCATGCTCAGCGCCTTCTTCACCGTGCTCACCGGCTCCGTGACGACACTGCTGGGGCTCGCCCCGATCCTCACCAAGGGCCTGGAGTCGGTCCGTTCGGCGGGCGAGGTCCTCCAGGCACCGGACCTGGAACAGAACGCCGGCAAGGCGCAGGTCGACCGGGTCACCGGCCGGATCGACTTCGAGGACGTCGGCTTCGCCTACGAGGACGCCGAACCGGCCGTCAGTGGGTTCACCCTCTCCGCGCGCCCCGGCGAGACCATCGCGCTGGTCGGCGCCTCGGGCGCGGGCAAGTCCACCGTCCTCAACCTCCTGATCGGGTTCATCCGCCCGACCTCGGGCCGCATCCTGCTGGACGGCACCGACATGGCCGGACTGGACCTGCGCAGCTACCGGCGGTTCCTGTCGGTCGTGCCGCAGGAGTCGATCCTGTTCGAGGGCACCATCCGCGACAACGTCACCTACGGCATGGGCGACACCGACGAGGCGACGCTGATGCGCGCGCTGGCGGACGCCAACGCCCTGGAGTTCGTGGAGAAGCTGCCGCTCGGCCTGGACACGGTGGTCGGCGAGCGGGGCGCCCGGCTCTCCGGCGGCCAGAAGCAGCGGCTGGCGATCGCCCGCGCGCTGATCCGCGATCCGCGGGTGCTCGTGCTGGACGAGGCCACCTCGGCCCTGGACAACCGTTCCGAGGCGCTGGTCCAGGAGGCCCTGTCCCGGCTGGTGCACGGCCGGACCGTCTTCGTCGTCGCGCACCGGCTCTCCACCATCCAGGGCGCCGACCGCATCGTCGCGATGCAGGGCGGCCGGATAGCCGAGGTGGGCACCCACGCCGAACTCATCGGCCGGGACGGCGTCTACGCGGGACTCCAGCCCGCGTGACACCCCTCCCCCACCGCGCCGGGACGGCCGGCGCCGCGGCTCACCAGTCGTGGACGCTGCCGTCCCGGAGGCGGTTGACGGGCAGATAGGCCCGCTCGTACGGGTGCGCGGCGGCCAGCGCCTCGTCCAGTTCCACCCCGATGCCGGGCTCCTCGCCGGGGTGCAGATGCCCGTCGGTGAAGGTGTAGGCGTGCCGGAACACCTGCTCGGTCAGGGCGTTGTGGCCGGAGTACTCCTGGATGCCGAAGTTGTGGATCGCCAGATCGAGGTGGACGGCGGCGGCCATCCCGACCGGCGAGATGTCCTCCGGTCCGTGGACGGCGCTCCTGATCTGGTACTGCGCGGCGAAGTCGAAGAGCTTGCGCAGCGGCGTGACCCCGCCGAAGTGGGTGACGGCGGAGCGCACGTAGTCGATCAGCTGCTCGGTGATCAGCGTCTGGTAGTCGTACACCGTGTTGAAGACCTCGCCGACGGCCAGCGGGGTCGTGGTGTGCCGGCGGACGAGGCGCAGCGCCTCCTGGTTCTCGGCGGGTGTGCAGTCCTCCAGCCAGAAGGGGCGGTAGGGCTCCAGGTCCTTGCCGAGCCGGGCGGCCTGGATCGGGGTGAGGCGGTGGTGGGCGTCGTGGAGGAGCGGCAGTTCGGCGCCGAACTCCGCGCGCACGGCCTCGAAGACGGCAGGGGTGTGCCGCAGATAGGCGTCGGTGTCCCAGTCCTCGACCAGCGGCCGGGTCTGCTGGTGGGCGACGGCCGCGCCGCTGTCGTCTTGGTTGTACACCCCGTACACGGCCTTGAGTCCGGGGATGCCGGTCTGGATGCGGACGGCCGGGTAGCCCTCGGCGAGCCTGGCGCGCACGGAGTCGAGGAGTTCGGGGATGTCGCGTCCGTTGGCGTGGCCGTACGTGGCGACGCGGTCGCGGCTCGCCCCGCCCAACAGCTGGTAGAGCGGCAGTCCGGCGGCCTTCGCCTTGATGTCCCACAGGGCGACGTCGACGGCGGCGATCGCGGCCATGGTCACCGGGCCGCGCCGCCAGTAGGCGCCGCGGTAGAGGTACTGCCAGGTGTCCTCGATACGGTGCGGGTCGAGACCGGTGAGGAGGGGCGCCACGTGTTCGGTCAGATAGCCGACGACCGCCAGCTCCCGCCCGTTGAGGGTGGCGTCGCCGAGTCCGGTGAGGCCGTCGTCGGTCGTCAATTTCAGGGTGACGAAGTTGCGTCCGGGGCCGGTGACGACGACCTTCGCGTCGACGATCTTCATGCGTGTTCTCTTTCGGTGGGCGGGCGGCCGGTTCCCGGATCGGCCCGTGCCGCCGTCGTGCGACGGTCAAGCTATCAAGCCCGCCCCGGACGCCGCCCCGCCCCGGACGGGCCGGGACGGCGTCTCGCGCGGCGTCAGCCGCAGGTCGTTCCGTTGAGGGTGAAGGCGTCCGGGTCGGTGCCCGGCGCGCCGGTGGCCTGGAAGCCGAACGAGACGGTGCCGCCCGGGGGCACGGCTCCGTTGTGCCCGGCGTTCTTCGCCGTCACCCGGGTGCCGGTCTGGGAGACCGTGGCGTTCCAGGCGTTGGCGACCTTCTCGCCGCCGCCGAAGTCGAAGCCCAGTTCCCAGCCGTCGAGCGGGTCCGTCCCGGTGTTGCGGACCGAGACGTCGGCGGTGAAGCCGCTGCCCCAGGCCTGGCTCACCCGGTAGGTGACCGCGCAGGATCCGGCCGGTCCGGGGGTATCCGTGGGATCGGGCGTCGGGGTCGGGTCGGGCGTCGTGGTGGGGTCCGGTGTCGCGGTCGGGTCGGGCGTCGGATCGGGGCCGGGCCCGCTGCCGTCCGGTGCGCTGCCCCACTGCGGGGCGGCACCCTCCAGCAGCACCATGTGCGGGGCGTCGACCGGGGTGGTGCCGGGGGTCGTGGCGGTACTGGGGTACGACCAGTCGTTCGCCGGGTCCCAGGCCCCGGCCGAGGTGATCCGGAACTGCACCTCCTTGCGGTAGGCGGACTGGCCGGCCGGCGCGATGTCCGTTCCGGAGCAGTCCACCGTGACGTGGTAGACGTCGCCCTGGTCGTGGGTGGGTCCGGTGACCTTGCCGCACTGGTTGTAGTTGGTGGTGAGGCTGATCATGTCGGGCGTGACGCCCGGCTCCAGCGTGAAGTAGTAGCGCACGGACGCGTCGGTCAGGGCGCGGGCCGGCCACGCGGACCGGTTGAGGACATAGGCCTTGACCTCCGTGAACGTGCTGCCCGAGGCATTGACCGAGGCCTGGACGGACATCTCCGGGCCGTCGGGGGTCTCCGGCTTCGGGAAGTCGGCCAGCGGGGCCCCGCCGTACTCCTTGTAGAGCCGGGCCAGCGCCCCCGTGAAGGCGGCGTTGTAGTCCGTCGCGACCTCGTTGTTGACGTAGTTGGCGCGGTCGTCGGTGTAGGAGTCGTCCGCCGCGCTCGGGCCGCCGACCAGTGCGCCGTAGAGCGTGTGCCGGCTCTCGACGGGGTTGTTCATCTGGTCGGTCCACGAACCGTGGGCGGTGCGGTGGTGGGGTTGGGTCGGCGGGTTCTCGCCGAAGCCCACGACATAGCTCGATCCGCGCGGGTTGTCGCCGAGCGCGTAGTCGATCTGCCGGACCGCGAAGTCGTGGTAGCGGGCCTTGCGGACGCTGTCCCCGGTGAGCCAGTCGGAGTAGCTGAGCGCCGCGAACGCGGTGGTGGCGGCATAGCGCAGGGAGCCCCAGCTGTCCAGCACGGCCTGGCCGCCGGGCGAGTAGGCCACCCGCTGCCCGTTGACGCCCACGGTCCACCAGTCGAGCCAGCGGTTGGCGTCGTCGACGTACTTCTGCTTGCCCGTCAGCTGGGCGAGCAGCACATAGGCGCCGTAGGAGCTGTCGTCCCAGGACAGGGTCCAGCGGTAGGAACGGGTGCTGCTCTGCGGTTCGGTCGACAGGCCGTCGTACGCGGCTTCGGCCTTGGCCAGGTACGCGGAGTCACCGGTCGCCCTGTAGAGCCAGATCGCGCCCCAGACCAGTTCGTCCGCGTAACCGCTCCAGGAGTTGTAGTAGCCCTGGGCGTCGGTGATGCAGTCGCTGTACTTGCCGCGGTGGGCGTCGGCGAAGGCGTACAGCTGCTTGGCGTGGGTGAGCAGCTTGGCGGCGTACGCCGGGTCGCTGCCGGCGAAGACCATGGAGGAGGAGGCCATCGCGGCGGCGGTCTGCCCGGCCAGGTCGGTGCCGGGGCAGGAGGCGTCGATCTTGTAGGCGGGCCGCGCCATCGGCATCACCTCGGCCGGGCCCCACCACTTGTGGTCCGCGCCGCCGTTGCCCACCTGTCCGTACAGGACGTCGGGCGAGGGGTGGGCCTTGATGAAGTAGTCGTTGACGAAGCGCAGGTTGTTCCGCAGGTACGTCAGCTGGCCGGAGGCGGCGTACGCGTCCTCCTGCTCGACGCCGCCCCAGGCGAGCATGGTGGCGGAGAAGGCCATCGGGAGACCGAACTTGACGTGGTCGCCGGCGTCGTACCAGCCGCCGGTCAGGTCCAGGCCCACGTCCTTGCCGTCGTCGAGCGCGGAGTCGCCGCGCCAGCCGACCCGGTTGGTGTCGGGGAGCGGGCCGGACTGCTGCGCCTCGTAGAAGAGCAGGGACTTCTGGAGCGCCTCGCCGTAGGCGAATGCGGGGGCGGCGGAGGCGTGACCGGTGAGGGACAGCGGCAGCAGGAGGCCGGCGCCGAGGGCGAGGACCGTGGCGACGACACCGGGGCGGCGGAGGCGGCGGGGGGAGGACGGCCGGGGTCGTCTTCGTGGCACGGGGAGGGTGAACAGGCGCAACGGAACGGTCCCTTCCGGACGTCGGTGAGGTGGGGACGGTGCGGGGATCTGGAGGGGCTCGGTTCATGGGAGCGCTCCCATGAACCGAGCCCATGAAGCCAGCCACCGGATGACCTGTCAACACTTCTGACAGGAACACTTCAGATGCAGGGGGTTCCGTCGGCGGACACGGGCCCCTCGTTCCCCCGGCCCTGCCCCCACGCAGCCACCCGTTCGGGTGACTTGGGCGCGCGACCCGGCGCGCGGCGCCGGAAGCTGGCGTTTCGGACGCCGTCCCACACCCGGCGTCCCGACCGGAGGTACGCATGAGCGCGATGGACATGCCGGCCGAGCTGCCGAAGGACACGGCGCGGCCGGTGGCGAGGGACCGGCCCGCGGCCCCACGGCTGAGCTGGGTGACACTGGCGCTGATGACCACGGCCTCGGTGGCCAGCCTGCGGGCCGCGCCCACCATGGCCGTCTACGGACTGGCCTGCGTCTTCCTCTATCTGATCCCCGCGATCGTCTTCCTCCTGCCGACCGCCCTGGTCTCCGCCGAACTGGCGTCGGGCTGGCCGGGCGGGGTGTACCGCTGGGTGAGCGAGGGGCTCTCCAAACCGCTCGGATTCCTCGCGGTCTGGTGCCAGTTCGCGATGACGATCTTCTACTATCCGAGCCTGCTGGCGTTCGTCGCCTCCACGATCGCGTACGTCATCGATCCCTCGCTGGCCTCCAACGGCGTCTACACCGCCATCGTGATCATGGTCCTGTACTGGACCGGGGTCTGGATCTCCTCGCGCGGCACCAAGGCACTGGCCGGCCTGTCGTCCTGGGGGCTCGTCATCGGCACCCTGGTGCCCGGCACCGTGCTGGTCGTGATGGGCATGGTCTTCCTCGGCCAGGGCAACGCCTCCGCCGCGCCGATGACCTCCTCGCACCTGCTCCCCCAATGGGCCGGGCTCGCCAGCCTCGTCCTGATCGTCAACAACTTCCTGTCGTACTCCGGCATGGAGATGAACGCGGTCCACGTCTCCTCGCTGAAGAACCCGGCGAAGGAGTACCCGAGGTCGATGTTCCTGGCGATGGGGCTGGTGCTGCTGATCTTCATCCTCCCCGCGCTGGCGATCAGCTGGGTGGTGCCGGCCAATCAGCTGAGTCTGACGGCCGGGGTGATGCAGGCCTTCGACGCGTTCTTCGGCCACTTCCACGTCGGCTGGATGACGCCCATCGCGGCGGTGATGCTGATCTCGGCCTCGCTGGGCGGCATGCTGACCTGGCTCGCCGGCCCGTCCAAGGGCCTGCTGGAGATCTCCCGCAGCGAGGGCTACCTCCCGCCCTACCTCCAGCGCCTCAACAAGTACGGCATCCAGCAGAACATCCTGGTCACCCAGGGTGTGGTGACCACCGTCATCGCCCTGCTGTACGCGCTGATCCCGAACGTCTCCAGCGTGTACTGGATCTTCTCCACCATCACCACGCAGGTCTATCTCATCGTGTACCTGCTGATGTTCGTGGCGGTCGTCCGGCTGCGGAAGACGCAGCCCGACCACCCGCGCGGCTACCGCGTCCCCGCCCTGCCCGTCCTCGCGGTGGTCGGTCTGCTGGCCTCGGTCGCCGCCCTGGTGATCGGCTTCGTGCCGCCCTCGCAGTTCGGCAACGGCAGCGTCGGCGCCTACATCGCCATCATCGGCGGCGGTCTGCTGATCCTCGGGCTGCTCATCCCGTGGCTGTTCCTGCGCCTGCGCAAGCCCTCGTGGCGTACGGAAGCGGCCTCGTCCGGCGAGGAGGCCGTCTCATGAGCCCCACCAGGTTCGCTTCGGAGCACAAGTGGCTGTACATCGGCACGATCGTCCTCCTCGTGGCGTTCGCCGTCGTCGGCGTCATCCGCTACGAGACCGCCAGGAGCGGCAACGAGGCCCAGCGCAAGGCCGAGGAACTGGCCGACGCGGCGGTCGACGCCGGCTATCCCCGCCCGGACGTCAACACCCTCAAGCGGGTCCTGGGGGACGACGGCGGCCAGGTCTGCGAGCAGCCCGCCTCCGCGCTCAAGACCGCGCTGTGGAAGATCAACCTGGGCAACGGGGCGGCCGGTCCCGGAATGCGTCCCGGCATCGAGGACACGCAGGCGGTGCGGGCCGAGGCGAAGATCCTGGAGATCTACTGCCCGGACAAGCTGGACCGGATCCAGGACAAGATCGACGACCTCAGGACCGACGACACGGTGAGGCGCTGATGAGCACCGACCCCCTCGCCGGCCGGATCGCCGGTCTGATGACCCGGGCGCGGGCGGACCTCACCGAACTGGTGTCGATCCCCTCGGTGGCCGACCCCCGGCAGTATCCGCCCGAGGAGTGCCGCAGGGCCGCCCAGTGGGTGGCCGACGCCTTCACCGAAGCCGGACTGCGCGATGTGCATCTGGTCGAGACGCCGGACGGCAGCAACGCCGTCCTCGGGCACCGGCCCGCCCCGCCCGGCGCCCCGACCGTACTGCTGTACTGCCACTACGACGTGCAGCCGCCGCTCGACGACGACGCCTGGACGACCCCGCCGTTCACCCTGACCGAGCGGGACGGCCGCTGGTACGGGCGCGGCACGGCCGACTGCAAGGGCAACATCGTCATGCACCTCACCGCCCTGCGGGCGCTCGGCGACGACATCCCGGTCGGGCTGAAGTTCGTCGCCGAGGGCTCGGAGGAACAGGGCACCGGTGGACTGGAGGCGTACGTCGAGGCGCACCGCGACGTCTTCACGGCCGATGCCCTGCTGGTGTGCGACACGGGCAACGCGGCGGTGGGCACGGGCACGGCGACCACCTCGCTGCGAGGGCTGGTCAATGTCGTGGTGACCGTCGACACCCTGGCCGGTGAGGTGCACTCCGGCATGTTCGGCGGTCCCGCGCCGGACGCCCTGGCCGCGCTGGTCCAGTTGCTGTCCACGCTGCGCGATCCCGAGACCGGCGCGACCAGGATCGAGGACCTGGACGCCACGGGCCGCTGGGAGGGCGCGGGCTACGACGAGGAGCAGTTCCGGGCCGACGCGGGCGTCCTCGACGGGGTGCCGCTCACCGGGGACGGCAGCGTCGCCGACCGGCTGTGGGCCCGTCCGGCCGTCACCGTGCTCGGCATCGACTGCCCGCCCGTGGTCGGTTCGGCGGCCGCGGTGCCGCCGTCCGCGGCGGCCCGGGTCAGTCTGCGCATTCCGCCGGGGACCGACGCGGCCGCCGCCCGGACCGCGCTGACCGGCCATCTGACGCGGGCGGCGCCGTGGGGGGTGCGGGTGACGGTGGAGCCGGAGTCGAGCGGTTCGCCGTTCCGGGCGGCCACTGACGGTCCGGCCTACGGGGCGCTGGGCGAGGCGATGCGCGAGGTCTACGGCAAGGAGATGACGTACCTGGGGCAGGGCGGATCCATCCCGCTGTGCAACGTCCTCGCGGACGCCTACCCCTCCGCCGAGATCATCCTGATGGGCGTCGAGGAACCGCGGTGCCTCATCCACGCGCCGAACGAGAGCGTGGACCCCTCCGAGATCGAGCACATGGCGCACGTGGAGGCGCTGTTCCTCCAGCGGTACGCCCGGACGTACCGCTGACCGGGACGGCGGGGAGCGCATGACCTCCGGGGCCCCGCGGGAGGCCGGCCACGACGAGGTGGCCGGCTTCCTCGCCCGGCTGACGCATGGGCTGCTCCGCTCCAGCGGCGAGGGGGCCGAGCAGATCGAGCACGCGGTCACCGCGGCCGCCCGGGGTCTGGGCGCCGAGGTGACGCTCGCCGTGCTCCCGGACGCCGCGACGCTCGCGGTGACATTCGACGGCCACCACTCCACCCGGGTGGTGCGGGGTTTCCCCGAGGTGTTCCGGATGGACCGGGTGACGGCGCTGAAGCCGCTCCTGGCCGAGGTGGCGGCCGGCCGGCTGGACGTGGCGGCGGCGGAGCGCCGGCTCACCGCGATCGGCGACGCCCCGGCCCCGTATCCGTGGTGGGCCAAGCTCGCCGGTGTGGTGCTGTTCTCGGTGGGCTTCGCCCCGCTGATGCAGCCGACCTGGTACGAGGTGGGGAGCACGGCGGTGCTGGCGACGGTCGCCGCGTGCCTGGTGGTCGCTGCGGACCGGCTGCCCCGGCTGGCCAAGGTGCTCCCGCTGGTCGTGGCCGTCACGGTCTCGCTGCTCACGCTGGAGGTGTTCGCCCGGACCCCCGCCCACGGCGGGCCGGTACTGCTGATGCTCCCGGCCCTGTTCTTCTTCGTCCCCGGCGACTACCTCAGCGCGGCGGCGGCCGAACTGGCGGCGGGCCATCTCACCACCGGCGCGATCCGGCTGGTCTACGCGGTGGCGCTGCTCGTGCAGCTCTACGTGGGGGTGGTGCTGGGCCTGGTGATCACCGGCCGGCCCCGCGACGCGCTGTTCGATGTGGCGGTGCGGGGCGATCTGCCGCGCTGGGCGCTGTTCCTCGGGTGGATCGTCTTCACCGTCGGGGCGCTTCTGGCGTTCGCGGTGCCCGCCCGGATGCTGGGCCGGCTGCTGGTGCTGGTGTACGTGACGGTGGGGGTGCAGACGGGGTTCACCGCGCTGCTGGGGGATCTGGGCGGCACGTTCACGGCGGCAGTCGTACTGGGCGGGGTGACCACCTGGCTGGCACGCCGTCCCGGTCAGCCGCCGCGCATCGTGCTGGTGCTGCCGGGCTTCTTCACGCTGACGGTCGGTTCGCTGGGGATGCGCGGGCTCACCGCGCTGGCGGGCGGCCGTCCCGTGGAGGGCTTCCGCGATCTCGGCGATCTCGTCACGCTGGTGACGGCGATCGGCCTGGGGCTGCTGCTGGGTGCGGTGGTGGCGCGACGCCCCGACCCGGGGGGCTGAGCCGGCCGGTCCGGTCCGGTCAGTCGGCGCTCATGTCCGCGCCGTCGGCCGGGGACGACTCGGCCAGGGCGAACCAGGCGGTCTTCCCCTCCGGTTCGGGGCGCACCCCCCACTGGTCGGCGAGGATGTCGAGCAGCATCAGGCCCCGGCCCGACGAGGCGAGTTCGCCCGGTGCCCGTTGGTGGGGCAGCTCGTCGCCCCGGTCCATGACCTCGACGAGGAGACGGCGCCGGCCGGTCTCGCCGGTCACGGAGGCGTTCATGGCGCCGTCCTGATCGGTGTGGACGAGCACGTTGCCGAGCAGTTCGGTGGCGAGCAGCACCGCGGTGTCCACCTGGTCCGGGCGGGCCCAGTCGTGCAGCAGCGCCTTGAGCTGGGCGCGGGCCTCGGCGAGCCCCTCCCCCTGGTGCTGGCCGACGGTCAGCATCAGACGGCGCGGGCTGATCTCGGTGTGGGCGCGCCCGGAGTCGCGGCGCACCAGGAGGAGCGCCATGTCGTCGCCGTCGTGGGCGGGGGCCGCGTCCCGTCCGTCGGGTCCGGGGTCGAGCACCGTGCCCATCAGCCGGTCGGCCATGCCCTCCAGGTCGTCGGCGGGGCCGGGCGAGAACGCGTCGCGCACCCGTACCCAGCCGCTGTACATGTCGTGCCCGCCGTTCTCGATGAAGCCGTCGGTACAGAGCATCAGGATCTCGCCGTCGTGCAGGCGCACGATGTCGACCGGGTAGTCCTCCTCGCCGGGCATCAGCCCGAGCGGCAGTCCGCCGCTGATGTGCTTGATCAGACAGGTGCCGTCCGGGGTGCGCAGGACGGGGTGGGGGTGGCCGGCGCGGGCGATGTGGAGATCGCCGGTGGAGGGGTCGGCCTCGATGTAGAGGCAGGTGGCGAAGCGGTCCTCGTCGAGCGTGGTCAGGAACCGGGAGGCGCGGGCCAGGACGGCGTCAGGGCCGTGGCCCTCGGCGGCGTAGGCGTGCACGGCGGTGCGCAGCTGCGCCATCAGCCCCGCGGCGTGCACGTCGTGGCCCTGGACGTCGCCGATGACGAGGGCGAGGCGGCCGTTGGGCAGGTCGATGCTGTCGTACCAGTCGCCGCCGACCATGAGCCCTCCCCCGGTGGGCACGTAGCGGGTGGCCACGCTCAGTCCGGTGAGGGCGGGGTCGGCGGTGCGCATGCTGCGGCGCAGGCCCCGGGAGAGTTCGAGTTCGGCGCGGCTGGCGCGGGCCCGTTCGAGGACCTGGGCGAGGATGCGCGCGGTCGTGGTCAGCAGGGCCCGCTCGGCGTCGGTGAAGGCCACGGGGGCGCGGTAGGCGCTGAGCCAGACGCCGGTGACGCGGCCCGCGGTGACGAGCGGGATGAAGGCCCAGGCCTCGCGACCCTTGCGCGCGGAGAGGTGCCAGGTCGCCGGGAAGCGGCGGCGGTACTCCTCGGGGGTGGGCAGGAAGACGGACCGCCCGGTCCTGGCCACCTCGGCGGCCGGGTAGCCGGTGGTCAGGGGCATCCGGAAGCCGCGGTCGGCGCCACCAGGGCGGAATCCGTACTGTCCGAGCGCGACCAGGTTGCCCTCGGCGGGGCCGAAGACGCACTGACCGTCGAGGGGGAAGTCCGGTGCGTAGAGTCCCGCGACCAGCTTCAGGGCCTCGTCGAGCGAGTCCGCCTCGGCGAGTGCGTGACCGGCCGGGAGCAGCAGGGCGTCACGGCGTCGGGCCTCCTCGCCGCCGGTGCCGGCCCGGTCGGTACCCGCCCGTCCGTCCGGCGGGTCCGGCGGGGCGGGCTCCATGCGGTTGAGGGCGTCGATCTGTTCCAGTTCGGACGCGAACGCCCCCGGCGACGGCTCCTGCCGCTCACCACCCATCCGGCATCCCTTCGTCCCGGTGTCGTCACCGACTGCTCGTTCCATGCTCCGACGGGAGAGCCGGGTCCGCAGAACGAGTGGGTGCCGAGGGGGCGGGACGCGGGGTGGTGTGCCCCGCCGCGCGGAGGGGTGCCGGTGGGCCGGAGGCCCTAGCGGTACGCCGCTGACCTGCGCACATCACTGAAGTCGATGGCCCGGTCGGCCTCGCGCATGGTCTCCTCGGCCACCCGGCGCACCTCCGCCGGTACGTCCCCGTGTTCCTCCACGAGTCCGGCGTAGATCGGCGCATCGGTTCTGTCGGTGAAACTCACGTCGCACTGCCTCAATCGGTTGTGTGTGCCATCGTTCGGGCGGAAACAGGGGCCGATTCTACGTGGTCGTTCCGGGCGTCGCGGACCGGCCCGCGATGTGGCCGTACGCAGGGCGAATCGGTGCTGTGGGCGTCGTATTCGATCTTTCGGCCGACGCGCGGACGTACGGGCGGCCATGATGGGAGTCATGGCGAATCCGACGATCCTGACCGTCGACGACGACCCGGCGGTCTCCCGCGCGGTCGCCCGCGACCTGCGGCGTCGGTACGGCGAGCGGTACCGGGTGGTGCGGTCGCTCTCCGGGGCCGACGCGCTGGAGGCGCTGCGCGAGATCAAGCTGCGCGGCGACCGGCTGGCGGTCGTGCTCGCCGACTACCGGATGCCGGAGATGAACGGCATCGAGTTCCTGGAGCGGGCGATGGATCTGTTCCCGCTCGCCCGCCGGGTGCTGCTGACGGCGTACTCGGACACCGAGGCGGCGATCGACGCGATCAACGTGGTGGATCTGGACCACTACCTGCTGAAGCCGTGGAGCCCGCCGGAGGAGCACCTCTACCCGGTGATCGACGGACTGCTGGAGTCCTGGCACGCCACCCCCGATCCGGGCGAGACGCAGACGCGGGTGGTCGGGCACCGCTGGTCGGCGCCCTCGTTCGCGGTCCGCGACTTCCTGACCCGGAACCTGGTCCCCTACCGGTGGCTGCTGTCAGACGAGCCGGAGGGCCGCGGTCTGCTGGACGCGGCGGGGCTGTCGGCGGCGGACGTGCCGGTGGTCGTCACCCCGGACGGCAAACCGCTGGTCCGCCCCTCGGAGCAGGAGCTGGCCCAGCGGGTGGGGCTGAGCACCGCCCCCTCCTCGGACTTCTACGACCTGGTGGTGGTCGGCGGCGGACCCGCGGGGCTGGGGGCGGCGGTCTACGGCGCGTCCGAGGGGCTGCGGACGGTCCTGGTGGAGGAGACCGCGACCGGCGGCCAGGCGGGGCAGAGCAGCCGGATCGAGAACTACCTCGGCTTCCCCGACGGGGTGTCCGGCTCCCAGCTCACCGACCGGGCCCGCCGCCAGGCGCTGAAGTTCGGGGCGGAGATCCTGAGCGCGCGGCGGGCCGTGGCCCTGGAGGTCGCGGGCGCGGGACGGATGCTGCGGCTCGGCCCGGAGCACACCGTCTCGGCGCACACGGTGGTGCTGGCGACCGGGGTGTCCTACCGGCTGCTGACCGCCCCCGGGCTGGCCGCGTTCGCCGGGGCGGGGGTGTTCTACGGCTCGGCGGTCACCGAGGCGCCGAGCTGCTCCGGCGAGGACGTGTACATCGTGGGCGGGGCGAACTCCGCGGGCCAGGCGGCGGTGCACTTCGCGCGGTACGCGCGACGGGTCCATCTCCTCGTCCGCCAGGGCGATCTGACGCGGTCCATGTCGCGTTACCTGATCGACCAGATCGACGCCGTCGACACGATCGAGGTCCATCCGTGGACGGAGGTGAGCGACGGCGCGGGCGACGGTCATCTGATGGAGCTCACGCTGCGCGACAACCGGACCGGGGCGGAGCGGACCGTGCCCGCCTCCTGGCTGTTCGTCTTCATCGGCGCCGAACCGCGCACCGGCTGGCTCGACGGGGTGGTGGCACGCGACCCCCGAGGCTACGTGCTGACCGGGCCGGATCTGGTGGCCTCGGGGAGCCGCCCGGCGGGCTGGCGGCTGCCGAGGGATCCGTACCACCTGGAATCGAGCGTCCCGGGCGTCTTCGCGGCGGGCGACGTGCGGTCCTCGTCCGTGAAGCGGGTCGCCTCGGCCGTCGGCGAGGGGGCCATGGCGGTCTCGCTGGTCCACCGCTACCTGGAGGCACAGTGAACACACCGGACCGGCCGGCTCCGGAGCTGCTGCGGACCCTCTTCCTCTTCGAGGAGCTGGACGACGAGCAACTGGCCTGGCTCGCCGAGCGGGGCCGTACGGAACAGCGGTCCGCGGGCTCCGTCGTGTACGAGGAGGGCACCCCGGCCACCTGCTTCTTCGTGCTGCTGGGCGGGGCGATCGCGCTGAGCCGGGTGCTGCACGGCGACGACATCGAGGTGAGCCGCACCGATCAGCGCGGGGTGTACGCCGGCGCGACGCGCGCCTATCTGGGCGACCGGGTCGAGCAGCGGTACGCCCACACGCTGCGCGCTGTCACGGACACCGAGTTCTTCGTGCTGCCCGCCGAGGACTTCGCCCACGCGGTGCGGACCTGGTTCCCGATGGCGCTGCATCTGCTGGAGGGGCTGTTCTTCGGCACCCGGGCCGCCAACGCCGTCGTCAGCGAGCGGGAGCGGCTGCTCGCGCTGGCCGCGCTGTCGGCGGGGCTCACCCATGAGCTGAACAATCCGGCGGCGGCCGCGGTGCGGGCGACCGCCGCGCTGCGCGAGCGCGTCGCGGGGATGCGCCACAAGCTGGCCCTGATCGCGGACGGCCGGCTCGACGGTTCCGAGCTGCACCGGCTGGTGGAGCTCCAGGACGAGGCGGTCCGGCGGGCGGGCGCGGCACCGCCGCTCTCCGCGCTGGCGGCGGCGGACGCCGAGGACGAGGTCGCCGACTGGCTGGAGGAGCACGGGGTGACCGGCGGCTGGGAGCTGGCGCCCACGCTGGTCTCGGCGGACATCGGCACCGGCTGGCTGGAGGCGGCGGCCGGGGCCGTGGGCGCGGACAATCTCGGCTCCACGGTGCGCTGGCTGGTGTACACCGTGGACGCGGAGCTGCTGATGGGCGAGATCGACGACGCGGTGAGCCGGATCTCCGGTCTGGTGGGCGCCGCCCAGCAGTACGCGCAACTGGACCGGGCCCCGCAGCAGACCGTCGACGTGCACACGCTGCTGGACGCGACGCTGACGATGCTTCAGGCGAAGATCCCGGCCGGGGTCCGGGTGGTCCGGGAGTACGA
This sequence comes from Streptomyces sp. NPDC057682, assembly GCF_042799575.1. Classification (NCBI taxonomy): domain Bacteria; kingdom Bacillati; phylum Actinomycetota; class Actinomycetes; order Kitasatosporales; family Streptomycetaceae; genus Streptomyces; species Streptomyces sp. NPDC057682. The sequence continues at coordinate 255,384 of NZ_JBHVIN010000005.1, read as the reverse complement.
CCGCGGACTGCCGCGCATCACCGCGTACGGGGCCGAGCTGAACCAGGTGTGGACGAACCTGATCGTCAACGCGGTGGACGCGATGCCGGACGGGGGGACGCTGACGATCCGCACCTGGCGAGCCGAGGACCGGCTGTTCGTCGAGGTGGCCGACACCGGGACCGGGGTGCCGGACGCGATCCGGCCCCGGATCTTCGAGCCGTTCTTCACGACCAAACCGGTCGGTGAGGGCACGGGGCTGGGTCTCGACATCTCGTACCGCATCGTGGTGAACAAGCACCGGGGCGACATCCGGGTCGAATCCCAGCCGGGCGACACCCGGTTCCGGGTCTGTCTGCCGATCGGGACACCCGGTCAGCCGCCCGATCCGGGACCGGTCCGGGCGAACGGTTGACCTCAAGTCCGCTTGAGCTCATAGCGTTTGTCCCACGCCCCGGTCCGGTTCCGGCCTCCGGGGGCCGTCACGTCCGCCCCCGGAGGCACGTATGAGCATGGAAGTCACCGCCTGGTCGTCGATGCACAGCGCGATGAACGCGCAGCAGGACCGCAGACCGTTCTCGCGGGCCACGGTGCGCCGGATCGCCGCGTTCGCCCGCCCCCGCCAGGGCGAGTTGTACCGCTATCTGCTGCTGAGCGTCGTCATGGCCCTGCTCGCGGTGGCCACCCCGGTCCTGGCCGGCAAGGTGGTCGACGCGATCGTCCAGGGCAAGGACTCGGGCACGGTCACCCGGCTCGCGCTGCTGATCGCGGTGATCGCCGTGGCCGAGGCGGGGCTGGGCCTGCTGACCCGGCTGCTGTCGGCCCGGCTGGGCGAGGGGCTGATCCTCGATCTGCGGACGGCCGTCTTCGACCACGTCCAGCGGATGCCGGTCGCCTTCTTCACCCGGACCCGGACCGGTGCGCTGGTCAGCCGGCTCAACAACGACGTGATCGGGGCGCAGCGGGCGTTCAGCAACACCCTGTCCGGGGTGGTCTCCAATCTGGTGACGCTGGTGCTGACGCTGTCGGTGATGCTGACGATCTCCTGGCAGATCACCCTGCTGGCGCTCGTGCTGCTGCCGGTGTTCGTCGTGCCGGCCCGGCGGACGGGCTCGCGGATGGCGCGTCTGCAGCGCGAGGCGGCCGCGCACAACGCCGCGATGGGCACGCAGATGACGGAGCGCTTCTCCGCCCCGGGCGCCACGCTGGTCAAGCTCTTCGGCCGGCCGGCGGACGAGTCGGCCGAGTTCGCCGCCCGCGCCTCGCGCGTCCGCGACATCGGTGTCCGTACGGCCATGGCGCAGTCCACGTTCATCACGGCGCTGACCCTGGTCTCCGCGCTGGCCCTGGCGCTGGTCTACGGTCTCGGCGGCTACTACGCGCTGCGGGGCACCCTGGAGGCGGGCGCGGTGGTCGCGCTCGCGCTGCTGCTGACCCGGCTCTACGCCCCGCTGACGGCGCTGGCGGGGGCCCGGGTCGAGGTGATGAGCGCGCTGGTCAGCTTCGAGCGGGTCTTCGAGATCCTGGATCTGAAGCCGCTGATCGCCGAGAAGCCGGACGCACGCACGGTTCCGGACGGTCCGGTCTCCGTGGAGTTCGACGGCGTCTCCTTCGGCTACCCGGCGGCCGACAAGGTCTCGCTCGCCTCGCTGGAGGAGGTCGCGACGCTCGATTCGCGCGGCGGGACGCGGGTGCTGCACGAGGTGTCCTTCCGTGCCGAGCCCGGCCGGATGGTCGCCCTGGTCGGTTCCTCGGGCGCGGGCAAGTCGACGATCGCCCAGTTGCTGCCGCGGCTGTACGACGCCGAGGAGGGCGCGGTGCGGCTCGGCGGGGTGGACGTGCGCGATCTGACGGCCGAGTCGATCCGCGAGACGCTCGGCATGGTCACCCAGGACGGGCACCTCTTCCACGAGTCCGTCCGGTCCAATCTGACCCTGGCCCGGCCGGGGGCGGGCGAGGAGGAGATCTGGGACGCGCTGCGCCGCGCGCGGCTCGACGGGCTGGTGGCCTCGCTGCCGGACGGGCTGGACACGGTGGTGGGCGAGCGCGGCTACCGCCTCTCCGGCGGCGAGCGGCAGCGGTTGACGATCGCCCGGCTGCTGCTGGCCCGGCAGCGGGTCGTCATCCTCGACGAGGCGACCGCGCACCTGGACTCCACCTCGGAGGCGGCGGTGCAGGAGGCGCTGGCCGAGGCGCTGGAAGGGCGTACGGCGGTGGTGATCGCGCACCGGCTGTCCACCGTGCGGGCCGCCGATCTGATCCTGGTGATCGAGGAGGGCCGGGTGGTCGAGCGCGGAACGCACGAGGAGCTGCTGGCGGCGGGCGGCCGGTACGAGGAGTTGTACCGGACCCAGTTCGAGGGGCCGGAGACGGTGCGGCAGGAGTCTGCCGGGACCGTCTGAGCCAACGGCCCCGCCCGTGCCGATGCCCCCGGTCCGTGCGTACCGGGGGCATCGGGTGCGTGCGGACGGCGGGGGTCAGTCGTCGTCGGTCTTCTCCGAGGTCACGGCGCCGGTGGCGGCGTCGACGTCGAGCGTGTGCTCGCGCCAGGCCTTGTCCACGACGTCCACGGACCAGACGAGGACCTTCTTGTCGTTCTCGTCGAGTTCGGCGGAGGTGACCGTGCCCTTCTGCTTGTCCGTGGCCGCCTTGGCCGCCTGCTGGACGGTCTGCTTGGCCTGGGTGAGCCGCTCGGCCGTGCGGCTCTTCTCGGCGGCGTCCTGGCCGGGCTCCTCGACGCTCTGGATCACCTTGCCGGAGACCGCGTCGATGCGGACCATGTGCTCGGTGCCGTCCTTGGCCGCGACGGTGGCGACCCATTCCGGACCCGTGGGGGCGGGCGAGGGGCTGGCGCCGGTGGGCGACGGGCTCGCGCCGGTGGGCGAGGGGCTGGCGGTCGTCTCGGGGGACGGGCTCTGCTCGTGGTCGGTGTCGTCGTCGGACTTGCCGGGGCCGCGCAGGTCCAGCTCGACGACCTTGCCGCCGGAGACGGCTCCCTCGGCCGTGGTCACCGCGGTGTCGAAGGTGACCTTGGTGGAGTCGAGCAGGGTCTTGCGGTCCTTCATGTCCTTGGTCATCGAGGCGGCGGCCGAGGCCTTCGCGCTCATCGAGGCCGTGGCGGTCCGCTCCGGGACGGCGCGGGCGGCCTCCGAGGTCGCGGTGCCGGTGGACGAGGAGCCGCCGCTGTCCTGGCCGCAGCCGGTCAGCAGGGCCGCGGCCAGCAGGACGCCCGCGGCTCCGGCCGCCCGGAGGCGGTGGCGGCGCGGGGTCCCGGTGGTCTTCGGTGGGGAGTGACGTGTCATGCCGGGATGCCTAACCGCCGTGGCGGTCCGTCATGACGCATCACCGCCCGGAGTCACCCGATCAACCGCGCGAGGGCGCTCATCCGCGGGTGTCGTCGGGGATGCTCACCAGCCACCGGGTGGCGCGACGGGGCCTCAGGTACAGGGCCCAGTAGAGCGTGGCGACGGCGGTGATCCCGCCGGTCCAGAGCAGGTACACGGCGTCCTGCCGGGTCAGGACGTAGCCGAGGACGAGGATGAGCAGCACCGGCACGGCCGGCCACAGGGGCATGCGCCAGGCGGGGGCGGTGCGGTGGGCGCCGCGCCGGCAGAGCAGGGCGGCGACCGCCACCAGCAGGTACATCGCGGTGACGGAGACGCCGGTGACGCCGTACAGGGTGTCCAGGTTGACGAAGCAGAGGGCGGCGCCCGGGACGCCGACGAGGAGGGTCGCCACCCAGGGCGAGCCGAAGCGGCCGAGCCGGGACAGGGCCGTGTTGACGGGGGCGGGCCAGGCCTTGTCGCGGGCGGAGGCGAACAGCACGCGGGAGTTCTGGATGACCATCACGATGCCCGCGTTGATGATGGCGAGGGCGACGCAGAGGCTGACGAAGGTGCCGACCGCGGAGTTGGACCAGGCCTCGACCATGGAGCCGAGGTCGCCGGAGGACAGCGCCGCCAGGTCGGGGGCGCCCAGGGTGAGGGCGATGACCGGGACGAGGATGACGGCGCTGGAGATGGCGAGGGTGGCGAGCACGGTGCGGGCCACGGTGCGGCGCGGGTTCTCCAGTTCCTCGGACAGATAGACAGCGGTGGAGAAGCCCTGGGTGATGAAGAGGGCGATGGCGAGACCGGAGACGACCATCATCGCGGTGACCGTGGAGGTCGTGCCGTGCTCGGAGGCGACCGTTCCGTGGACGAGCGCGGAGGCGCCGCGTTCGGTGTGGGCGAAGCCGAGGACCGCGACGACGGCCGCCGCGATGACCTCCAGCACCAGGAAGACGCCGGTGATCCAGGCGTTGGCGCGCAGGTCGAGCAGTCCGGCGAGGGTGGCGAGCAGCATGACGCCGGCACCGGCCGGGGCGGCGGGGATGTGGACGAGCGGGGCCAGGTAGTCGGCGGTGCCCATGGCGATGACCGGGGGCACGATCATCACGACGAGCAGCGAGAGCACGAACACGAGCCAGCCGGCCAGCCGTCCGGCCATCGTCGAGACCATGGCGTACTCGCCGCCCGCGCTGGGGATCAGCGTGCCCAGTTCCGAGTAGCAGAAGGCGACCGCGACGCAGAGCAGCGAGCCGATGGCGATCGTCAGCGCGGTGTAGGTGCCCAGGGTGGAGAAGAGGTCGGGCACCACGACGAAGAGCGTGGAGGCGGGGGTCACGCACGAGAGCGTGAGCAGAGTCCCTCCGACGACGCCGATGGAACGCCTGAGCTTCTGCGGGGTGGGGCCGGTCGCGGGGGCGAGCGCCTGGGGAGCGCTGAGCGTGTCGGTCATCGAGCTGGGTTCCGATCAACAGGTGCGGTGACTGAGCGCGGGAGCGGTATCGCCTCCGGACAACGGTGTGAGGGATGGTTCCGGGGCTCCCGTCGCGCCATGCAATACCGACGCGTTCCGCAGGTCAATAGGGGTTTTCCTTCGGAATCCGTCGTCAAGATCGCTGCCGTCGACGGTTTGCGGCCAAGATCGGGTGGACGCAAAGGGATCGGCCACTGCGGGAACCGCAGCGCCCGCCGGGCAAAAGTTTCCCCTGATCTGCCCCTGCTCCCCGCGCCCGTCCGCGTGAGGGTCGGCAATCCGCTCCGGCGGGTCGCGGTATGCGGTCATCGGTGCGAGCCTGGATGCATGACCTGGGCCTCCTGGACGACGCGCGGAGTGTATTCGGGGCACGGCGGCGTGCTGACCGAAGAGGTCGGGCCGCTCTCGGGCGACCTGACCGTCCACACCACGTGGGCCGACGGCTCCGCGCAGATCACCGTGCAGTACACCGGAGCGGCCGACTGGTTCACGATGGCGGGCAGCCCGGTGGCGTGTCCGTCGGAGGAGGCCAGCCGGACGCTGCACGAGGCGGCGGTGGAAGCCGTCAGACAGGGCGATCGGGCCACGGGCCCCTTCGCCCGGCCCGGCCCCGATCTCCCGGCCGGGGAACCCGCCGCGGAGTAGCCGCCGGGACTCCCCCGGACCCTGCGACGCTTGGGTGCCCGTACGCGGTCGCGCACGGGCACCCATGCGTGGTCCGCGCGGGTTCACCCGCCGTCGCGGACCGCCACGATGCCGTTGAAGACGCCGACGTACGCCGTCCCGTCGGGGCCGATGGTCACCGGCGCCCAGTTGTTGTCGTACGCGAGTCCGGTGCCGGTCAGCTTGGACCAGCGGCGGGCTCCGGTGCGGTAGTCGACGGCGGTCAGGTACCAGGCGTCGATGCCGAGGGCGTTGGGCTGCTTCTCGTAGAAGTAGAGGAGTCCGTTGGCGGTGGAGAGCTTGGGCACGGTGGAGGGCGAGCGGACGGCGCTCTCCCACACCGTGTCGCAGCCGCTGCCGTCGGGCCGTACGTCGATCCTGGCCACGCCGCCGACGACGCTGCGGCCGAGCAGCAGCGTGGTGACGTCCTCGTATCCGTAGTTGTTCTCGACGACGAGGCTGTTGCCCCAGCTGATCATGGAGTTGTCCGTGGTGGAGGCGCCTGAGCCGAAGACGGGGACCGTGCAGACGAGCCGCTGGCCCTCGGGGATGCCGGGCGCGCGGCGGTAGACGAGGACGTTCATCCGGTCGTCGGCGTTGTCGGTGATCGCGACATACGCGTCCCCGTCGCCGAAGAGGTCGGGGGTGGTGCCCGAGCCCTGGTTCACCGAACCGGGTTTCGTGCCGGTCCCCCGGTCGTACGTCTCCCGCCACTGGACGCGCGGGGTCCCGTCGTCCGTCGCGGCGAAGCTGTAGAGGGCGTGGTCGGTGACGATGGACACCCCGTCCTCGGCCACGGAGAAGGAGTTCTGGATCTCCTCCCCGGTGAGCAGGACCGAGCGGACGGCGCCGGTGCGCGGGTCGACGGTTCCGACGCGGCCCAGCCGGGTCACCCACCAGACGCGGCCCTGCCAGTCGGGCATGACCGAGGTGACGGGGTCGCAGGTGCCGCTCGGGTAGAGGTTGGTCCAGCTGACGCAGTCGTGGGGCACCTGGCCGGTGAGGTCCCAGTCGTCGACGACGGTGAACCGCCAGCTGCCGTCGGCCGCCTGCTCGTGTGCGATGCGCTGGATGTGCTGGCGGGAGTCGGCCAGCACCACCCGGTCCCGGTCGTCCAGGTAGAAGTAGGCGCCGCCCGAGGTGTCCTTGAAGATCTTCGAGAAGTCCAGCCGTGTGATGGCCTCGACGGTCGAGGAGCGCTGCGCCAGCTTGTACTCGGCGAGGGTGTCGAGGGTGCGCGGGTCGAGCAGCTTGAGCAGGAATCCCGTGAACGTGCCGCAGACCGTGATCAGACGTCCCGCCGCGTCGAAGGTGGCGGTGGCGCACTCCCCGCCCAGGGGCGCGATCTGTTCGCTGTCCACGTGAGGGGACCGGCCGAGCGGACCGGAGTACGGGTAGGTCCCGCTGCCCGCGGCGTCGGCGTGCATGCCGCTGCGGCCGTTCGGGGCGAGGAAGGGGTGCTGCGGCGCGGGGCGTCCGGGCACCGGCGCGGCGGTCGCCGGAGCGCCCTCGTAGTCGCTGACGAGCCGGTGTCCGGGGGCCCGGGGGATGTCGGCCGCACCGGCCGGGACACCGGACATCGTGAAGGCCCAGGCGCACAGTGCGAGCACCAGGGCGGTCGCGCGGAAGGATCTGCTGCGGGACGGCGGGGACAGCCGGGGCGGCTGGGGCAGCGCGGGCATCGGACTCCTCGGTCGGGGGGGGGGCTGGGTCGCACCGGCGCCCGACGCTAGAACCGACCCCGTGAGGTGTCCATGGAAACGCGGCAGGTTTCATGGGCGCTTCACGGGGATGCAACGCGTCCCGACAGCCTCCCGTCCCGGCACCCTGCCACGCGATCCGCCCGGGGCGGGTGTCTCAACGCGGCCGTCCCGTACGGCGGTCGAGCATCTCGCGCCGGATCGCGGCCGCCGTCGTGCGCGCCCGCTCCGCGCCGGCCCTGCGGTCGGCCTGTCCCGGCACGAAGCGGTGCAGGGGGATCGCGCAGCGCGGGCAGGGGGCGTCGGCGGTGAGCAGCCGGCCGTCCTCGCAGGCCGGTTCGGGGCACAGTCCGGGCCGGAGGAGTTGTTCGGCGATGTCGAGCGGCCGCCGGCGGCGGTGTCCGGCGTCGTCCGTCTCCCGGAGCGCGTGGGACCAGCGGGCGTTCCAGCGGCGTTCGACGCGGTCGAGGAGCTGGTCCGGGGTGCGCCGGCCGAGTTGGTGGCGGACCAGGCCGACGAGTTCGCTCGGGAAGCGGCCCCGGAACTCCCTTGCCAGGGAGGGCGGCAGCGCGCGCAGGACGTAGCCGACCGGATCGGCGCCCGGCGGCCGCCGACGCGGACAGGGGCAGTCCCCGTCGGCGGGGAGGCGGGCTCCGCAGCGGACGCACAGTCCGCGGCAGTCGCCGCAGAGTCCGTTGTCGAGGCCGTCCAGATGCGGGGCGGGTGCCCGGCCGCACTCCCGGCAGCAGGAGGCGCAGAGTCCGCACAGCCGCTCGCCACCGGCGTCGGTCGTCCAGGGCCGCTGCTGGCAGCGGCAGCAACGGCTGCTCACGCAGTGCTCGTGGTGGGCGGCGCCCGGACCGCGTCCGGGGAGGGAGAAGGACATGGCCGTGTGCTCCGGGACCGGCTTCGGCGCGTCGCCGGCGGCCGTGTCGTCCCACCGGGCGGGGGCGCGGTCCGGTCCGGCCCGCGCCCCCGCCGGACCGTGGCACACCGCTCCGCCCCGCGTCCCGGTGCGACCGGATGAGCCTCACTCCCGGCGGTAATGATCCACCGGCCGAGCGGGATTGGCCGGTTCCGCCCGTTCCCGTAACGGGAACCGACCGGCCGTGGAGTCAGGGCCGGATGCCGCTGACCAGGTCCGCGGTGGCCGTGATCCCCTCGTGGATGGTGGGCGCCATGCTCGTGCCCGCGAGGAAGAACCCGAGGAGGGCGCAGACCAGGGCATGGGAGAACTTCAGCCCGCCGTTGCGCAGGAAGATCACCGCGAGGATCAGCAGAAGCAGCACCACTGAGATCGAAATGGCCATGGCCAACCTCCTTCGCCGCGCCGGAATTGCGGCATTCGGCGCCAGTGTGGCGGAGCGGAGGGGCCATCCGGCGCACTGGCGTGTACGCCAAACGGGTAAGGCTGCGAGGGAGGTGGGACCCGGCCGGGTAGGGGTTCGGCCGCGTGCGCCGGGCGGTCCGGAAGCGGGATCGCCCGGCGCTCGGGTGTTCTACCGCGCGGGGCCCTCGTGGGTGCGCAGGAAGCGGGCCAGCCCGGCGAGGTCGTCGGAGTTGAGGTGGTCGACCCCGGCCGCCAGCAGTTCGCTCCAGACGGCCTCCCGCCGGGGCCCGGGCGCGTCGGGCGTGGCCCAGAAGCGCACGCGCTGTCCGGCGCGGTGCGCACGGTCGGTGAAGTCCCGCAGCGCGGCCCGTTCGGCGGGCGGGATCGGGCCGTCGCCCTGCCAGCCGAACGCTCCGGTCCAACTGGTGCTGATCAGCGGGACGAACGAGGCCGGGGCGGCGGTGCCGAGGTCCTCGGGCCGGCCGTCGTAGAAGGCGTGGCGGACCCGCTGGGCCTCCATCGGCACGCGGGCGGTCCGGTCCCCCGAGATGACGGCGGTGACGGCGCCGGGGCGCACCCGGCCGTTCCGGCAGCTCGTCAGGATCCTTTGGTAGGGACGCAGTTGGCGGTCGAGTTCACGGTAGGCGGCGGCACCGTCCGTCTTGATGTCGATGAGCAGCTGGAGCGGGATGCGGGCGCCGGGGAAAACGCTTCCGTGAGCGGCCGCGACACGGGCGAGGAGCGGGTCGAGGTAGAGCGCGCGCAGGGTGCGGGCCGGGTCGAGCCCGGTGGCCTCGTGGGCGACGAGCAGCTCCCCGTCCACGAGGAAGATATCGGCCTCCACACTGGTGAACCCCTGGTCCAGGGCGTCGTGGAGGGGGCGGGGGTGCAGATAGTCGTTGTGTGCGTGCGCGCGCCGGAGCGGGCGCGGCCGGGGGGTGTGCGGGAGCGCGGGCGCCGCGCCGGCGGGGGCCGCCGACAGCGGTACGGCGGCGCCCGCGGCGGCGGTGGCCAGTGCGGTGGTGACGAGGTGACGACGGGTGGGGAACGCCATGGACTCTCCCGGTTGCGAGGCGTGCCGGACGGGCGGACGCGACCGAGTATGGGAGCGCCGTCACGCCGTCGGGCGGCGAACCGGGGAGAGTTGTCCGGTTCGCCGCCCGTGCTTCCCTTCGCGTTCCGTCCGCCGTGGCCGGTTCCCCGGTCCGGCTACGCGGTGGGGGCCGGGAGGTCCGTCAGCGCGGCGACCGCGGCGCGGTGGCGGCCGGCCGTGCCGAAGGCGGTGGCGTCGGCCTTGGCCCGCTTCAGGTAGAGGTGGGCGGGGTGCTCCCAGGTCATGCCGATGCCGCCGTGCAACTGCACGCACTCCTCGGCCGCGTGGACGGCGACGCGGGAGCAGTACGCCTGGGCCACGGCCACCGCGAGCGGTGTGTCGGGGCTGTTCGTGGCCAGGGCGTCGGCGGCGTTGCGCGCCGCGGCACGGGCCGAGACGACCTCCAGCCAGAGTTGCGCCATCCGGTGCTTGAGCGCCTGGAAGGAGCCGACGGGGCGGTTGAACTGGTGGCGTTCCCGGGTGTGGCGGACCGTCTCGGTCAGGCACCACTCGGCGAGTCCGAGCTGTTCCGACGCCAGTAGTCCGGCTCCGGCCAGGAGCCCGCGTTCCACCGCGGCGCGTGCGGTCGCGGTGTCCGCGAGCAGCGTTCCGGCGGCCCCGTCGAGGGTGACCTCGGCGAGCGGCCGGGTCAGGTCGAGCGGGACGAGCGGGGTGACGGTGACGCCGGCCGTGTCGGCGGCCACGGCGTGGAGGCCGTCGGCGGCGGGGACCAGGAGGACGTCGGCGGTGGCCGCGTCGGCGACCGGTCCGCGTGTTCCGTCGAGGGGCGCGTCCCACATCGGCGTGTCGGCCGGTGCGGTGGAGAACGGGACGGCGAGCACGGCGGTGCGCCGGCCCTCGGCGAGGTCGGCGAGGAGCGCCGCCGCAGGGCCGTCCGCGGTGTCGAGCGCCAGCAGGATCCCGGTGGCGACGACGGAGCTGGTCAGGTACGGGACGGGGGCGACGGCGCGCCCCAGTTCCTCCAGGACCACGGCGGCCTCGCGGGGGCCGGCGCCCTGGCCGCCCCGTTCCTCGGGGACCAGCAGCCCCGCGACGCCGATGTCGGAGGCGAGGGCCTTCCACAGCGCGGGGTCGTACGGCGTGTCGGTCTCGGTGCGGGCGATGATCCCGGGTGCGTCGCACCGGTCGGCGAGCAGCGCCCGGACGGCGGCCCGCAGGTCCTCCTCCGTCTCGGAGTAGAGGAGGTCGGGCGCCGCCTGGGGTGCGGTCGGTGCGGTCATCGGGAGAGGTCCTTCCAGGCGACGTCCTTGTCGTTGCGCGGTTCGGCGGGGAGGCCGAGCACGCGTTCGGCGACGATGTTCAGCAGTACCTCGCTGGTGCCGCCCTCGATGGAGTTGCCCTTGGAGCGGAGGTAGCGGTAGCCGGCGTCGCGGCCGGTGAAGTCGACGAGTTCGGGCCGGCGCATCGTCCAGTCGCCGTACAGCAGCCCTTCTTCGCCGAGGAGTTCGACCTCCAGTCCGCTGATCTCCTGGTTGAGCCGGGCGAAGGCGAGCTTCATGCCGGAGCCCTCGGGGCCGGGCTGTCCGGCGACGAGCTGCTGGCGCAGCCGTTCCCCGGTGAGGCGGGCGACCTCGGCGTCGACCCAGAGGGTCAGCAGCCGCTGGTGCAGGTCGTGGGTGCGCAGTTCGGGGCGTTCGCGCCAGGTGCGGGCGACGGGGCCGATCATGCCGCCCTCGCGCGGGATGCGGGCTCCGCCGATGGAGACGCGTTCGTTCATGAGGGTGGTCTGCGCGACCTTCCAGCCCTCGCCGACCGGGCCGAGCCGGTGGCTGTCGGGGATGCGGACCCCGGTCAGGAACACCTCGTTGAACTCGGCCTCGCCGGTGATCTGGCGGAGCGGGCGGACCTCGACGCCGGGGTCGGTCATGTCGCAGACGAAGTAGCTGATGCCGCGGTGCTTGGGCACGTCCGGGTCGGTGCGGGCGATCAGGATCGCCCAGCGGGCCAGATGGGCGCTGGACGTCCAGACCTTCTGTCCGTCGACCACCCAGTCCTCGCCGTCGCGCACCGCGCGCGTGCCGAGGGCGGCGAGGTCGGAGCCGGCTCCCGGTTCGCTGAAGAGCTGGCACCAGACCTCCTCGCCGACCCAGAGGGGGCGCAGGAAGCGCCGCTTCTGTTCGTCGGTGCCGAAGCCGAGGATGGTGGGCGCGGCCATGCCGAGGCCGATGCCGATGCGGCGCGGGTCGTTGTCCGGGGCTCCGGCCGCGGCGAGTTCGGCGTCGACGACGGGCTGGAGGGAGCGCGGCGCGTCGAGTCCGCCGAGTCCGGCGGGGTAGTGGACCCAGGCGAGTCCGGCGTCGAAGCGCGCCTTGAGGAAGTCGGTGCGTTCGGTGGTGGCCGGGGGGTGGGCGGCCAACAGTTCGCGGGTGCGGCGGCGCAGTTCGGCGGCGTCGGGTGCGGTCATCGGGCGGCTCCCGACGGGAGGACGACGACGCGGCCGGTGCTGGTGCCGTCGGCGACGCGCTGGACGGCGGCCGCCGCTCCGGCCATGGGGACCCGATCGCTGACGAGGGGGGTGACGACGCCCTCGTCGGCGAGCCGGGTCAGTTCGCTGTGGCAGTCGCGGACCGCCTGCGGGTCCTTGGTGTTGTAGAGGCCCCAGTGGAGTCCGAGGACGGAGTAGTTCTTCACGAGGGCGTGGTTGAGGGCCGGGGCAGGGATGTGGCCACTGGCGAAACCGACCACGACGACGCGGCCCTCGAAGGCGATGCACTTCACGGACTTCGCGTAGGCGTCGCCGCCGACGGGGTCGTAGACGACGTCGGCGCCGCGTCCGCCGGTGAACTCCTTGACGACGGCGACGATGTCCTCGGTGCGCCGGTCGATGACGAGGTCGCAGCCGAGCGCGGCGGCGGCCTTCGCTTTCTCCGGGCCGCCGACGACGCCGATGACGGTGGCGCCGGCGGCCTTGCCGAGCTGGACGGCGGCGCTTCCGGTGCCGCCCGCCGCCGCGTGGACGAGCAGGGTCTCGCCGGGCTGGATCCGGGCCCTGCGGTGCAGGCCGAACCAGGCGGTCTGGTAGCCGATGTGCATCGCCGCCGCCTGGGCGTCGTCGAGGGCCTCGGGGGCGGGCAGCAGGGCCGCCTCGTCCACGACGACGACCTCGGCGAAGCCGCCGTGCGGCAGGGCGGGTGTGGCGAGCACCCGGCGCCCGTCCTCCGTGCGTCCGCAGATCTCCACACCGGGGGTGAAGGGCAGGGGCGGGCGCACCTGGTACTGGCCGCGGCAGAGCAGCGCGTCGGGGAAGTTGATGTTCGCCGCGAGCACGTCGACGCGCACCTGGCCGTCGCCGGGCACCGGGCGTTCCGTCTCCTCCAGGGTCATCACCTCGCTCGGCTCACCGTTCCGGTGCACTCGCCATGCCTGCATGAGGGGCCTCCACAACACTGTCGGCATTACCACTGCTCCGGCGCATACTAAGCGGTCGCTTGCCTCTGTGGGAACAACCCGCGGCAATGGATTCGGCCGGCCCGCACAGGGGTGCGCCCGGCCCCGCCCCGTGGAGGCGGGGCGGGACCGGGCGGGGGGCGGCTGCGTGTGCGCTATGCGGCGACCACGATCTCCGAGATCCGGGGTGCCGCGGATCCGCCGTGCCAGAGCAGCCGGACCGCGTCCGCGCTCCGGCCCGGCGTGGCGACCTTCGTGTACGCCCCGCCGAGCGAGCCGACGGTCGTCCAGCCGCCGTCGGCGCCGCGCAGCTGGATGTCGGCGGCGGCCCCGCTCCCGGCGGGCCGCAGCACGGTGACGGAGCCGACCGGCCGGGCCCCGGTGAGACCGACGTCCAGGAACTCGCCCTCCTCGGGCGGTCGGGCCGCCGTGTAGACGGTGGCGGGATCACCGTCGGCCGCCGCCTTCAGCGCGGATCCGGCGGTGGCCGGCGGATTGCCGGTGACGGCGCCGTCGGCGGTGGCCACGCGGAACTCGCGGACGACGAGCCAGTTGTCCTGCGCGGCGGTGGACCGGGCCCGCACATAGCGGGCCTCGGTGCCCCCGGGCACGGTCGCGGTGACCTCGGGGCGGCCGGAGAAGTCGGTGAGGGCCGTCCACTCCCGTCCGTCGGCCGAGTACTCCAGCACTCCGGCGTGCAGATAGTCCTCGGCGCTGCCGGGCTTGCCCATGGCCAGGGTGACGCCGCCGAACTCCCGGACGCGCCCGAGGTCGACGGTGATCTGCGAGCCCACGCCGGGCGCGCCGTCGCTCCAGAAGTACGTGGAGTCGTCGCCGTCGAGCATCCGGCCGACGGTGTTGGTCTGGTACGTGCCGAGGTTCGTCGACGCGGTGGGCCGCCCGCTCACCCCGAGGATCCGGTCGTGCTCGGCGAGGGCCGCCGTGACGAAGCCGTCGAGCTGCCCGTCCCCGACGAGGACGGGCACCGCGCGCCCGTCGAGTCCGGTGTACGTGAAGGACTCGGCGCGCTCGACCTGTGCGGGCAGCTCCTGGCGGAGCTGCCAGGCACGGGAGCCCTGTCCCGCGCGGGCCGCCTCGACCATGCGCAGGGCGGTGTCCGAGGCCGTCGCCCAGGCCCGGGTCGCGTCCAGCCACGGCCCGGAGTCGGTCAGGAAGCCGCGGTCGGCGAGCCCGGCGCGGAGCACGGCGGGCGCGGAGCCGAGCGTGTTCAGGACGGAGGAGAGCCGGCCCGCGTCGCCGGACGTCCAGTAGGCGGCGATCTCGGCGGAGAGTTCCGGCGCCTTCCGCGTGTTCAGCGCCGAGCTGTAGTTGGCGTCGGCGAAGGCGCGCAGGGCCTCCTCGGTGCGGGCGTCGCCGCCGGCGTACTCCTTGAGCCCCTTGCCCCAGGAGGTGCGCGGATCGTACGCGGCGTCGTTCCAGGAGTAGTCCGCGACGGTGTACAGCGAGAGCTTGGAGGCGTAGGGCTGGATCATCGGATTGGCCGTGATCCCGGCCAGCCGGCCCGGCAGCCCCTTCTCACGGCCGTTGAACGGGCCGAGCAGCAGCCTGTTGGTCGCGTAGTCGTTCACCGGGTAGTTGTCCCAGGTGAGGATGGGGTGCCCGAACACCGAGCGGGCGGCGTCGGCCTGAGCGACCGTCATGGTCGGGGCGACCACTCCGACCCCGGTCCACTCCACGAGCACATCGGGGTCGAGCTGCTCGGACAGGGCCGCCTTGTACGGGGACGGGGAGACGTTGTAGTACTCGGTGGGGACCATCTGGAGCGGCTCGGCACCGGGGTGGGTGGCGATGAACTCCTGGTTGACGCGGTTGAGCAGATGGGCCTGGGCGGCTCCGGCCGCACCGCCGCCGGTCCCCCACTTCGCCCGGTCGGCCTCGCAGTTCCAGTCGGTGTAGCTGATGTCGTCGAGCGGCACCGCGAAAGTGCGTACGCCGATGTCCCACATCGACTGGAACTTGTCGACCAGCGCCCGGGCATCGGCGTCGGAGCTGTAGCAGACCGAGAGTCCGGGCGAGAGCGCGTAGGTGAACTCCACATGGCGGCGGGTGGCCCGGTCGGCGAGGTCCTCGATCCGCGCCAGGGCGTCGGCGGGGTAGGCGTCGCGCCACTTCTCGCGGAGGTACGCGTCGTCCTTCGGGGAGTAGACGTAGATGTTCATCTTGTGCTCGGCGTAGTAGTCGAGCTGGTCCAGGCGCGCCTCGTGGGACCAGGGTGTGCCGTAGAAGCCCTCGATGACGCCGCGCAGCGCGGTGCCCGGCCAGTCGCGCACGGCAAGTCCGGCGATCCGCGCGCCGGGCGTCCGGCGGTGCGGCAGCACCTGGCGGAGCGTCTGGGCGGCGTAGTACGTACCGGTGGTGTCCTTGCCCGCGAGGACGACGCGCCCGGCGCCGATGCCGAGGACGTACCCCTCGGCGGGCAGGGATCCGGGGCCTTCGAGGTCCAGGGCGCCGAGAGCGGCGGGGTCGCCGATGTACACGTTGAGCCCGCCCGGGGCCGGCGTGGTCGCGCGGACGACCCGCTGGGCACCGGCCGCGCGGAGGGCCGCGGTCACCACGTCGAGCGTCCGGCCGTCGGGCGAGGCCCCCGTCACCAGGGTGACGGTGGGGGTGAGGGTGACCGTGTCGGATCTGTTCGTGACGGACCGCGGGGTGGGTGTGATGTCCGGGGTGTCACGGGCGGGGGCGGCCGCCGTCGCGGGGGCCGCGGGGCCGGCCGCCCCCGCAGGGGGTCCGGCGGCCAGGAGGCCCCCGGCGAGAAGGGCCGCCGCCAGGGCGGTGGCGGCGAGTCGGGGTGGGCGAGGTGTCACAGAATCCTCCATGGGCACTGAAGTCACCAGAGACGCGCAACACAACGACACCGAATTCAACATCCTGGCGCTTGCATGTCAATGGTCTGGACAACATCAGCGCGCCGACCTGGTCTTTTGCCGCGAAGTCCTGGTGTTCTGTCGGAGGATGGAGTAGGGATACGGCCATGACGAAGCGCATGCGCACGCCCGGACTCCCCGCCCCTCCCCCGCTCGGCGCGAGTGCCCTGCCGGCGGGGACGTACGAAGGCAGCGTCGTCCTGGTGACCGGCGGCGGATCGGGCCTCGGCAAGGCCGTCGCGGCCGAGTTCGCCCGGCTCGGCGCGGATCTGGTCCTCATGGGCCGCGACACCGGCCGGCTGGCCGCCGCGCGGAGGGAGCTGGAACCGCTCACCTCCGGCCGGGTCCTCACCGCGCGCGCCGACGTCCGCGACCCGGACCGCATCACGGAGGTGTTCGACGAGGCCGCCGCGGCCCTCGGCCCGCCCGATGTGCTGGTGAACAACGCGGCGGCCAACTTCCCCTCCCCCGCCGAGGACCTGTCCCCGAACGCCTGGCGGGCGGTGCTCGACATCACGCTGACCGGCACCTGGTTCATGAGCCGGGAGTTCGGCCGGCGCCATCTGGCGGCGGGGACCCCGGGCTCCGTCGTCTGCGTCGGCGCCTCGTACGCCTGGACGGGCGGCCCCGGGTACGCGCACTCGGCGGCGGCCAAGGCCGGGGTGAAGAACCTGGTGGAGACCCTGGCCGTGGAGTGGGGACCGTACGGCATCCGGGTCAACGGCCTGGTGCCGGGTCTGATGCCGCACGCGGACATGCCGAGCGCGATCCGCTCCCACCTCGACCGCGACGGCGGCGACGAGGACGCCCTCGGCGCCCGGCAGCCCGCCCTGCGCGTGGGGCTGCCGAGGGAACTCGGCTGGGCGGCGACCTTCCTGGCCTCGCGGTACGCCGGATTCGTCTCCGGTCACTCACTGGTGGTCGACGGCGCGAACTGGCAACGCCGCTCCCTGGTCGCCCCGCCCGTGGTGCCGGTGCGCGAACAGCTGGGGCGGGGCCCGTTCGCACCGCCCGGTGACGCGTAGGGGTGCGCGAACCTGCGGCGTCAGGCGCCCTCGAAGCGCGGGGGCCGGCGGGACGCCTTCGCGGTGTAGCCCTCGGCCGCGTCGCGCGAGGTGAGGGTGAGGGCGGCGGCCAGGGCCGTACGGTCCAGGGTCCGGGCGATGCCGTCGTCCGCGTACGCGTCGACGGAGCGCTTGATCTGGCGCACGGCGAGCGGCGCGTTGGCCGCCACCTCCTCGGCGAGGGCGCGGGCGGTGGACTCCAGCTCCCCGGGCGGGGTGACCCCTTGCAGCAGGCCGATCCGTTCGGCGGTCGACGCGTCGATCCGTCGGCCGGTGAGCGCGAGGTACTTCGCCCAGCCGGCCCCCGCGTCGCGGGCGATCCGCAGATCACCGCCCGCGTCCACGGCGACCCCGATCCCGGCCTCGGGCAGGGCGAACACCGCGTCGTCGGCCGCGATGCGCACATCCGCCATGAGGGCGAGTTCGAAGCCGAATCCGAGGCAGTAGCCCTGTACGGCGGCGATCACCGGCTGCGGAAGCCCGGCGAAGGCGGCGAACCGCTCGTGCACCCAGCGGATGCCCTCGTAGTAGCGCTGGGTGCGTTCGGCCGGGGAACGGCCGGTGATGCCGCCGCCGGGCGCGGTGACGTCGATCCCGGCACAGAACGCCCGGCCCTCGCCCCGCAGCAGGACGACCCGGATCGCGTCGTCGAAGCGGATGCGGTCGGCCATGATGCCGAGCTGCCGGCTGGACTCCCAGCTCCAGCCGTTGAGCCGGTCGGGCCGGCAGAGCGTCAGCAGTCCGATCCCGTTCTCCACCCGCAGGGTGAGACGCTGCTCTCCCTCCGGGATCTCGTGGTCGAGGATGTCCAGCACGCCGCCACTCCCGCCCTTCTGACGTTCCGTCAGGTCCTGGTGTGCCGCTCAGCGTACGACCGGGGTGCGACGGGGACCAGAGGTGCGGTCAGTCCAGCGGGCCGGCGGGGTCAGCGGGCGAAGAGTTCGAAGGTGACGGCAGGACGACCCCCGAAGCGTTCGGAGGCCGCCCGCGCGGCGCCGGTGAGGAACGTCCGGCAGTACGTCTCGGGCTCCTCGTCGGTGAGCACCTCGATATACGTGCGGTGGGCGAGGAGCGAGCGCACGGACCGTTCCAGGCCGTCGGTGGCGTCGACGGCGTGGGTGGGCGTCGAGGATCCGGCGACCGCCACCCAGCGCACCCCGTCCCAGGGTTCGAGTCCCTGCTCGGCCAGCTCCGGGAAGATCCAGCGGTTCCCCGCGTCGCCCGCCGCGTCCAGGGTGGCGCGGCCGACCGCGCGGTGGTCGGGAGTGTTCCAGGCGACACCGCCCCAGGTGTCGCGGTGGTTGAGCGTGATCACCAGCTCCGGACGGTGACGGCGCACGGCCGCCGCGATGTCGCGGCGCAGCGCCACGCCGTACTCGATCACCCCGTCGCGGTGGTCCAGGAACTCCACCCGGGAGACGCCGACGACCGCCGCGCTCGCGCGCTGCTCCCGTTCGCGCAGCGGCCCGCAGCGCTCCGGATCGAGGGTGTCGATGCCGGCCTCGCCCCGGGTGGCCAGGAGGTACGTGATCTCGCGCCCGCCGTCCGTCCAGTGCGCGACGGCCGCGGCGCAGCCGTACTCCAGATCGTCGGGATGGGCGACGACCGCAAGGGCGCGCTGCCAGTCCTCGGGCATGGGCTTCAGCTGCTCGGTCATGCTCGGCAGGCTAGCTCCGGGACCCGCGCGGCGCAGGGTGCCGCGTACGCCCGGCGCGGTGCCGTACGACAGGGCGGCCACCCGCCCGCCGCCTCAGGCGAGCGAGAGGAAGAGCTTCTCCAGCCTCGTCCGCATCTGGTCCTGGTCCGCCGGCTCCGCGCCGTCGGCCATGCACTGCTGGAGCCCCGTCGCGATGATCGCGAAGCCGGCCCGGTCGAGCGCCCGCGAGACGGCCGCCATCTGCGTGATGACGTCCTCGCAGTCCCGGCCCTCCTCGATCATCCTGATGATGCCGGTGAGCTGGCCCTGTGCGCGGCGCAGACGGTTGAGCACCGATTTGAGTTCGGCCGCCGCCATGTCGAGTTCCACACATCCTCCATTTCATACCCCAAGGGGTATTCTAGCCCGTGCGGGACAGAACCGGCCCAGGGCCTTTCGTCCCGATCGGGCCGGACCCCCGGGCCCGCTCGCGGGGCGTGATCCGCGCCGCGGGCCGCGACTCCGTCCCCCACCGGAGCAGAAAGGAATCACCGCACGTGCCCAGCCCCGTGTCCCTCTCCCCCGCCCAGGCCGCCGCCCGTCTCGCGGAGTTCACCGTGATCGACGTGCGCGCCCCCGGTGAGTACGCCTCGGGGCATGTCCCCGGCGCCCTGAACATCCCGCTCGACCGGCTGCACGAGGCGGTGCCGGCGCTCAAGTCGGCCTCGGCCCGCGGCTCGCTGCTCGTGGTGTGCGCCTCGGGTGTGCGCTCCACGCGCGCCTGCGACATCCTCTCGGCCGCCGACATCGACGCGGTGACGCTGAACGGGGGCACCTCGGCGTGGGAGGGCGACGGCCACGACCTGCACCGCCCGGCCGGGGCACGGGCCACCTGGCCGATGGAGCGCCAGGTACGGCTCGCGGCAGGCTCCCTCGTGGTGGCCGGACTGCTGGCGGGCGTGCGCTACCCGGCCGCCCGCTGGCTGGCGGCCGGGATCGGCTCCGGTCTCGTCTTCTCCGCCGTGACCAACACCTGCGGGATGGCCGCGGCCCTGTCGAAGCTGCCGCACAACCGGGCCCCGCGTGCGGCGGGCGACCTGGACGCGACGCTGCTCGCCCTCCAGGGCTGAGCATTCCGGCGGACGCCCCCGGGACGGCGTCCCGGGGGCGTCCGGCTCAGAGCTCGTCGCGGACCAGGGCGAGCAGCCGGTCCAGCACCCTCGGACCGCCGGCCCGCAGTCCGTCGTGCTCGAACTCGTCGGTGACCCAGGTGCGGAGCCCCCGGATCGCGGAAGCGGTGCGCAGGGCGTGGGCGGTGTCCACGTACATGTCGTCGTGGTAGACGGCTGCGGCCACCGGCACCTCGTTGGCCGCGAGGCGTCCGGCGTCGTACAGCGGCTCCCAGCCGGTGCGGGCGGCAAGCAGTCCGGCGGTCTCGCGCAGCGGACGCAGAGCCGGGTCGACGTCGAAGTGCCAGGGGTGGATGCTCTCGCCGGTGAACAGCACCGGCCCGTCGCCCCGGAGCGCGGCCTCCGCGTCGAACTGCGGGAACTCCGCGCGCACCCGCTCCGCCGCCCATCCGGTGGGCCGCTCGTCCTGTCCGTAGATGGCCTCGTGCAGCAGCGCGTAGAGCGGGTGGCCGGCGAAGGAGGTGGCGGTGCGCACGGCCTCCTGGAAGGCGTCGGACAGTTCGGTGCCGTGCGGGGTGGTGACGAAGGCGTTCTCCATCAGGTAGTGCAGCTGATAGCTTCCGCTGCCGCCGCCGAGCAGGATGCCGAGGGACTGGAAGGCCTCGGGCGTCAGCCGGTGTCCGGCGCTCTCGGGGCGGTGCTCGGCGAGGTACGCGGTGATGGCGCGGGCGCGCTCGACGTCCTGGGGGTAGCGGGCGTAGTGGGCGGCGACCTTGCGCTCGATCCTCGGGTACGCGGCCCGGTAGACGTCGTCGGCGTGGGCGTCGAGCGAGGGCAGACCGCCGGTGATCAGGACGGTGCTGAGGCCCTCGGGCGCGGCCGAGAGGTAGCGGGCCGCGCAGAACCCGCCGAAGGACTGGCCGAGGACCGTCCACGGGGCACCGCCGGTCAGCTGCGGCCGGATCAGCTCGCAGTCGCGGACGATGCTGTCGGCCCGGAAGTGCGCGAGGTAGTCGGCCTGCTCGCGCGGGCCGCCGCGCAGCGGGAGCGTCTGGCGGCTGGCCGGTGTGGACCGGCCGGTGCCGCGCTGGTCCAGGAGCAGGACGCGGAACTCCCGCACCGCGCGCCCCAGCCATGCCTCCGCGCCACTGAACCGGCGGGCGCCGAAGCCCGGCCCGCCCTCCAGGTACAGCAGCCACGGAAGGTCCTCGGAAACCCGGGAGGAGGACACCACCTGGCGGCCGTACAGCTCGATCTGCTCACCGCCGGGGTCGGCGTGGTCGAGCGGCACGGTGAAGTGCCGGTCGGTGAGGACGAGGCCGGGCTGGCGGTAGCTGTTCACGGGGTGCTCCTGGATCGATGGTTCCCCGACAGTTCAGCACATGCCCCCGGGCGGGGCGGCCCCGGGCCGGTCACCCCGCGTCCGGCCCCCTCCCCGGCGCACCGGAGCGCCCGCCGGACGGGCCCTCCAACGGTGCGGCGCAGCCGCCGGCCAGGGCGAACCTTGACCGGACCGATGGCCAGAGCCTAGGTTTCCCCCGGGGAGAAAGCGCTTGCTATCGAGTGAGTGCCCCCTTCACCGTGGAGGTGTTTGCCACGCCCAGCCAGGCTTCCCCCAGCGGGCCGATCCGGGTCGCGGTCGTCGGCACCGGGGCCATCGCGCGCGTCAGCCATCTGCCGGCGCTCCGCGCGCTGTCGGCCGAATACCCGCTCGAGATCGTCGCGGGGGTCGACGTCGACGCCGCCTCCGCGGAGTCGTTCTGCGCGGAGGCGGCCTCCGGCCGCCCGTACACGGATATGGAGACGATGCTGACGCGGGAGCGCCCCGATCTGGTCACGCTCGGCACCCCGCCGCGTTTCCACCGGGACCAGACCATCGCCGCGCTGCGGGCCGGGGCCTGGGTGTGGTGCGAGAAGCCGCCGTGCCCCTCGCTGGAGGACTTCGACGCCATCGAGGCGGCGGAGGGCGCGGACACCGGCGGCCCATTCGCCGCGATCGTGTTCCAGCACCGGTTCGGATCGGGTTCCGACCATGTGCGGGCGCTGCTCGCGCAGGGGGCGCTCGGCCGGCCGCTGGTCGTGCACTGCCAGACCACCTGGTACCGCGACGCGGCGTACTACGCGGTGCCGTGGCGCGGGCGCTGGGAGACCGAGGGCGGCGGTCCGGCGATGGGCCACGGCATCCACCAGACGGATCTGCTGCTGGACCTGCTCGGCCCGTGGACGGAGATCCGGGCGATGGCCGGGCGGCTGGTCCACGCCATCGAGACGGAGGACGTCTCCACGGCGCTGGTCCGGTTCGAGAACGGCGCGCTCGCCACCGTCGTCAACAGCGTCCTCAGCCCGGACGAGGTCAGCCGGATCCGGATCGACTGCGAGCGGGCCACGGTCGAGCTGACGCATCTGTACGGCCATCGCAACGCGGACTGGCGGATCACCCCGGCCCCCGGGGTCGCTCCCGAGGAAACGGCCCGCTGGCAGGACTTCGGGGCCGATGTGCCCAGCTCGCACGAGGCGCAACTGCGCGGCCTGCTGGCCGATTTCCGGGCCGGACGCCGCCCCCGCAGCAGCGGCGCCGACGGCCGGACCAGCCTGGAGCTGGTGGCGGCGCTGTACAAGGCCGCGTTCACCGGAGCGACCGTACGGGCGGGCGAGATCGGCCCCGGCGACCCGTACTACAGCGCCCTGCACGGCAACGCTCCCGGCTGGGCGCCCGGCACGGCGGGGGCGGAGGCGTGACGTCACTGGAGCTCACGCACCGGCACGGCGACCATCTCGCGGTGGCGTGCGCGGACACCGGGGTGGAACTCCTGCGGTACGTGTACCGGCCCGAGGCGGCCTGGGAGGCGCCGAAACCGTACATCCATCCGCTGCGCACCCTCGCCGGCCATACGGTGACCGGCTACCGCCCCCACGACCACCGCTGGCACAAGGGGCTCCAGATGACCGCCTCGCAGCTGTCGGGGCAGAACCTGTGGGGCGGGAACACCTATGTGCGGGGCGAGGGGTATCTGCCGCTGCCCGAGCGGGTGGGTTCCATGGCGCACCGCGGTTTCGACGAGGTGACGGTGGCGGCCGACCGGGTCACGGTCGCGGAGCGGCTGACCTGGCATCCGCACGACGGCGCGCCGTGGGCGGATGAGACCCGGCGGATCGAGGTGCACGAGGTGCGTCCGGAATCCGGGAGCTGGGCCCTGACCTGGTCGTTCTCGGTCACCAACCGCCGGGACGAGCCGCTGCGGTTCGGCAGTCCGACCACGGAGGGGCGGAGTGCGGCGGGGTACACCGGGCTGTTCTGGCGCGGTCCGCGCTCCTTCCGGGACGGAGTAATCCTGACTCCGGACGGCGAGGGGCCGGGGGTGATGGGCGCGCAGGCGCCGTGGCTGGCGTTCCGGGGTGAGCTCGACGGGGCGGACGGGCACGCGACGCTGGTGTTCGCGCACGCCCCGGAGAACGACCACACGGGGGCGGG
The DNA here is from genome assembly GCF_042799575.1 of Streptomyces sp. NPDC057682. NCBI lineage: Bacteria > Bacillati > Actinomycetota > Actinomycetes > Kitasatosporales > Streptomycetaceae > Streptomyces > Streptomyces sp. NPDC057682. The sequence goes on along the minus strand of NZ_JBHVIN010000005.1, from coordinate 232,221 downwards.
CGGGCAGCATCCCGCGCACTGGTTCGTCCGCAACGACCCGTTCGCCGCGGTGGCCCCGTCCTTCGCGTTCCACGACACGCTCGTGCTGGCGCCGGGCGCCACGCTGACCCGGCGCTACCGGGTGGTGGTCGCGGACTCGGCCTGGGACCGGGAGCGGATCGCGAGCGGACTGGCCGCGATCGCCTGGTGAACGGCGGGCCCCGGGGATCACCCCCGGGGCGCTCCGGCGTCCGCGGCCGCGCGGCGCTCCAGGACCGCCAGGGCGCGTTCGCCCCAGCGCAGGTTCTCCTGCTCGAACGCGCGTCCGCGCATCAGCGTCAGATAGGGGCCGACACGGTCCGCCCCCGCGAGATACGTCTCCTCGTCGCGGCCGTCGAGCAGCCGCTCCCGCAGCCGGTCGTAGCGGGCGAGCTTGGCGCGCGACCACTCCATGCGCTCCCCGATCGAGGCGCGGACCGCCTCGGGGTCCCCGCCGTCCAGGGCCTGGGTCATGACCATGAGTTCGTCGCGGATGGCCGTCGGGCGGGGCGCACGGGAGGTGAAGGCGGCCAGATCGCCGCGTCCGGCCCCGGTGAGGGTGAAGACCCGCTTGTTGGGCCTGCGTTCCTGCTCGACGACGCGGGCGCTGATGAGACCGCCCTCGGCGAGCCGGTCCAGTTCGCGGTAGAGCTGCTGCGGGGTCGCCGACCAGAAGTTCGCCACGGAGACGTCGAAGACCTTCGCCAGGTCGTAGCCCGAGGCCTCGCCCTCCAGCAGCGCCGCCAGGACCGCGTACTTCAGAGACATCTGGACAGGCTATCAGCGGCACGATTAATCTCATACGCACCTATTCAATTAGTTGACCAATGGAGCGCAGATGCACCCCTTCCGCAGGGCCGCCGAGGCGGACGATCTCGGGGCGATCGAGGCGATGCTGGCCGAGGACGTGGTCTTCACGAGCCCGGTGGCGTTCAAGCCCTACGCGGGCCGTCCGCTCACGGCGGCCGTCCTGCGCGCGGTCTCCCAGGTCTTCACGGATCTGCGCTATGTGCGCGAGATGGCGAGCGCCGACGGCCGCGACCACGCACTGGAGTTCGTGGCCAGGGTGGGCGACCGCGAGATCAACGGCTGCGACTTCCTCCACATGAACGAGGCGGGCGAGATCGACGCGCTGAAGGTGATGGTGCGCCCGCTGTCGGCCGCGCAGGCGCTCGCGGCGGCCATGGGCGAGCGGTTCGAGCAGATCGGCCGGGAGGCCGCGGCGGGCTGAGCCACCGGCCGGATCCGGCCCGCGGCTTCGCGGGTGCGGTTCCGGGCGGGCCGGGCCGTACCGGCGGTTGCGGGGCCGCGGACCGTGCGGTTGATTCGAAGGGCGGACGTCCGGGCCGCGACCGCCTCCCCGACCGTGGGGGTGACACCCCGTGCTCTTCACCGACCGCGCCGACGCGGGCCGCCGCCTCGCCGAAGCCCTCCGCCCGCTGGCCGCCGAGAACCCCGTCGTCCTGGGGCTGCCGCGCGGCGGCGTTCCCGTGGCCTTCGAGGTCGCCCGGGTGCTGGGCGCCCCCCTCGATGTGATCGTGGTGCGCAAGCTCGGCGTCCCCTCCCGTCCCGAAGTGGCCTTCGGGGCCCTCGGGGAGGGCGGGGTGCGGGTGATCAGCGAGAACATCGTGCGCCGGGCCGGAGTGACGCCCGCCCGGATGGCCGAGGTCGAAAGCGCCGAGGAGGACGAACTGCTGCGCCGCGCACGGGCGTTCCGCGGCGACCGGCCCCGCGTCCCGCTGGCCGGACGTACGGCCGTCGTGGTCGACGACGGCGTGGCGACCGGCGCGACGGCGCTCGCCGCGTGCGACGTGGTGCGCGGCGCGGGCGCCCGGCGCGTGGTGCTGGCCGTGCCGGTGGCCGCCCCGGACGCGGCGCGGCGGCTGCGCGAGGCGGTCGACGAACTGGTCTGCCTGGACGAACCGGCGGGGTTCGCGGCGGTCGGCGAGTGGTACCGCGACTTCGGGCAGACCCCGGACGAGGAGGTCGTGGCGCTCCTGGCACGGGCCGCGGTCCCGGAGTCGCGGGGCACCGGAGCCGGCACCGAGGTCGAGGTGGAGGCCGGCGGCGTCGTGCTCCCCGGTGAGCTGACGCGGGCCGGGGACGGCCATGCGCTCGTCGTGTTCGCCCACGGCTCGGGCAGCAGCCGGCACAGCCCCCGCAACCGGGCCGTGGCCGCGGCGCTGAACCGGGCGGGGCTCGGCACGCTGCTTCTCGACCTGCTGACCGGCGCCGAGGACGGGGACCGGGCCCGTGTCTTCGACATCGGGACCCTGGCCGGGCGGCTGGTGGACACCGTCGCCTGGGTACGGCAGCGCTCCCCGGCCTCCGTCGGCCTCTTCGGGGCGAGCACCGGGGCGGCCGCCGCACTGCGGGCCGCCGCCGAGCCCGGTGCGGGGATCGGCGCCGTCGTCTCGCGGGGCGGCCGTCCCGACCTCGCCGGGCCGGTTCTCGCGGACGTACGGGCCCCGACCCTGCTCGTGGTGGGCGGCGCGGACGGCCAGGTGCTGGACCTGAACCGGCGCGCCCAGGCGGAACTCCGCTGCGAGAACCGGCTGGAGGTCGTCCCCGGGGCCACCCATCTCTTCGAGGAGCCGGGCACCCTGGACCGGGTCGCCGCACTGGCCCGCGACTGGTTCACCACGCACCTGACCACGCCCGGCGGCTGACGCCCGCTCACCCACCCGCACCGACTCCCCCGCGCGGCAGGCGCGTTCGCACCGGACAACGTCCCGGGGCCGGCAGCCACCGCGGCGGCCGGCGCCCAGGACTTCGTTCCGGTGCGAGGCAACCCCTCGCGCGCGTCCCGCGTCTTGATCCACATCAGGGCGGCACCCCGCCCGAACACCTTCGTCCACCCACACCTCAGCGCACGGGGCAGCACCGCATCACACTATGCACTCCACGTATACACAGCATGTATACGTGGAGTGCATAGCCCGCATCGCCCCGTCTCGCACGAAAGGCCTCCATGCAGAGCAGAGCAAGGGCACCCGAGTACCAGGGCGCCCTGACCAGGATGTCCGTGAACGCCTCGCTCACCGATGTGCTGGCCGAGGGGCGACGCCATCTGGCGGAGGCCGAACGCGCCGGATCCGCCCGGGAGGTCGCCCGCGCCGGGCTCGCCGTCGCCGAGGCGCACCGCAGGCTCGGTCAGGTGGACGAGGCCGACCGGGCCTGGAAGGCCAGTTACCGGGCCGCGCGCACGGCGGGCGACACGGGCGCCCGTGCCTGGGCGCTGTGGAGCGGCGGAACCCTCGCCCGGCAGTGCGGACGGCTGCGCCTCGCCTTCCGGCTGCTGGAACTGGCCGCCCGGCTCGGCAAGGAGGGCGGGGACGTCGTCGCGCGCGGCTACTCGCTCGCCGGGCTCGCGGAGACCGGACGCATCCAGGGCGACTACGCGACGGTCGCCGCCCTGCACGAGCAGCTCCTCGCCGAGGCGCGGGCCCGGGGCGAGGCCCGGCACACCGTGTGGGCCCTGGAGGGCATCGCCCAGATCCACCGCAACACCGGCTCCTTCGACACCGCACTGGAGATGTTCGAGGAGGCGGCCCTGCTGGCCGGCGAGGCCGACGACCGGCGCGGCCGCGCCTGGGCGCTGCGGGGCATGGCCGACATCGTCTCCGTGCGGGACGGCGACACCGGGCGGGCGCTCGCCCTGCTGTCCGAGGCCGAGACCGCCTGCCGCGCGATGAACCTGTCGAGCGCCCTGGCCTACAACCACAAGATGCGGGGCAATGTCCTCTACCGCGCCGGGCGGTACGAGGAGGCGCGGGAGGTGTACGCGCGGGCGCTGGAGGAGTTCCGGGAGATGCGGGAGCCGCGCGGGACGGCGCTCGCCCGGCTCGGGCTGGTCAAGACCCTCGCCCGGCTGGGCCGGGACCGGGCCGCGACCGCCGCCGATCTGGACGGGCTGCGCGGCACCCTGGACCGGATCGGGCTCCTCAACGCCCGGGAGATGGTCGACCGGGCCTACGCCGAACTGGATGTCCGGCCGGCCGGGGACACCGCGGTCCCGGCGGAGGACCGCCGATGACGCCCTCCCCGGTCCGCCACAGCGACGCGCCCCGGATCCTCGCCCGCTGCCGCGAGCTGGTCCGGCCCGCCCTCGGCCGGGCGGTGCGGGAAATGCATCCGTGGCACGCGGAGATCACCGCGTACTCCTTCGGCTGGGACGGGAACGGCGGCGGGCAGGGCAAGGGCGTCCGGCAGGCGCTCGCCGTGCTCGGGGCCGAGGCCGTCGGCGCGCCCGCCCGGGAGGCGGTGGCCGGAGCGGTCGCCGTGGAGCTGATCCACACCTTCTCCCTGCTCCACGACGACATCATGGACGGCGACGAGACCCGCCGGCAGCGTGCGACGGCGTGGAAGGCGTACGGGACGGGACCCGCCGTCCTCGCGGGGGACGCCCTGTTCGCGCTGGCCGTGCGCGTCCTGGCCCAGGCACCGGGCAGCGCGGGCCCGGCGGCCGTCCGGCTGCTGGCGGCGGCCCTGGACGACCTGGTGCGCGGCCAGGCCGACGACCTGCTCTTCGAGGGGCGGCCCTGGACCGGGCCCGATGCGGTGCGGCCGCACGAGTACCGGCTGATGGCCGAGCGGAAGACGGGCGCGCTGCTGGGCTGCGCCGCCGGTCTCGGCGCGGTGCTCGGGGGCGCGGGGCGGTCGCGGACCGACGCGCTCACGGCGGCGGGGCGCCATCTCGGGGTGGCGTTCCAGGTCGTGGACGACATGCTCGGGATCTGGGGCGATCCCACGGTCACGGGCAAGCCGGTCCACAGCGATCTGCGCCGGGGCAAGAAGACGTACCCGGTGCTCGTCGCCCTCGCGGACGGCGGCCCCGCCGCCGGGCGGCTCGGCGCGCTGCTGCGCTCCGGGACCGTGCCGGACGACGGGGCGGCCCGGCGGGCGGCCGGGCTGATCGAGGAGGCCGGGGGACGCGAGGCCGCGGGCGCGGAGGCCGCCCGGCAACTGGAGAGCGCCCGCGCCTGTCTGGAGAGTGCCGCGCTCGCCCCGGAACCCCTCGCGGAGCTGCTGGCGCTGCTGGCGTACACCGCCTCCCGGACCGGCTGACCCGGTCCGTGCGGCCCGGACCTGATCAGCGGGACGTGCGGCGCTCCAGACAGCCGCGGACGAAGGCCGCCTGGCCGGCGTGCTGGAGGTCGTCCGACAGCACGCTGACCAGCCGGACGCCGAGGGTGACGGCCGGGGTCCAGGACTCGTCGACGATCCGGTCCAGTGCCCGGCCGTCCAGCCCCCGCAGGAACTCCGAGGTCCGTTCGTGCACGGCGTCGTAGTAGCCGAGGAGCAGGTCCTCCGAAGCCGAGCCGAGGGCGTCGACCTCGTGGCTGTTCTGGCCGTAGCCGGTGGCCTCGGCGGCGAAGGGGAGGCGGAAGCGGGAGACCCAGTCGCCGGTGAACCAGACCTGTTCGGTGCCGGCGGCGTCGGCGATGTGGTCGTCCTGGACCCGGCTCAGATGCCAGACGAGCCAGGCGATCGAATTGGCCCCGTCGTCGAGGCGGGTGTGGAGGTCGTCGGGGCCGAGGCCCTCGACGGCCGCGTGGACGGTCTCCCGGATGCGGCTGTATCCCTCGGCGAGGAGGTCTGCGACATTCATTCCCTCACCCTGGCCGCTTGCGGCTCCGGGTCGGGCCACCGACACGCGCCGGACGGCGCCGGCGGGGAAAGGGCCCCGCCGGCGCGGTCGTTCAGCTGTAGATCCCGAACTGCCAGAGGGAGTAGCCCCAGGCGGTGCCGCGCTGCGTGAGGTTGAGCTTCACGTAGCGGGCGGTCTGTGCGATGTCGAGGTCGTCGGCGTCGCCGTTGCCGCTCGTCGTGGTGTACACCGAGCGCCAGTTGGCACCGTCGTCGGAGACCAGCACCTCGTACGCCTTGGCGTAGGCCGGGTCCCAGACGAGCTGGATGTGGCGGAAGGACTTCCGCTCACCGAGGTCGACCTGGATCCACTGCGGGTCGCTCCAGTCGCTCGCCCAGCGGGTGTCGAGCCGGCCGTCGGTGGCCATCGCCGCGGTGCAGGGGCAGCCGCTGCTGCCGGCCTGTTCGGAGCCGGCGGTGGTGGGACGGCCCTGCGCCAGGTCGGTGCCCGTGACGGGCGGGACCACGACCTTGACGGACTTGGTCTCGATGCCCGCGTTGCCGTGGCCGTCCTCGGCCTGGATGTAGACCTTCCACACCCCGAGCCGCTCGGGCGCGGTCACCGCGAACGTGCCGTTGCCCGTGGACCGCCAGGCGGCCTCCACGAGGCCCTTGTCGCCGGTGGCGTAGTTGCCGCTGAGATAGATCTTGTACGTCAGCGCGTCGTTGTCGGGATCGCGGATGTCCGCACCGACGGTGAACTCCCTTCCTGCGGGGGTGCCTCCGGCGTTCTGGACGGTCATGCCGGTGATGACCGGCGGGGTGTTGTCCCCGGCGGTGGAGCCGCTGTACGCCTTCTTCAGCGCGTAGTAGGAGAGCCGCTTCTTCCCGTCCGGCACGAGGTTGAACCAGACGCCGCCGAAGTCGTGCTCGGTGCCGTAGTGGAAGAGGGTGGCGCCGAGCGCGACGCCCCGGTGGGCCGTGACGCAGTCCCAGGCCTTGGTGTACCCCTCGGCCTTCTGTACGTCGGTGGGCTCGTCCGGGACCCCGTTGGCGTCGTCGGGGACCTCCCACTCACCGGCGGGCCCGCCCTCGGTGATCAGATACGGCTTGGTGTAGCCGCCGGCCTCCCAGGTGCCGCGCACCGCGCAGATGTCGCCGTAGGAGTTGACGGAGTAGAGGTCGAGGTCGGGGGCGTTGCGCTTGTAGTACGGCCAGGCGCCCGTCCAGGCGTCGGTCGAGGTGACGGGGTGGTCGGGGTCGATGCTGTGGATCCGCTTCGCCACGTCGTTGACGAAGGTGGTGTACGCGTCGCGCTGCTTCTCCAGCGCGTCGCCGCTGTAGCAGTTCTGCAGTCCGAGCACCGACTCGTTGCCGACGTTCCACATCAACACGCCGGGGTGGCTCTTGTACGTCTCGACCCACTTGGCGAACTCGGTGAGCGAGGAGGACTTGTACGCCGCGTCCGTCACGTAGTCGACGCAGCCGCCGCTGCCCGGCCCGCCGCCCGGCTGGAGCCAGAAGCCGCTGACCACCCGGATGCCGTTGGCCGCCGCCGCGTCGAGCAGCGGCTTGGAGGTGCCGTCGGTGCCCCAGGTACGGATGGTGTTGACGCCCATCGACCTCAGATCGGGCAGATAGCGCGCCGCGTCGTTGACGGACGGGCCCCAGGTCAACCCCTTGACCTGGTACCGCTTTCCGTCGACGGTCAGCTGCCAGTTGCCCTGCGAACCGGTGACGCGGACGGCTCCGCCGGTCGCCGGGGGCGTGGAGCCGGAGGTGCCGTACACCTGGAACTCCCAGAGGGAGTAGCCGTATCCGCCGGGGCGGGCGGTGCCGTACATCCGGACGTACCGGCCGGAGCCGGTGACGGCCAGATCGTCGGTTCCGCCGTCGCCGTCGGTGACGGTCTTCAGGGTGCGCCAGTCGGAGCCGTTGTCGGAGGCCTGGATCTCGTACGCCTTGCCGTAGGCCGACTCCCAGTTCAGCACCACCCGGCCGAGGTCGGCGGTGGCGCCCAGATCCACCTGGATCCACTGCGGATCGCTCCACTCGCTGGCCCAGCGGGTGCCGGGGTCGCCGTCCACCGCGGCCGCTGCGGTGAGTCCGGCGCCCTCGTGGGACGAGTCGGTGGCGGGCCTGCCCTGGGAGAGCAGGGTCTCGGCGGCGCGGGCGGGGGGTGACGTCAGCATCACGAGCGACGACGCCAGAAGGGCGAGAAGGGTGATGAGCAGCGTGCCCGGACGTGGTCGCGCGGGCAGCACTGCGCTGGCTCTGTGCACATTCTCTCCTGGCAGAGGAGTGGGGGACCGGTGTCCCGAACCGGATGGGAGAGCGCTCTCCCAGGAGAGTGACGGGTACCCGTTCACCTGTCAACGATCGTGACGGTTCCGGTTCCCGCCGGCCCCGGGAGCCCCGCATACCGGACGGAGCACGCCGCCCGGCGGTGCGAAACAGCCCGGACCGGCTCCCCCGGAGCTGCGGACCGGACGACTTCGGGGCGACCATGGAGGGCGGCGGACGTGTGTCCGGGCGGCGGGGCGGCGGATGGGAAGGATCGGGCCGTGGGCGGCACAGAGGACATCCGGACGGGCTGGGGCACGGCGCGCCGCGAGGGCCTGCGCCGCTCCCCCGACGACGGTCTGATGGATGTGCTCGGGGTGGCGGCACTGGCCCTGGACCCGCAGGGCCGCATCGTGCTCTGGAGCCCGCGCGCGGAGCAGTTGTTCGGCTACACGGCGAAGGAGGCACTGGGCCGCTACGCCGCCCGGATCCTGGTGGACGAGTCCCACTTCGAGCTGGTGCTGACGCTGTTCTCGCAGGTGATGAACAGCGGCGAGGTGTGGGCGGGGGTCTTCCCCGTCCGGCACAAGGACGGCTCCTCGCGGCTGCTGGAGTTCCGCAACATGCGGCTGCAGAACGACCGCGGCGGCTACTACGCGCTCGGGCTGGCCGCCGACGGGGACACCCTCCAGCAGATCGAGCGCGATCTCGCGCTCTTCGTCCGGCTGGTCGAGCAGTCGCCGATCGGCTTGGCCGTCCTCGGCCGCGATCTGCGGTGTCTGGCCGCCAATCCGGCGCTGGAGCGGATGAGCGGGCTCGACGCGACCGCGCTGCTGGGCCGCCGGGTGGAGGAGACCCTGCCGTTCCTGGATCCCGAAGCCGTGGAGTCCGCGCTCCGGCAGGTCCTGACGACGGGGGTGCCGCAGGTCGCCCGCGAGGTGACGGGCCGGACCGTGGCCGATCCGGAAACCGAACGGGCCTGGTCGGTGTCGTTGTACCGGCTGGAGGACTCCGGCGGGCGGGTGCTCGGCGTGGCCGTCTCGGTGATCGACGTGACCGACCGCAACCGGGCCGCCGCCGAGGCCGAACGGGCCCGGCGCAGGCTGGCGCTGATCGCCGACGCCTCGGTGCGCATCGGGACGACGCTGGAGCTGGAGCGCACGGCCAGGGAACTGGCGCAGGTCACCGTCCCCGTTCTCGCCGACCTCGCCGCGGTCGACGTCCTGGAGCGCGTGCTGCGGGGCCGCCCCGGGGAGCCGGACGGCCCCCTCTTCGTCCGCCCGCTGGCCGTGCTCTCCGCCCGCCCCACCCCGGCCGTGCACGCGGCGGACGCGCTCGGCGTCACCGTCCGCTACGCCGAGGACCGGCTCGCCACCCGGTGCGTCCGCACCGGGCGGCCCGTGCGGGAGCCGCGCCTCGACGCCGCGCTGCTCTCCCGGATCGCCTCCGACGAGCACTCGGCCCGGGTCCTCGCGGAGGCGGGCGCGCACTCCTACCTGGCCGTTCCGCTGATCGCCCGGGGTGAGGTGCTGGGCGTGATCGACTTCCTCCGGACGGACAATCCGCTGCCGTTCACCGAGGACGACGAGGTGCTGGCCACGGAACTGGCGGCGCGGGCGGCCATCGGCATCGACAACGCGCGTCTGTACCGCAGGCAGCAGGAGACCGCGCTGACCCTCCAGCGCAGCATGCTGCCGCGGCACCATCACGATCCGGTCGGCATGGAGGTCGCCTCCCGCTACCAGCCCGCCGCCTCGCGGTACGAGGTGGGCGGGGACTGGTTCGACGTCATCGGGCTGCGGGACGACCGGACGGCCCTGGTGGTGGGAGATGTGATGGGCAGCGGGATCCACGCCGCGACCACGATGGGCCGGCTGCGCACCGCCACGCAGACGCTGTCCCGGCTGAGCCTGCCGCCCGCGGAGGTGCTGGGTCATCTGGACGAGATCACGGCGGACCTGGACCCGGGCTTCGCCACCTGTGTCTACGCCGTGTACGACCCGGGGACGCACGTCTGCCGGCTGGGCACGGCCGGGCATCTCCCACCGGTGCTGATCCCTCGCGGTGCCCCGCCGCGGCTGCTGACGCTGCCGGCCGGGGCACCGCTGGGCGTGGGCGGGGTGGAGTTCAGCGATGTGACGGTGGCGCTGGGCCCGGGTGACCGGCTGGTGCTGTACACGGACGGTCTCGTCGAGACCCGCGACGACGACATCGACAGCCGGCTGGCGACGCTGCTGGATCTGCTGGGCCACCCCGATCCCTCGCTGGAGGTCTCCTGCGACCGTCTGCTGGCGGCCCTGCGCGATCCGGTGGGCTCCGACGACGTGGCGCTGCTGATGGCGCGCGTACGGGAGTGAGGTGCCCCGGCCGGGGCACCGGTGCGGCGTCAGTGGTGCCGGCAGCCGCGGTGCCGGTGGCAGTGACGGGCCGCCGGCCGGCGCGAGCCCGCGCCGAGGAAGCCGAGACCGATGCCGAACATCCAGGAGTCCTTGGCCAGTGCGGTACCCGCCTGGGTGGGGCGCAGGCTGCCCTTCTCGCGCATTCCGGGAACCCGCAGGTACAGCCCGAGCAGACCGCCGGAGAACCCGGTCAGGGCGAGGCCGGCGAGCCGGGTCGGCACGAACGGCAGGAGCAGGCTGCCGCCGACAGCGATCTCGGACCAGGCGAGCAGCCGGGTGAAGCGTTCCGCCTCGATCTTCTCCAGGAACGGGTAGGCCGTGCAGGCCATTCCGTGGAGTCCCTGGGCGGTTTCCGCGTCGGCCTTGAGCTTGCCGAGGCCGGAGTTGACGATGAACGCCCCGGTGGCGATGCGCGGCGGGATGTCGCGGGCTTCGGGCAACGGCATGGGGTGCCTCCCTGGTTCCGGTCGTCGGCCCCCGGTCGCGAGCATAGTCAGCGGGGCCCGGGGGCGCGCGAGGAGCGCGGCCGGTGCGGGGGCCGCGCGGGGTGGTTCCCCCGCCGGAGGGCCCTTCCCGGGCCGCGCGTGATCACCGTGCCGCCCGTCGGCGATACTGGCGGTGGCGGGTACGGAGAGGCGGCACGGTGGTCCAACAACAAAAGGAATACGACGTCTTGGTGGTCGGCGGCAGCGGGGTGGACACGATCGTCCGCGTCGACGCCCTGCCGGTCCCGCTCGCCGATTCGGTGATGGTCGGCCCGATCGAGGAGTGGCCCGGCCACACCGGCGGAAATGTGGCGCTCGGTGCCCGCGCGCTGGGGCTGGGGACGGCTCTGCTCGACTGCATCGGCGACGACTGGACCGGGGCGCAGGTGCGGGAGCGGCTGGCCGGGGGCGGGGTGGAGTTCCATCCGCTGATCTCGGCGGCCGGGACCCGGCGTGCGGTGAATCTGGTGGACGCGACGGGGCGGCGGATGTCGTTCTACGACGCCCGTGACCCGGAGGATCTGCGGATGCCCCGGGAGTTCTATCTCCCCCGGCTGCGGCGGGCCCGTCACGTCCATCTGTCGATCATGCACTTCACGCGGTTCCTGTACGACGACATCGAGGCGCTGGGGATCCCGGTCTCCACGGATCTGCACGACTGGGACGGACGGGCCGAGCACCAGCGGGAGTTCGCGCTCCGCTCGGACCTGGTGTTCTTCAGTGCGGCGGCGACGGGCACGCGCACACCGACGGTGATGCGGGAGATCCTGGCCGGGGGCCGGGCCTCCACGGTCGTGGCCACGGCGGGCGCGGAGGGCTCCTACGTCCTCACCCGGGACGGCGGACCCGATCCGGTGCACGTGTCGGCGACGGCGCCGCCGGCGCCGGTGGTGGACAGCAACGGAGCGGGTGACGCCTTCGTCACCGGTTTCCTGTACGGGCGGCTGAACGGCCGGGACGCCCTGGGGTCGGCGCGGCTGGGCGCGGTGGCGGGAGCCTTCGCGTGCACGGCGCCCGGGTCCACCGCGATGATCGGCCGGGAGGCGCTGCTGGCGGCGGAGGCCGGGGCGTAACCGCTCCGGTCGCGCGCGAGCGCCCCGGCGGGCCGGAGAGATCCGGTCCGCCGGGGCGCTCGGCCGTGGGGGGCGGTTACTTGAGGTAGGGGCCCGCCGTCCCGATCTTCCCGGGACCGTTCAGCACGTAGACGCGCAGGTTGCCCTTGCCGGGGGCGGCGACGGTCAGTTTTCCGTCGGTGACGACCTGGGTGTCACCGGTGACCGCGTCCTTGTAGGTGCCGTTGGGGATGCCGGTGTACGAGGCGCCTCCGGTGACGGTGACGAGCGCGAAGCTGTCGGTCGTCCCGCTGGTGTAGCGGCGCTTGAACGCCATCTGGCCGGTGATGCCCTCGGTGGAGTACTGGCCCATCTGGAGGGCGGGGACGGCCCGGCGGATCTCGTTGAGCCGCTGGACGTGCTTGACCAGGGGCTTGGCCAGGGTCGTGGCGACCTCTCCGGTGGCGGAGCCGACCTCGGAGAAGTCGGAGGCCGTGACGTCGCCCGCCAGGTGGTCGCCGTAGTAGGCGCGGCCGGTGGTGGCCAGCGGGCAGGTGGGGCCGCAGTCGATCTTCTTGCCGGCCTGGAACTCGATCTCCGATCCGTAGTAGAGGGTCGGGATGCCGCGGAAGGTCCACATCAGGGACATGTTCTCGGCCCAGGCGTCGGTGCCGCCCGCGTAGCGTTCGCTGCTCTTGTTGGGGCCGTAGTCGTGGCTGTCGACGTAGACGACGTTGTAGGTGGCGTCGTTGGTGGAGTCGTCGGAGTCCTTGCCGTTGTTGTACGCGTTCGTGGCGTCGCCGAAGTTCATGTGCATGCGCATGTCGATGATGTTCATGCCGGAGAACTGGCTGTGGTCGGGGGTGTGGTAGGCGTTCCCGTCGAGGAAGGCGTTGGTGGACGTGGGCTGGGCGCCGGTCCCGAGCTGCTCCTCGTAGTCGTACATCTGGAGGGCGGCCTTGGCGTCGTCGGCGTCGTACTCCTTGCGTTCCTTCCAGGTGAAGAACTGCGCGGAGTGGTTGACCGAGCCGCGGTTCCACTTGTCGTTGACGAAGGCGCCGACCTCACCGAAGACGAGGAAGTTCCTGGCCGCGTCGGCGCCGAACTGCTGGGTCACGCGCTCCTGGATGGCGGGCAGGAAGCGGCGGTTCCAGGTGGTGCGCGGGATGTGCACGGCCGTGTCGACGCGGAAGCCGTCGACGCCCATGTCGATGTACTTGTTGTAGGCGCCGATCAGGTAGTTCTGGACGGGCGCGGACTCGGTGTTGAAGTCGGCCAGGTCCTCGTGGAGCCAGCAGGAACGGGAGTCCTCGCCCTCCCAGTTGCCGAGCCAGCAGGTGTGGTAGTAGGCCTTGGGGAACATGCCCGAGGTGGGGTTGGGCCACTGGCAGTTGTAGATGGTGTAGCCCTCGGCGGACTTGCCGCCGGTCGGCTTGCCCCAGTTGAGGCAGGTGTTCCCGGCGGGTTCGGCCGTGGACCACAGGTCGCCGTTGTAGTAGGACTTGCCGGTCTTGGGGTCGACGGTCAGTCCGTCGTACTCGAAGCCCTCGTTCTTCTCGTCGTAGTACCAGCTCCACTGCGCGTCGCGGACGCCGTAGACGGTCGGGGTGTAGAGGCCCTTGGCGCCCCAGCGCGAGGAGTGGTTGTAGACGACGTCCTGGTAGATCTTGATGCCCTTGGCGTGGGCGGCGTTGATGAGGTCCTGGTACGAGGCCCCGGCGGACTCCAGGCGGGGATCGACCTTGTAGAAGTCGTATCCGTGGTAGCCGTGGTAGTCGTAGTCGGAGCGGTTGAGGACGACCGGGGTGATCCAGATGGCCGAGAAGCCGAGCGCCTTGACGTAGTCGAGCTTCTTGACGAGCCCCTTGAAGTCACCGCGGAACATGGGGTCGTTGTTGGCCGCGTTGCCGGACTTCACGTCCTGGCTGCCGCCGCGGTTGTTGGCGGGGTCGCCGTCGTTGAAGCGGGCCGTCAGGACGAAGTAGATCGGGTCCTTGCGCGGGTCGCCCCCGAGCGGCTTGCCCTGGGCCGCGGCCGGGGGCTTCTCCCCCGTGGTCGCCGAGGCGGGGGCGGAGGCGGCGGAGGTGTTGCCGGCCGCGTCGACCGCCTTGACGGTGTAGGTATAGGCGGTGTTCTCCTCCAGGTTCGACTCGGAGAGCACGGTGGAGGTGACGTCGGTGACGACGCTGCCCTTCGTCCCGCCGGTCCGGGTGACCTGGTATCCGGTCACCTTCTTGTTGTCCGTGGAGGGTTCCCAGGTCAGCACGACCGCGACGCCGTCGGCCTTGGCGCTCACGGCGGTGGGTGCGGTGGGCGCCTCGGTGTCCGGCGGCTCGGCGACGCAGGGGTCGGCGGCGTCCTTGACGACCGTACGGTCCTTCACCGTGCTCCGACCGGCGGGGATGGTGTAGTCGCCGCCGTTGTTGTTGTCCCAGACGCCGTTGCCGTTGTTGAAGGCGGCCTTCATGGAGGTGGCGGCGCCGAGGTCGACGGTCTTCCTGACCCAGCCCGTGCAGGCTGGCTCCATGCCGACGCCGGGCACGGCGGTCCAGGAGCCGCCGGCCGGCTGGTAGTGGAGGTTCGTGGTGGTCCAGCCGGTGGTGGCCGTCGAGTAGTACACCGAGGCGGTGTTGCCGCCTTCGGAGGGGCTGGGGCTCGGGTCGGGCCCGGTGCCGTCCGCGCACGGGTCGCTGTGGGCCACGACGCCGTCCTTGACGGTGAGGGTGCCGGTGCCCAGCGCGTAGTTCTTGCCGTTGTTGTTGTCCCAGACGCCCGAGCCGTTGTTGAAGGTCGCCTGGAGCCCTTCGGCGGCGCCCAGCGGCACGGTCAGCTTCACCCAGTCGGTGCAGGCGGCCCCCATCGCGGCACCGGGGACCGTGGTCCAGGAGCCGCCGTCGGGGGCGTAATGCAGGTTGTACGCGGACCAGTTGCGGGTCTTCGTGTAGTAGAAGACGGTCGCGGAGTTCTCGGTGGCGGCGACGGGCTTCGCGTCGAGTTCGGCCGGTTCGGGCAGGGCGGTGAACAGGGCGAGTACCGCCGCCGCGGCCGTGGCTGCCGCCAGGGGGCGTCTCGGCAGCCTGTGAGGGGTGCGTCTCATCGGTGTCTCCAGGGCAGGGCCACGGATACGGCTGAGCCGTGGCGTCCGGGGCGCGGGAATCGGGGAACCGCGCCTCCCGCCGGAAACCCTGACGCGCCTCAAGGTCCGTGCGAAGGGGGCCATTCCGACTGGAAGACCAACCGGAATGTTGCTGCAATCTCTTGCAGCAGGGAAGTTACCGGCACATGACAAGGCCGTAAAGAGGTGCGGAGCCCTCCGCCGCCGCCTCCTCAAGCGGAATCAACAGCTCCGGCTCCTCGCCCGGCCGGCCGGGCGAACGCGCGGTCGGCGGATTCCCGCCGCCGGGCCGCCGCCCCGCCCGGGGAACCTCACAGCCGTACCGTCAACTGCGCCTGCACATGGGCGCGCAGCACCCCCGCCATGTCGGTCGCCCCGTCGCTGAGGAGCCACTGGGTCTGGAGGCCGTCCATGAGGGCGATCAGCTGCTGTCCGGCCTCGCCGGGGTCGATGTCCTCCCGCAGGGCGCCCTCGTCGCGGGCCTCCGTGTAGGACGTGCCGGTGGTCAGGACGGAGTTGCGGTAGCGCTCGACGAAATAGGTGTGGGCGGGGTGGTCGGCGGAGGTCGCCTCGGCGGCGAGGACGGAGTACAGCTCGACGATGCCGCGGCGTTCGGAGTTGAGGGCGGCGAGGCCGATCATCCGGCGCAGCCGGTCCACGCCCCGGGGTTCCCCGTCGGCGAGCCACTTCTCGTCGACCTCGTCGCGGTGTTCGAGCACGGCGAGGAGCAGGGAGCCCTTCGTGGGGAAGTGGTGCAGCAGCCCGGGGTGGGAGATCCCGCAGCGGTTCGCGATGACCCGCAGCGAGGTGCCCCGGTACCCGGACTCGCCGAACAAGGTCATGGCCTGGTCAAGAATCTCCACCCGCTTGGCGCGGCCCTTCGCATAGCCGCGACGCGCCTCACCCGTCACTCGCCAGCCTCCCCGGTCGTGTCGGACGGCAACCTGCGTACAGCCGCATCCTCACATACTTACCACTCGGTCGGGATTCAGCGTACGGTAGGGCCCGCGGCCGACGCCGCGCCGTGCCGTCCCGCCGACCTGTGAAAGGAACTCCTGTGGGCTCCTCCCTGCCGTATCTCGACCCCGCGCTGTCCGTGCCGGAGCGCGTCGCCGACCTCGTCGGCCGGATGACTCTGCCCGAGAAGGTCGGTCAGATGCTCCAGCTGAACGCGAAGGACGGGGTGCGGCACCTCATCGAGGACATGCACGCGGGATCGATCCTCCACGCCTCCCCCGAGCGGGTCCTGGAGGCGGCCGCCCTCACCGAGCGGACCCGCCTGCGGATCCCGCTGCTGGTCGCCGAGGACTGCATCCACGGCCACTCCTTCTGGGAGGGGGCCACCATCTACCCGACGCAGCTGGGCATGGCGGCGAGCTGGGATCCGGAGCTTGTGGAGCGCATCGCGCGGGCGACGGCCGTCGAGGTCGCGGCCACCGGTGTCCACTGGACCTTCTCGCCGGTGCTGTGCATCACCCGGGACCTGCGCTGGGGCCGGGTCAGCGAGACCTTCGGCGAGGACGCGTTCCTGATCGGCGAGCTGGCCTCGGCGATGGTGCGCGGCTACCAGGGCGACGGTCTCGACGATCCGACCGCGATCCTGGCCTGCGCCAAGCACTTCGCCGGGTACTCGGAGACCCAGGGCGGCCGGGACGCCAGCGAGGCGGACATCTCTCGGCGCAAGCTGCGCTCCTGGTTCCTGCCGCCCTTCGAGCGGGTCGCCCGCGAGGGCTGCCGCACCTTCATGCTCGGCTACCAGTCGATGGACGGCGTCCCGGTCACGGTCAACGACTGGCTGCTCAACGAGGTGCTGCGCGGCGAGTGGGGCTACACCGGCACGCTGGTGACGGACTGGGACAACGTCGGCCGCATGGTGTGGGAGCAGCATGTGTACGCCGACCACGCGCAGGCCGCCGCCGCGGCGGTCCGGGCGGGCAACGACATGGTGATGACGACGCCCGGCTTCTTCGAGGGCGCGCAGGAGGCCGTCGCCGGCGGGACGCTCGACGAGGCGGACGTCGATGCCGCGGTCCGGCGCATCCTCACGCTCAAGTTCGAACTGGGCCTGTTCGAGAATCCGCGCCGCCCCGACCGGGAGCGGCAGGCGGCGGTCATCGGCAGCGGCGAGCACGCCGCGCTGAACCTGGAGGCGGCGCGCCGATCCCTGGTCCTGCTGACGAACGACGGCACGCTGCCGCTGGCCGGCGGGCTCACCGCCGGTCCGGACGGGCGTGCTCTCGCGGACGGCGGGAGCGCTCCCCGTACGGTCGCCGTCATCGGGCCGAACGCCGACGACGCGCAGACGCAGCTCGGCGACTGGGCGGGCTCGTCCGGCCAGGCGGACTGGCTGCCCGAGGGCCAGCCGCGCGGGATGATCCGCACGGTGCTGGACGGCTTCCGCGAGCAGGTGCCGGACGGCTGGACCGTGACGCACGCCCGGGGCGCCGACATCCTGACCGTGGGCCCGGACCCGGAGGGCGCGTTCTTCCCCGACGGGCAGCCCCGTCCGGAGATCGTCGTCCCGGCGGAGCCCGACGCGGCGATGATCGCCGAGGCCGTGGCGGCGGCCGGGGCGGCGGACTACGCCGTCGCGGTGGTGGGCGACCGCATCGAGCTGATCGGCGAGGGCCGCTCGACTGCGACCCTGGAGCTGATCGGCGGTCAGGTCGCGCTGCTGGACGCGCTGGTGGAGACGGGCACCCCGCTGGTGGTCGTGGTCATCAGCTCCAAGCCGCTGGTGCTGCCGCCGTCCGCGTACCGCGCCGCGGCGATCGTGCACGCGTTCAACCCCGGCATGCTCGGCGGTCGCGCGATCGCCGAACTCGCGCTCGGGCTCGTGGAGCCGACCGGGCGGCTGCCGATCTCCTTCGCCCGGCACGCCGGCCAGCAGCCGACGTACTACAACCAGGTGCGCGGTCAGCACGGCACCCGCTACGCCGATCTGACGCAGAGCCCGGCGTTCGTCTTCGGTGAGGGCCTGAGCTACACCACGGTGACGTACACGGATCTGGAGGTGCTGACCGGGGTGGTGGGCGCGGGCGACACCCTGCGGGCCCGCGTCACGGTCGCCAACACGGGCGGGCGTCCGGCGCTGGAGACGGTGCAGATGTACGTCAGCGACACGGTCACCTCCGTGACCTGGGCCGAGAAGGAGCTCAAGGCCTACCGCCAGGTGGCGCTGGAGCCGGGCGAGTCACGGGTCGTCGACCTCGAACTGCCGGTCTCCGCGTGCACCCTGGTGGATGCCGGGGGCCGGCGGATCGTGGAGCCCGGCGCGTTCGAACTGCTCGTCGGACCCTCGTCGCGCGACGCGGCGCTGCTGCGGGCCGGGTTCACCGTCAAGGGCTGAACCCCGGGCGGCCGGGCCCTGTTCCGCACCGGGGCCCGGGCGGTTCCGGCCGGTTCCGGGCGGCATGTGGCGGGGCGCTCCGCGCCCCGCCGCCTGCTCCGGGCCCGTCCGGCGCGCCAACGGGCGGGGCCGGCGGCCGTTGGGGCCCCGGGCCCTGTCGTCAGCCGGGCCCGTCCCGCTCTCCCCCGCCGGAGCCCGGCCTCCCCGTGCCGGGGTCGTCCCCGGCGGTGCCGGAGGTTCCGGTCGTTCCGGACGCCGGGATCTCGACGGACGTGTCCGCGCCCGGCACCGCCGCCCCGCCGCGCAGCCGGGCCAGGTCGGAGGGGCGCACCTGGATGACGAGCAGGGCGATGAGCGCGGCGGCCAGGGCGAAGAGCGCGGCGGCGACGAAGGCGCGGGAGACCCCGGCGGCGAGGACCTGCTCGCCCCACGGGGGCGGCAGCTGCCCGGTTCGGCGGAACTGCGCGATCTCGGCGGGGTTCGCCTGGGCGAGGAACTTCGGGACCTGGTCGTGGGCCTCGTTGCGGCTGGCCGTGCCGAAGACGGTGACCAGGATGGACAGGCCGAGCGAGCCGCCGACCTGCTGGGTGGTGTTGAGGATGCCGGAGGCCGCGCCCGCCTCCTTGGGCTGCACCCCGGAGACGGCCATCAGCGTCAGCGACACGAACTGGAGGCCCATGCCGAGGCCGAAGACCAGGACCGGTCCGAGCAGGCTGCCCACATACGTACTGTGCACATCCGTCTGCGTCAGCCACGCCAGTCCCGCCGCGGCGAGGACCGCCCCGGTCACCATGAAGGGTTTCGGGCCCAGTTTCGGCAGCAGCCGGGACGTGAAGCCGGCGCCGATCGCGACGACGACGCTGACGGGCAGGAAGGCGAGCCCGGTGCGCAGCGGGCTGAAGCCGAGGATGTTCTGCACGAACAGGGTGAGGAAGAAGAACATCCCGAACATCGCGGCGGCCAGGCTGAGCATCATGCCGTACGTACCGGCGCGGTTGCGGTCGCGGAACATCCACAGCGGGGTGATCGGCTGCCGGGACCGGCTCTCGATCACGACGAACGAGACGAGCAGGACCACGGCCGCCGCGAAGGCGACGAGGGTGAGGGTGTCGCTCCACCCCTCCTCGGAGGCGCGGATGAACCCGTAGACCAGCGCGACCATGCCGACGGTGGCCGTGAGGGCGCCGAGCAGGTCGAAGTGTCCGGGGTGGCGTTCCGACTCCTGGATGTAGCGGCGTGTGGCGAGGACGATGAGGATGCCGATGGGCACGTTGACGAAGAAGATCCACCGCCAGTCGAGCCATTCCACCAGCACCCCGCCCGCCAGCAGCCCGATGGCGCTGCCGCCCGCCGACACGGCGGCGAACACCCCGAACGCCCTGTTGCGTTCGGGGCCTTCGCGGAAGGTCGTGGTGATCAGCGACAGGGCCGTGGGCGAGGCGATGGCACCGCCGACGCCCTGGAGGGAGCGGGCGGCGAGCAGTTGCCAGGACTCCTGGGAGAGTCCGCCGAGCAGCGAGGCGAGCACGAAGAGCGAGACGCCGAACATGAAGACCCGGCGCCGCCCCAGGATGTCGCCCAGCCGGCCGCCCAGCAGCAGCAGTCCGCCGAAGGTCAGCGTGTACGCGTTGACCACCCAGGACAGGTTCTCCGTGGAGAAGCCCAGGGCGGTCTGGATGTGGGGAAGGGCGATGTTCACGATGGTGATGTCGAGGACCACCATCAACTGGCACGAGCAGATGACGAGTAGCGCGATCCCGCTGCCGTGCCCCGTCTTCGGGGGCCGGGCAGCGTGCGGGGATGTGGCGTGGGAACCCGTCATGGGACTGTGTGGCACTCGGGCCGTCGGTGAACGCGACCGTTCACTCCCCCGACGTTAGCCCGGCCCGGGGCCACCCGCCATTCGGGCGACGCCGGGCCGGGCCGTGCCCCGCCGTCAGGCCGGAACCCCTGTCCTGCGGTCCGCCGCGCGCTCGCGGTGGGGCACCGGTACGGGGTCCGGGGCCGCCGCCAGCAGGGTCCGGGTGTACGGGTCCCGGGGGTGGTCGCAGATCTCGTCGGCGGGGCCCGTCTCCACGATCCGGCCCTTGTGCATGACCGCGATGCGGTGGCTGACCTGGCGGACGACGGCCAGGTCGTGGGCGATGAAAACCAGGGCGAGGCCCAGATCGCGCTGGAGATCGGTGAGCAGACCGACGATCTGGGCCTGGACGGAGACGTCGAGGGCGGAGACGGGTTCGTCGCAGACGAGGACCGAGGGTTCGGGGGCCAGGGCGCGGGCGATGCCGACGCGCTGGCGCTGGCCACCGGAGAAGGCGCGCGGATGGCGGCCGGCGGCCTCGGGGTCGAGTCCGGCCCGGCGCAGCAGGTCCGCGACGCGGGCGGCCCGTGCCGCGCGGTCGCCGAGGCCGAAGGCGATCAGGGGCTCCGCCACGATCTCGCCGACGGTCATCCGGGGGTTGAGCGAGGCGTACGGGTCCTGGAACACCATCTGGACCTGGCGGCGCACGGTGTGCAGGGTGCGTCGCGAGGGCCGGGTGATGTCCTCGCCGCGCAGCCGGAGCGTGCCGGCGTCCGCGCGGTGGGCGTGGGCGAGGATCCGGGCGAGGGTGGACTTGCCGGAGCCGGACTCGCCCACGATGCCCAGGGTCTCCCCCGCCGCGAGCGTGAGGGACACGCCGTCGAGCGCGGGGGCGGGGGATCTGCCGATGCCGCGTCCCCGGTACGTCTTGCGCAACCCCTCGGCCTCCAGGACGACGGCGCCGGGCGCGGGCCGCCGCAGTGGCACGGGCGTGGCCGGGGCGGGCAGGGGTTCGGCGCGTCGGGCGGCGGGCGGGCAGGCGACGCGCACCCCGTCGCCGGCCGGGGCGAGCGGGGGCGCCGCCGTACGGCAGCGGTCCTCGACGAGGGTGCAGCGGTCCGCGAAGGCGCAGCCGGGTCCGAGGAGGACGAGGTCGGGCGGGCTGCCCGCAATGCCGGTGAGCCGGGTCCCGGACGGGGTGGAGAGCCGGGGCACCGCGGCGAGGAGTCCGGCGGTGTACGGGTGGCGGGGGCGGGTGAGGACCTGCGCGGTGGGGCCGTCCTCGACGACCGTGCCGCCGTACATGACGAGGACGCGGGCGCAGGAGCGGGCGACGACGCCCATGTTGTGCGTGATGAGGACGAGCGCGGTGCCGGTCTCCCGGTTGAGGTCGCCGAGCAGGGTGAGGATCCGGTCCTGGACGGTGGCGTCGAGCGCGGTGGTGGGTTCGTCGGCGAGCAGGACGTCGGGCTCCCCGGCGAGGGCCATGGCGATGAGGATGCGCTGGCGCTGTCCGCCGGAGAACCGGTGCGGATGGTCGGCGGCGCGCCGGCGGGGTTCGGGGATGCCGACCCTGCCCAGCAGGTCGACGGCGTGGGCGCGGCGTGCGGCCCGGTCGTGGTGGCCGTGGGCGCGCAGCACCTCCTCGATGTGGGCCCCGGCGGTCAGGACGGGGTTCAGGGCGGTCATGGGGTCCTGGAAGACCATGCCGATACGGGCGCCGCGCACGGTGCGCAGTTCCCGTTCGGTGGCGGCGGTGAGGTCCTGGCCGTCCAGGTGAACGGTGCCGGTGGTGATGCGGCCGGTGCCGGGGAGCATCCGGTTGAGGGCGAGGGCGGTGGTGGACTTCCCGGACCCGGACTCGCCGACGACGGCCAGGGTCTCGCCCCGTTCCAGGGTGAAGGAGACCCCGCGTACGGCGTGCAGCGCGGAGCCGTCCGGGGCGGTGAAGTCGACACCGAGGTCGTGGACCCGGAGCAGGGGGTGCGCGGTCATCGGCGTATCTCCCGGTTGAGCGCCTCGGCGACGAGCGAGAGGCCGAGGACGAGTGCGGTCACGGTGATCAGGGGTCCGGCGGCGAAGTGGGGTGCCTGGGCGAGATAGGGCATGGACTGGCCGAGCACGGATCCCAGGGTGGGTTCCGGCGGGCGCACGCCGACGCCGAGGAAGCTCATGGCGCCCTCGATGAAGACGGCGACGGTCAGCGAGACTGCGATCTGGACGACGAGCGGGTCGACGGCGTTGGGCAGGATGTGCCGGACGAGCACCCGGCGGGCCGACGTGCCCCCGACGCGGGCGGCGGTGACGTACTCCCGCTCGCGCTGGGCGAGGATCCCGGTCCGCAGCAGCCGGCCGAACACAGGGATTTCCGCCAGGGCGATGACCAGGATCACGGGGGTGCGCCCGGGGCCGAGGATCGCGGTGACGGCGAGGGCGAGGATCAGTCCGGGGAAGGCGAGGAGCAGGTCGAAGACCCGTTGGACGGCGGTGTCGACGGCCGGGTGCGCGGCGGCCGCGAGGGCGAAGAGGCAGCCGAGGGCGGCGCCGAGCGGCACGGCGAGCGCGATGATCCCCAGGTCGGCGCGGATGCCGAACAGGACGCGGCTGAGCAGGTCCCGGCCCAGGTCGTCGGTGCCGAGCGGATGCCCGGGTGCGGCGATCCCCGCGAGGCTCCGGCCGCTCTGGTCGGTGGGGCCGTGGCCGGTGAGGAGCGGGGCCAGCAGTCCGGCGAGGACCACCGCGCCGACGAGGACGAGACCGGTGCGGGCGCGCGCGGTGGACAACGCCCTGCGGTACGGGTGGTGGGTGCGGCCCCGGCCGGTGACCGGGCGGGGGTCCGGGGACGCGGGGCGTCCGGTGGGGGCGGTCGTGGAGGTCATGGCGTTACTCCCACCTGATCCGGGGGTCGAGCCAGGCATGGACGAGGTCGGTGAGCAGTTGGACGAGCACGAAGACGGCGACCAGGAGCAGCAGCAGGTCCTGGACGACCGGGTAGTCACGGCGCTGGAGGCCCTGTTCGGCGAGTTGGCCGAGGCCGGGCCAGGCGAAGATCGCCTCGACGAGGACGGCGCCGCCGAGGAGGTGCCCGGTCTGCATGCCGAGCAGGGTGACGACCGGGGGCAGCGCGTTCGGCAGGGTGTGGCGCCACAGCAGCCGGCGCGGCGCGATCCCGGCGGCCCGCGCGGTGCGGATGTGGTCCTCGGCCCGTCCGCGTTCGATGCCGTCCTGGAGGGCGCGGCCGAGGACGGCGGCGCTCGGCAGGGCGAGGCAGAGCGCGGGCAGCAGCAGGTACTGGACGGAGAGGTCCGGTGCCGTGAGGAAGGCGACGCGTCCGCCCGGCGGCAGCACCCGCAGCACCACGGCGAACAGCAGGACCAGCAGGACCCCGCTGACGAAGGGCGGCACGGCGAGCGCGGCCGTGGTGGCGGCCCGGACGGTCCCGGTGATCCACCGGCTGCGGGAGGTGGCCCCGAGCACCCCGAAGGCGGTGCCGAGGGCGACGACGAGGAGCAGGGCGGCCAGGGTGAGTTCGGTGGTGGCGCCGAGCCCGTCGCGGATCAGGTCGGCGGTCTGTCCGCCGATGGCGTACGAGGGGCCGAGGTCGCCGGTGAGCAGCGAGCCGAGCCAGTGGAGGTACTGGGAGAGCAGCGGGGCGTCGAGGCCGAGCCGGTCCCGGATCGCGGCGACGGTGGCCGCGTCGGCGTCGGGGCCGGCCAGGGTGGTGGCCGGGTCGCCGGGGACGAGCCGCAGCACGGTGAAGACGAGGAAGGAGGCGAGGAGCAGGACGAGGAGGGCGGACGGCACCCGTCGGATCAGATAGGTGCGCATGTCAGGCCAGGTACGCGTCGTCGAGGTCGAGATAGGAGAACTTGTTCAGCCTCACCCCGTGCAGCCGGTCGGAGGAGACCTGGATCTGCCCGCGGACGACGAGGTCGATGAGGAAGGCCTCGTCGAGCAGGAGCGTGGAGATCCTGTCGTACTGGGCGTGGGCGGCGGCCCGGTCCGCAGGGGGCTCGGTCCAGGCCTCGCGGACCAGTTCGGTGTAGCGGGCGGAGCGGTAACGGGAGGTGTTCCTGGCCTCGTTGAACGGATAGGCGCTCACGGCGAGGGTGGAGGGCTGCACCTGGGCGAAGCTGTGGCCGAGGGTCCACAGGGCCGGCATGTCCTGGGAGATGAGCTTCTTCTGCGCGGTGGCGGGGTCGGTGGGCCGGAGGGTGACGCGGACGCCGACCTGTTTCAGGTCGTACTGGATCGATTCGGCGACGGCCGTCTCGGCGGGCAGGGCCAGGTGGAGCAGGGGGAAGGCGAGACCCTTGTGGCCGGCGGACCGCAGCAGCGCGCGGGCCTTGGCCGGGTCGTGGGTGTAGTGGGTGCGGTGCGCCTCGGTGAAGGCGGGTGAGGACCGGGGCCAGGGGGCGGCGGAGGCGAGGCCGTAGCCGCCGAGGGACTGGGCGAGGAGCCGGTCGCGGTCGACGGCCCAGGCGAGCGCCTGGCGCACGGTGCGGTCGTTCAGCGGGGCGACGGTGGTGTTGACGCCGAGGTAGACGGCTCCACCGCCGGTCGCGTAGTCCGTGATGGTGAGGCCGGGAGCATCGCGGACCGTGGCGAGGCTCTTGCCGGGCACGTTGAAGGAGAGCTGCGACTGACCGGAGCGCAGGGAGGAGACGAGGGCGTCGGCCTGGGGGACGACGCGGAGTTCGACACCGTCGAGGTAGGGGCGGCCGGGCCGCCAGTAGGCGGGGTTCCGGCCCAGGCTGAGGCCGGATCCCGGGCTCCACTTCTTCAGGGTGAACGGGCCGGTCCCGATGAGCCGCCGGCCGGCCACGGCGTCCTCGACCGACTCCGGGTCCGTGATGATCATGAACTCGAAGAGGTCGAAGAGGTTGTTCACCGGATGCGCTAGTTCCAGGACGAGCGTGTGCGGGCCGCGCTTCTCGAATCCGGTGACGACGGCGGCCGTCGCTCTCAACTGCGCGGCCCGTACGGGTTTCTGAAGGTTCTTCACCGCGAAGATCACGTCGTCCGCGGTGAACGCGCGCCCGTTGTGGAAGGTCACGTCGTCGCGCAGCTCCAGGGTGAGGGAGCGGCCGTCCTTCGCGTACGCCCAGGAGCGGGCCAGCTCCGGTTGCGGAACGAGCCGGTCGTCGTACCGGGTCAGGGTGTTGAAGACCAGCCGGTGCTGGAGGGACTGCGCGCTCTGGGAGAAGAGCAGTGCGGGGGTGAAGTCGCTGTTCACCGCGATGTCGAGCACCCCGCCGCGGCGGGGCCGGCCATCGTCGTCCCGGGCACGGGAGGAGGCGTCCGACACCGCCGAGCGGCAGCCCGCGAGCGCCGTTCCGAGAAGCAGGGCGCCGCCCGAGGCGGCGCGCAGGGTCGTGCGCCGGGAGGGGCCGGGCGGGGTCGGGGAATTGAGCTCGGTCATCGAAGCCTGCCTGTGACGGAGAGGGACGGTGGAAGGAGAGGGACGGTAGGAGGGAACGGGCGGGGCGCGTGAGGCCGCGCGCCACCCGCCCGCCCGCGTTCGTTCCGCTGCGGAAGAAAGGAGGGGCCCCGCTGCCGAGGCGAGGAAACGGGCGCCGTTCAGGGGCGCGTGACGGCGTGTCGCGCACGTACGGAGGAAGCAAGGAGCGCGGGCGGAAGGAGCGCGGGCGGGGTTCGGCGCCGGAACGTGCCGGGACGGGAGGACGCGCGGGTCGTGCCGGCGGTCGTCCGCTCCGGGCGGGTGGAATCCGGGCACGGGCCCGCCCGGGAATCAGCCCCGGGGGGCGTCAGGACAGCGGGGGCCGCCCGGAAGGAGCCGGGCGCACGGGACCGGGCCGGTCAGCGGACGGCACAGACCGCGCTGGCCTGTCGACAGAGGTCGACATGCCTGCGGGAGACGAGGCGCTTGTCCGGGTTCACGGGAGCAATATGACAGCGGCTCCGCCGGACGGTCAACCGGCCCCGTCCGGATCCTGGACGGCGGTGACGGTCCGTCCGGCGCGGCGCGGTCAGCCCCCGTCGGCCGCCAGAGGGCTTCTGAACAGCGGATTCAGGACGACCGTGGCGGCGGCGACGGGGAGCACCGCCGTCCCGGCATGCGGACTGACGATGCGCTCGGGGTCGCGGCAGACATGGGACAGGTCCACGGCGGCGCCGCGGATCTCCTCCAGGTAGTCGGGGTGCACCAGGCTGGCGTGCTCGGTGACCACGACGACGTCCGGATTCAGGACGTCGAGGAGCAGCGCGAGGGCCCGGCCGACCGCGCGGGCCCGTTCGCGCAGCAGCCGGTCGGCGCGCCGGTCCCCCGCCGCCGCGGCGTCCACCACCAGGAACGCGTCGGCGTCGGGCACGATCCCGCGCCGCACGGCGGTCCGGGCCAGGGCGGTGTTGGATGCGGTGGCCTCCAGACAGCCGGACCGCCCGCACGGGCAGCCCGCGGTCGAGTCGGGCACCGGCAGATGCGCCACGTCGCCGGCGCGCGATCCCGGCCCCTGGTGGACCACGCCCGCGATGCCGAACGCCGCGTCGACCACGTTGCCGACGAAGAGATGGACGAGGCTGCGGCGGGCCGCGGGCCGGCCGAACAGGATCTCGGACTGGGCGACGGCGCGTGCGTGGTTGTCGACGCGGACCCGGAATCCGCCCAGGTCGCGGCCGAGTTCGACGGCGAGTGGCCGCTGCCGCCAGCCGAGGGCGTCGTGCCGCACGGCCGTTCCGGTGCCGGGGTCGACCCAGCCGCCGAGCGCCGCTCCCACCCCGAGCAGCCGCCGGCCCGGGGCCGCGTCGGCGAGGAAGGAGCGCAGCCCCCGGGCGATCCGGTGGGCGCGGGCGCCGGGGTCCGTGCCGTCGTCGGGCAGGGTGCGCCGGGCAAGGAGTCGGCCGCGCAGGTCGACCAGGCCGAACGTCGAGGAGGGGACGCCGATGTGGACACCGCCCACCACCGGGCCCGTGCTCTCGCCGGTGTGCAGATCGACGGGGATCTGCGGGCGGCCCACCTTCGTGACGGCGTCCCGCCCGGCCAACTCCCGTAGCAGGCCCCGCTCCACGAGGTCGGTGCACTGGCGGGAGACCGCGGCCGGGCTGAGTCCGGAGAGGTCCGCGATCGTGCGGCGGGCCACCGGTCCGTGGTCGAGGACGGTGCGCAGCACGGTGGCCGCGTTGGCCTCGCGCCTGCCGTCACCGGCCGCCCGGAAGACGTACGGGGCTGCGGTCATGGGCCTTCCTCCGGTTCCGCGACCCCCGGGGGGGGCGGTCGCTACATTGCGGGGGCGTGAATTCGTGCCGGGCCCCGGAGCCGTCTGCGGGGCCGGAGGTGCGCCGTCCCCGGCCGACCGGGGAAAGCGCAGTTCAGCGGCGTTCTCCCGGTGTGCTTCCGGCGGGCCGACGGGCCCCGCACAGGCGCCGATTGAACCACTCCGCGAGGCGTTCGGGGGCGGCCGGGGGCGCTTGACGCACGCCGGACCGCGCTGCGAGTCTCCGGAACATGTTCGCGACGGCCTCCACCGATGCGCGGCCGGTCCGCGCCGGCCGCCCCGCACCGCGTCCCGTGTGTCCGGGCCGCTGTCCCGCCGCCTGACCGGTTCCGCACCGCGTCCTCGCGGCTCCCGCCGACGCACGCCAGGCCACGGGCCGTTCCGTTCCGGGACGGCGCGTCCTCCCGTACCACCGCCCTGGTGACGGCTCCACGTCCGGTACCGGGCGGCATCCGGCCGCTTTTTCTTCCGCTCCGAAATCAATCGACTCCCCCGCCCACCGGCCCCGTGCCGGAGCGGGGCGGGGAACGTCCTCTCCGAAGGGATCCACCCGTCATGACCACCACCGCACCCGCCACCGTCACCGTCCAGAAGCTCGGCGGCCGGATCGGCGCCGTCATCTCCGGGGTACGCCTGGGGGGCGACCTCGCGCCCGAGACCGTCGCCGCGATCCGGGCCGAACTCCTGGCCCACAAGGTCGTCTTCTTCCGGCGCCAGGACCATCTGGACGAGGAGAGCCACGAGGCGTTCGGCCGGCTGCTCGGCACCCCGGTCGCCCACCCGACCGTCCCGTCGGCCGACGGCCGCTACTCGCTCGGCATCGACTCGGACCACGGCGGCCGGGCCAACCAGTGGCACACCGATGTGACGTTCGTGCCCGCGTACCCGGCCTTCTCCATCCTGCGGGCCGTCGTCATCCCGCCGTACGGCGGCAACACCCTGTGGTCCAACACGGCCGCCGCGTACGCGGAGCTGCCGGCGGGGCTGCGTACCCTGGCCGACGGGCTGCGCGCGGTCCACTCCAACGACTACGACTACGTCGCGGTGCGTCCCGACGCCCTGCCGGAGGCGCTGGCCCAGTACCGGGAGGTGTTCACCTCCACGAAGTTCCTCACCGAGCACCCGGTGGTCCGCGTCCACCCGGAGACGGGTGAGCGGGTCCTGCTGCTCGGCAACTTCGTCCAGCGGATCGCCGGGCTGAACGGACGGGACTCCCGGGCGCTCGTCGATTTGTTCCAGTCGCACATCGAGCGCCCGGAGAACACCGTGCGCTGGGACTGGCAGGTGGGCGACGTGGCCATCTGGGACAACCGGGCCACCCAGCACTACGGCGTCGACGACTCCGACACGCACGAGCGCAAGCTGCGGCGCGTCACCATCGACGGCGACGTCCCCGTCGGTACGGACGGCCGGACCTCCACGCTCCTCAGCCCGGAGACCGTGCCCGACCCGTCCTTCGGCATCCCCTCCGGCGCGTCGACGGCCGCGGCCGCGTCGTAGTCCCGGGGTGGTCGCGGGCGGGCGGCCCGGTGCCGTCCGCCCGCGGGGTCACGGCAGCGGCAGACCCGCGTAGTTCTGCGCGAGTTCGGCGGCGGCGTGCGGCGAGTCCGCGATCCGGTCGAGCTGTGCGTGCTGGAGCCGGGTGTCGAAGCCGCTCCGGTCGGGCGCGGTGTGCAGGGTCGTGGTCATGAAGGACGAGAAGTGCTCGGCCCGCCACACCCGCCGCAGACAGGTGGCGGAGTACGCGTCCAGCAGATCGGCGGAGCCGGTCGTGTGGAGCCGTTCCAGGGCGCGGGCGAGGACGACGACGTCGGCCACCGCCAGATTGAGGCCCTTGGCCCCGGTCGGCGGGACGATGTGGGCGGCGTCGCCGGCCAGCAGAACGCGCCCGTAACGCATGGGTTCGGTGACGGAACTGCGCATCGGGAGCACGGACTTGGCGGTGATGGGGCCCCGCCGCAGCTCCCAGTCGCCGTCGACGGCGAAGCGGGCGTCGAGCTCGTCCCAGATCCGGGTGTCGGACCAGTCGGCCGGGTCGGTGCCGCCCGGCACCTGGAGGTAGAGCCTGCTGACCTCGGGCGAGCGCATGCTGTGCAGGGCGAATCCGCGCGGCGAGTGGGCGTAGATCAGCTCGTCGCAGGAGGGCGGCACATCGGCCATGATGCCGAGCCAGGAGTACGGGTACACCCGGTCGTAGGTCCGCCGGGCCGATTCGGGGATGGCGGCCCGGGTCACCCCGTGGAAGCCGTCGCAGCCCACCACATAGGCGCAGTCGAGCCGTTCCTCCCGGCCGCGGTGCGTGTAGCGGACGACCGGCCGGTCGGTGTCGGCCCCCTCCACGGAGGTGACGGTCGCCTCGAAGACCAGCGGCGGGCCGTCGTCGAGCTGGAGGGCGACGAGGTCCTTGACGACCTCCGTCTGCGCGTAGACCCAGACCCTGCGGCCTCCGGTCAGGGAGGGGAAGTCGATCCGGTGGGACCGGCGGTCCCAGCGCAGCTCGATCCCGTCGTGGACCAGTCCCCGCGCGTCGAGGCCCTGGGCGGCCCCGGCCTCGCGGAGCGCGTCGACGGTCGGCTGTTCCAGGATGCCGGCGCGCTGGCGCCGCTCGACGTACGCGCGGTCGCGGCTCTCCAGGACCACGCAGTCGATGCCCGCGCGGTGCAGCAGCCGGGCCAGCAGCAGTCCGGCCGGTCCGGCCCCGACGATTCCCACGGTGGTGTGCACGGGCTACTTCTCCTCTGCGGGCAGGGCGAGTTCGGTGAGGATGCGGTCGGCCGCGGCGAACGCGGCGTTGGCCGCCGGGACCCCGCAGTAGACGGCCGCCTGGAGCAGCACCTCACGGACCTCCTCGGGGCCGAGGTCGCCGCTCTCCAGGGCGGCGCGCAGATGCAGGTCCCGTTCCTCGTGGTGGCCGAGGGCGATGAGGGCGGTGAGGGTGAGGCAGCGCCGGGTGCGGTGGTCGAGGCCGGGCCGGGTCCAGATCTCGCCCCAGGCGTAGCGGGTGATGAAGTCCTGGAAGTCTGCGGTGAACGGGGTCGTGCGGTCGGCGGCCCGGTCGACGTGGGCGTCCCCGAGGACCGTGCGGCGACGGGCCGTTCCGGCGGCGTGCCGGGACGCGTCGTCGGCGGGGCGGGCCGGTGCGGCGGCGAAGTGGCCGCTGAGCGCTGCGGCGACGGCGGCGGGCCGTTCGACGTTGGCGAGATGGGCGGCGCCCGGAAGTTCGAGGAGGGCGGCCCCGGGGATTTGGTCGGCGAGCGCGCGGGCGTCGGCCACCGGGGTGGCCGGGTCCTCGCGTCCCGCGACGACGAGGGTGGGCGCGGTGATCCCGCCCAGGGCGTCGCGCAGATCGTACGTGGCGAGGGCCTCGCACAGCGCGGCGTATCCGCCGGGGTCGACGTCGTGGAGCCCGGCGAGCAGGGAGCGGGCGGCCGGTGCGCCGGCGAAATCCGCGGTGAACCAGCGCCCCGCCGCCGTGGCGGCCACGGGCGCCGTCCCCCGGTCGCGTACGAGTGCCGCCCGGTCGAGCCAGGCGCGCGGATCGCCGAACCGGGCCGAGGAGCACACCAGGGCGAGGGCACTGACCCGGTCGGGGTGGTGGACGGCGAGCCAGGTGCCGACGGCGCCGCCGAGGGAGATCCCCGCGTACGCGAACGTGTCGATGCCGAGCGCGTCCGCGAGGCGCAGCACCCGCGCGGCGAGTCCGGCCACCCCACCGTCGAATGCGGCCGGCGAACCCCCGTGCCCCGGCAGGTCCCAGCGCACGACACGGTGGTTCCGGGCCAGGACCCCGGTCTGCGCGTCCCAGACGGACAGGGAGGTGCCGAGCGAGGGGCCGAGCAGGAGCGGGGGCGCGGTGCGGGGGCCGTCCTCGCGGTGGTGGAGCGGACCGGTGGTGGGGAGGCCGGACGGGTCCGTGGGTGGCATGGGGTCCTCCGTACGTGGTCGGGTGGGGTGTGCGTGCCGGGCGGGCGCGGGTGCCGTACGGCTCATCCCGGCGCGCGGCCCCGGCTCAGGGCCCGGTCGACCAGGGGACCGGCCGCGCCGGTGCAGCCGGACGGGTCGGTGAGGGGGGCGAGGTCGTCGTCGGACAGGGTGCCCGCGAGGGCGGGGTGTGCGGTGAGGGCGTCGCGGAAGGTGACGGGTTCACGGGCGGTGCGGGCCGCCGCCTCGGCGACCGCCGTCCGGGCGGCGGCGCGTCCGAGGCGTGGGGCGAGCGCGGCGGCGATCCGTTCGCTGACGACGAGCCCGCCGGTCGCGTCCAGGTTCTCGCGCATGCGCCGGGGGTGGACCCGCAGCCCCTCGGTGAGCGCGGCGGCGGCCTCGGCGGCTCCGCCGGTGGTGCGCAACGCCTCGCGCAGGGGCTGCCATTCGGCGTGCCAGGCGCCGGGCGGGCGTTCGTCCTCGGCGGCGAGCGCGCCGTACAGGACGGCGGCCAGCGCGGGCGTCTGCCGGGCGGCCGAGGCGATGAGCACGGCTCGGGCGGGGTTCGCCTTGTGGGGCATGGCGGAGGAGCCTCCCCCGCTGCCCTCGGCGAGTTCGCCGATCTCGGTGCGGGAGAGGACGAGGACGTCCGCCGCGATCTTCCCGAGGGCCCCGGAGGTGAGGGCCAGCGCCCCCGCGAGGTCGGCGACGGGGGTGCGCAGGGTGTGCCACGGCAGCGTGGGTACGGCGAGTCCGGTCTCGGCCGCGTACGCCTCGACCAGGCGGATCGCGGCCTCCGGGTCGGGGTCCGCCGGGTCCGTGAGGGCCGCCAAGGTGCCTGCCGCGCCACCGAGTTGGACCGGCAGCCGGGCGAGGACGGCGGCGAGGCGGTCGCGGGCGTCGAGCACCAGGGAGCGCCAGCCGGCCGCCTTCAGGCCGAAGGTGGTCGGGACGGCGTGCTGGGTGAGGGTGCGGCCCGCCATCGGCGTGTCGCGGTGCTCGGCGGCGAGGCGGGCGAGTGCGTTCGCGGTGCGGTCCAGATCGGCCAGGATCGTCCGCAGCGCCCCGGCGGCCACCGTCATGGCCGCCGTGTCCAGGATGTCCTGGCTGGTCGCGCCCCGGTGCACCTGGGCGGCGGCCTCCGGGGCGTGCGCGGCGACGGCGGCCGTCAGGTCGGCGACCAGCGGGATGACCGGGTTGCCCCCGGCGCGGGCGCGAACCGCCAGGGAGCGGAGGTCGTATCGGCGTACGTCCCCGGCCGCCGCGACGGCGCGCGCGGTCCCGGGCGGGGCCTGGCCGAGCGCTTCGCGCGCGCGGACCAGGGCGGTCTCGGCGTCGAGCAGGGCCTGGAGGTACGCCGTGTCGCCGGTCGCGTCCGCCACGGCCGTTCCGGCCCGTACGGGTGCCAGCAGTCCGATGTCGGCGGCGGGGTCAGCCGAAGTCAAGGAAGACCGTCTCCTCGTGTACGCCGTCGTGCTGGAGGCGGATGTCGAACCGGTGGACGCCGTCGCCCTCCGCCACCGTGACCAGGGTCGCGCGCCGTGCACCGGGCAGCCGGGCGAGGAGCCGGTCGGCGCCGAGGCCCGGGGCGTCGTGCAGGTAGGCGCGGGTGTACAGATGGTGGGTCAGCCCGCGGGCGAAGACCGCGAGGGCGAGGTAGGGGGCGCCGCCCGGGGGCAGGGTGCGTACGGCGTAGTGGCCGTCGGCGTCCGTCGGGACCCGGCCGAAGCCGGTGAAGGCGAGGCCGTGGCGGCCGGCGACCGCGCCGGTGACGGGGTCGCGGCGCAGGGAGCCGGGTGCCCCGTGCCGCGATCCGTCGGGCGCGGGCTGCCACACCTCCACGAGCGCGTCCGGGACCGGCTCCCCGGCCCCGTCGAGGACCCGGCCGTGCACGACGAGCGCGTCGGGATGTCCCGGCGGGGCGAGGTCGCCGCCTCCGGTGAAGGGCAGGGCGTATCCGTAGAAGGGTCCGACGGTCTGCGACGGGGTGGGGCCGGGCGGCGGGGTGGCGGGCATCAGCGGCCTTCCTCGGTCCAGGTGGCGGACGGGCCGTCGAGGACGATGTCCCAGCGGTAGCCGAGCGAGCGCTCGGGGACGGACCGTTCGTGGTCGTACGCGGCGACGAGCCGTTCGCGCGCGGCGTCGTCGGTGACGGACTGGAGGATCGGGTCGTAGGGGAAGAGCGGATCGCCGGGGAAGTACATCTGGGTGACGAGCCGCTGGGTGAACGCGGTGCCGAACAGCGAGAAGTGGATGTGCGCGGGGCGCCAGGCGTTGGTGTGGTTGCGCCACGGATAGGCACCGGGCCTGATCGTGGTGAACGCGTAACCGCCCCGGTCGTCCGTCAGACAGCGGCCGACGCCCGTGAAGTGGGGGTCGAGCGGGGCGGGGTGCTGGTCGCGCAGATGGGCGTAGCGGCCCGAGGCGTTGGCCTGCCAGATCTCGACGAGCTGGCCGCGCACGGGGCGGCCGGAGCGGTCGAGGACGCGGCCGGAGACGGTGATGCGTTCGCCGAGCGGTTCGCCGTGGTGCTGCCGGGTCAGGTCGTGGTCGAGGTCGGTGATGTCGGTGACGCCGAAGACCGGGCCGGAGAGTTCGACGGCCTCGGGGTCGTCACCGACGGCCGCCAGGGGGGTGCGGGGATGGCGCAGGGTGGTGGAGCGGTAGGGGGCGTAGTCCCGGGCGGGGTGCGGGCGGGCGGGCGCGCCGGCCGCGCGGGCGGCGGCGTAGGCACTGCGGGCGGCGTCGATCTCGGCGGTGATCGCGGCCTGGCCGGGTGTGCGCGGGGCGGCATCGGTTCCGGCCCGGTCCGGTATGCGCGGGGCGGCGGGGGCGGTCATGCGGGTCGGTCCTCACTCTCGTGTACGGGGGCGTCGGTGCGGGCGCGCACCTCGGCGGCGTCGACGCCGGGCGCGGTCTCGACCAGGAGCAGTCCGTCGGGGGTGATGTCCAGGACGGCCAGGTCGGTGATGATGCGGTGGACGCAGGCGCGGCCGGTGAGCGGCAGCGTGCAGCGCTCGACGAGCTTGGGGCTGCCGTCCTTGGCGGTGTGGGTCATGGTCACGATGACGCGGCGCGCCCCGTGCACGAGGTCCATGGCGCCGCCGATGCCGGTGACGAGCTGTCCGGGCACGGCCCAGTTGGCGAGGTCGCCGCGCGCGGAGACCTGCATGGCGCCGAGGACGGCCGTGTCGATGTGGCCGCCCCGGATCATGGCGAAGGAGAGCGCCGAGTCGAAGAACGAGGCGCCGGGCAGGACCGTGACGGTCTCCTTGCCCGCGTTGATGAGGTCGGGGTCGACGTCCTCCTCGTACGGGAAGGGGCCGGTGCCGAGGATGCCGTTCTCGGACTCCAGGACGACGTGCACGTCCGGGGGCAGATGGTTGGGGATCAGCGTCGGCAGGCCGATGCCCAGGTTGACGTACTCGCCGTCGCGGAGTTCGGCGGCCGCGCGGGCGGCCATCTCCTGGCGGGTCCAGCTCATCGGCGGCCGTCCTCGTCGGGGGTGGGGCGTGGGGTCACGGTGCGCCTCTCGATCCGTTTGGCGGCGGCCTGCGCGGGGGTGAGCAGGACGACGCGCCGGACGAAGACGCCGGGGAGGTGGACCTGGTCGGGGTCGATCGCGCCGGGTTCGACGAGTTCCTCGACCTCGGCGACGGTGATCCGGCCCGCCATGGCGGCGAGCGGGTTGAAGTTGCGGGCGGCCTTGCTGAAGACGAGGTTCCCGTGCCGGTCGCCCCGGGCTGCCCGGACGAGGGCGAAGTCGGTGCGGATGCCGTGCTCCAGGACGTGGGGGACGCCGTCGAAGTCGCGGACCTCCTTGGCCGGGGAGGCGACCGCGACGCCGCCGCGTCCGTCGTAGCGCCAGGGCATGCCGCCGTCGGCGACGAGCGTGCCGACCCCGGCCGGGGTGTAGAAGGCGGGGATGCCGGCCCCGCCCGCCCGCAGCCGCTCGGCGAGGGTGCCCTGCGGGATGAGTTCCAGTTCCAGTTCGCCGGCCAGGTACTGGCGGCCGAACTCCTTGTTGGCCCCGATGTACGAGCCGGTGACCCGGCTGATGCGGCCGGCGGCGAGCAGGGTGGCGAGCCCGGACTCCTGGGCGCCGCAGTTGTTGGAGACGACGCGCAGATCGCGGGTGCCCCGGGCGTGAAGGGCGGCGATCAGGGTGTCGGGGACGCCGCTGAGCCCGAATCCGCCCACCGCGAGCGAGGCGCCGTCCGGCACATCGGCCACGGCCCGCGCGGCGGAGGCGACCACTTTGTCCATGGGACG
Source organism: Streptomyces sp. NPDC057682 (assembly GCF_042799575.1). NCBI lineage: Bacteria > Bacillati > Actinomycetota > Actinomycetes > Kitasatosporales > Streptomycetaceae > Streptomyces > Streptomyces sp. NPDC057682. The sequence goes on along the minus strand of NZ_JBHVIN010000005.1, from coordinate 196,702 downwards.
ACTCCCCAGTTGTTCGCATAGTGAAGTTTTTTTCACTATTCTTGGCCCGGAGTCTGCCGCCGCCCCCGCGCCCTGTCAACGGCCGGCCCGCCACCACCGCCGGGCCGCCCCGTCGCCCGCCTCATTACTGTGTCCCCACCACGCACCACGGAGAGCCGATGCCACCGACCCCCACCGACCGCGCGACCGGCACGGAGCCGCCCGCCGAGGCCGTCACCCCGCTGATCCGGGGCATCGCCGTGCTGCGCCGCCTCACCGACGAGGGCGGCACGATGAGCCCGAGCGCCCTCGAACGCGCCACCGGACTGGCCCGTTCCACGGTGGACCGGATCGTCGCGACCCTGGTCCGGATGGAGTACGTCCGGGTGGAGGGCCGCGACGTGGTGCTCGCCCCGCGCCTGATGGAGCTGGGCAACGCCTATCTCTCCGCGCTGCGCCTTCCGGACCTGCTCGGCGGGCGCGCCGACGCGCTGGCCGACGCGCTCGACGAATCGGTCTCCCTCGCGGTGGCCGACGGCGACGGCATCCGCTTCGTCCATCAGGCCACCCGGCGCCGCGCGATGTCGCTCAGCTTCCGCATCGGCGATCCGCTGCCCGTCGAACGGACCGCTCCCGGACCGCTCCTGGCGGCCGGCTGGGACGAGGAGGAGTGGCGGAGGTGGCGGGAGCGCCGGGCCGAGGACCCGGACGGCGGGGCCTTCCCGGCGGCGCCGCCCCGTCCGCCGGCCGACGAGGCGGAGTTCGCCGCGCGGGCCGGGCGGGCGGGGCGGGACGGCTGGGCCCTGGACGACCAGCTGATCGAACCGGGGCTCGTCGCCCTCGCCGTACCGGTGCGTGCCCCGGACGGCTCCCCGGACTGTTTCCTCAGCGTCGTCAGCCACACCAGCCGGCACACCGCCGCCTCCCTGCGCGAGACCCTGCTGCCCCGGCTGCTGGCGGCGGCCGGGGAGATGGAACGGGAGCTGCGCGAGGCCCCGCCCGCCGCCCCGGACTCCCCCACCGCGCTCGCCTCCTGGACCGGCGCGTCCAAACAGGAGCTGGGCCGCGACTTCAACGAGTCCCTGGCCCGGGGCCTGAGCGTGATGGCCGCCTTCGGCGCCGGCCGGGACGCGCTCACCCTGAGCGAGGTGGCCCGCGCCACCGGTCTGGCCAGGGCGACCGCCCGGCGGGCCCTGATCACCCTGGAACACCTCGGCTACGTCACCGCGCGGGACCGGACGCACCACCTCACCCCGCGCGTACTCGCCCTCGGCTACCCGCCGTTGTCCCGGGCGGCACTCCCGCAGATCGCCCAGCCGCACCTCGCGGCGCTCACCGAGCGGGTCCGGGACTCGGCGTCCCTGGCCGTCCTCGTCGGGGACGAGGTCCAGTACGTCGCACGGGTCGCGACGCGACGCATCATGAACGTCAACATCACGGTGGGGACGCGCTTTCCGGCGTACGCCACCTCGATGGGCCGGGTGCTGCTGGCCGCGCTTCCGGAGGCCGAACGCGACGCCCGGCTCGCGCGGAGCACACCGCACGCCCTCACCGGGCGCACCGTCACCGACCGGGACGAGCTGCGCACCGTCCTGGACCGGGTCCGCGCCGCGTCGTGGGCGCTCGTCGACGAGGAGCTGGAGGCGGGGCTGCGCTCACTGGCCGTTCCGGTCCGTGACCGCCACGGCGCGGTGGTCGCGGCGGTGAACGTGGCCATGCACGCAGGCAGCCGCACCCTTGAGGAGTGCGCCTCGGACGTGCTGCCCGCCCTGCGCGAGGCGGCCGCCCGCATCGAGGCCGATCTGCATCCGACCGAACGGTTCGTCCGCGTCCCCGCCCTCTGACCTGCGCCCCGGCCCGCCGGAGCGGACCCGCCGGACCTTCCCGCCCCGAGGGGCCGGCATAAATCCACGGGCCCCGCCGGGGGCCGGCTGTTAAGATCGTCGTGCTGTCCGGCAGCGGGCCGCGTGTGACGAGGAGACCAGACATGGCAGGCGACGACGACATCTCCGGGTGAGACCCGGTAGTGATCGGCCACCGCGGGCGCCCAGAAGCGCCGGCGAAGTGGCCATGTCGTTGTCCCTTTCGGCCATTCTCCGGACGGCAGTCCGTGCCGACTCCGGAATGCACACACCGAGGTCTTCCGTATGTCCGACGCATCCATCATCTGCTCCAAGCTCTCCTTCTCCTGGCCCGACGACACCCCCGTCTTCGCCGGGCTCTCCTTCACCGTGGGCCCCGGCCGCACGGGCCTCGTCGCGCCCAACGGATCGGGCAAGAGCACCCTGCTCCGGCTGATCGCGGGCGAGCTGCGCCCCACCGGCGGCTCCGTCACCGTGGAGGGCACGCTGGGCTATCTCCCGCAGACCCTTCCGCTGACCGGCGATCTGTCGGTGGCCGAGGTCCTGGGCGTCGACGCGGTGATCCGCGCGCTCGACGCCGTCGAGTCCGGCGACGTGGACGAGAAGCACTTCGCCGTGATCGGCGACGACTGGGACATCGAGGAGCGCACCCGCGCCCAGCTCGACCGGCTCGGTCTCGGCGGCCTCGCCCTGGACCGGGGCATCGGCACGCTCAGTGGCGGCCAGGTCGTCTCGCTGGGGCTGGCCGCACAGCTGCTGAAGTCACCCGACGTGCTGCTGCTGGACGAGCCGACGAACAATCTGGACCTCGACGCCCGCCATGCCCTCTACGACACGCTGGAGACGTGGAACGGCACGCTGCTGCTCGTCAGCCACGACCGGGCCCTGCTCGACCGCATGAACCGCATCGCCGAGCTGAACGCGGGTGAACTGCGGCTGTACGGAGGCGACTTCACCGCGTACGAGGAGGCCGTCCGGGCCGAGCAGGAGGTCGCCGAGAAGAACGTCCGCAATGCCGAGCAGGAACTGAAGCGCGAGAAGCGGGAGATGCAGCAGGCCCGGGAGCGGGCCGAGCGCCGGGCGAGCAACGCCGCCCGCAACCTCAAGAACGCGGGCCTGCCCCGCATCTTCGCCGGGAACATGAAGCGCGGCGCCCAGGAGTCCGCGGGCCGGGCCGGCCAGACCCACGCCTCTCGGGTGGGCGAGGCCAAGGCCCGGCTCGACGAGGCCGGGCGCGCCGTGCGCGACGACCAGCACATCACGCTCGACCTGCCGGACACCGATGTTCCGGCCGGGCGGACGGTGCTGCTCGCCGAGGGGCTCCAGGTCCGCCTCGGCGACCGGGAGCAGTTCGCCGCGCCGGGCATCGACCTGACGGTCCGGGGTCCCGAGCGCATCGCGCTGACGGGGCCCAACGGGGCGGGAAAGAGCACGCTGCTGCGGCTGGTCACCGGTGATCTGGAACCGTCCGCGGGCAGCATCAGGCGGGCGGACGGGCGGATCGCCTATCTGTCGCAGCGCCTCGATCTGCTGGACTCCGCCCGCACGGTGGCGGAGAACTTCGCGGACTTCGCCCCGCACCGCACGGAGGCGGAGCGGATGAACCTGCTGGCCCGCTTCCTGTTCCGCGGGGACCGCGCCCATCTGCCCGTCGCCGTACTGTCGGGCGGGGAGCGGCTGCGGGCCACCCTGGCCTGCGTGCTCTGCGCGGAGCCGGCCCCGCAGCTGCTGCTCCTGGACGAGCCGACCAACAACCTCGACCTGGTCAGCGCCGACCAGCTGGAGAGCGCGCTCGGCTCGTACCGGGGCGCGTTCGTGGTCGTCAGCCACGACGAGCGGTTCCTGGAGAGGATCGGGGTGGAGCGCCGGCTGCGGCTGGCCGACGGGGTGCTCACGGAGACCGGGGTGCCGCTGTCATGACCTCCTGACGTGCGGTTCCGGCCCGTCGACCGGCGGGCCGTCCAACGACCCCGTGGGAGTTCCCTCATGACCCGGCACCACCCCCTGTCCCCTTCCGTTCCGTCCGCCCCGTCCGCCCTGCTCGCCCACGACCTCGTCCGCGCCCTCGGTGGACGGCGCGTCCTGGACGGGGTCTCCCTCACCGCGTCCCCCGGCCACCGCATCGGCCTCATCGGCGAGAACGGGGTCGGCAAGTCGACGCTGCTGCGGCTGCTGGCCGGTGCGGACGCACCGGACTCCGGCTCCGTGACCCGCCCCGCCGATGTGGGCTTCCTCCACCAGGAGATGGCGTACGACGCCGGCGCGACGATCGCCGACGTCCTGGACGAGGCGCTGCGCGAGGCCCGCGCCGATGTGGCGGAGCTGGAGCGGCTCTCGGCCCGGCTCGCCGTGACCGACGAGAGCTCCCCCGAGTACGCCGCGCTGCTGGAGGCGTACGGCGGGCTGCTGGAGCGGGCCGAGGAGCGTGAGGTCTGGGACGCCGACCGGCGTGCCGGGGTCCTGCTGACCGGGCTCGGTCTCGGCGCGCTGGAGCACGGGCGGACGCTCGGTTCGCTGTCGGGCGGTCAGCGCGGCCGGCTGGCGCTCGCCGCGCTGCTGGTGCGGCGGCCCGGCGCCCTGCTGCTGGACGAGCCGACGAACCATCTCGACGACGAGGCGGCGGCGTTCGTCGAGGAGCAGATGCGGGCCGTGTCCGGTCCGGTGGTGATCGCCAGCCACGACCGGGCCTTCCTGGACGCCGTCTGCACGGACCTGGTCGACCTCGATCCCGCGGTCGACGGTCCGGTGCGGTACGGCGGGGACTACACCGGCTATCTGGCCGGGAAGCGTGCCGAACGGGCGCGCTGGGAGCGGCGGTTCGCCGAGGAGGAGCAGGAGCTGGCCGCGCTGCGGCGGTCGGCGGACGTGACCGCCCGCGCCGTCGCGCCGGACCGGGGCCCGCGCGACAGCGAGAAGATGGGCTACGGGCTGCGGGCGGGCCGGGTGCAGAGCCAGATCGCCCGCCGCGTCCGCAACGCCTCGCGCCGGGTGGAGGAGCTGGAGCGCACCCGGGTCCCCCAGCCGCCCCCGCCGCTGCGGTTCCGGCACACCGCCCTGACCGGCGAGTCGGAGGACGGCACGCTGGTGTCGCTGCGCGGCGTCGACGTCCCGGGCCGGCTCTCGGTCGACCGTCTCGACGTGACGGCACGGGACCGGCTGCTGGTGACCGGCGGCAACGGTGTGGGGAAGTCCACGCTGCTGGCGGTCATCGCCGGGCGGCTGGAGGCGCGGGGCGAGGTGGAGCGGCGGCCGGACCTGTTCTGGGCGATGCTCGCCCAGGACACCCGTTTCGCCCGTCCGGAGCGCACGGTCCGGACGGTGTACGAGACCACGCTCGGCGCCGAGCGCGCCGAGGCGGTGCCGCTCGCCTCACTGGGGCTGATCCACGCGCACGACTTCGACACCCCGGTGGGGCGTCTGTCGGCCGGTCAGCGACGGCGGCTGGCCCTGGCGATGCTCACCGCGCGTCCGCCGCAGCTCCTGCTGCTGGACGAGCCGACCAACCATCTGTCGCCGCGTCTGTGCGACGAGTTGGAGGACGCGCTCGGCCCCGGGCCCGGGGCGGTGGTCGTGGCCAGTCACGACCGCTGGCTGCGGCGGCGCTGGCAGGGGCGGGAGTTCCGGCTCGGCGCGTGACCGCCCGGGGCCCTCGGCTCCCCGGGGCGCGGCCCGCCTCCCTCAGCCGGCCGGGGGCTGTTCGCCGACCTCGATCAGGAGGGCCTGGGCCGGGTCGAGGGTCGGCAGGGGCAGCCCTGCGCGGGTGAGCACGGTGCCGGGCACGGGCACCCAGCCGTCGAGCGCGGCCCCGTACCAGGCGGGGGCGGTCACCTGGTGGAAGGACGGCAGCCCGGCCTCGGTGCGGATCCTGATGCGGTAGGCGCGCTCCGGTACGAGGCCCGGGAGGGGCACCCGGCCCGACTGGGCGGGTACGGACGTCGCGGTGCGGGCCCAGCAGTACAGGGCGGTGCGGGCGTCGGGGGCGACGACGCCGTGGAGATACGTGGCGTCGTCGCCCAGGTCGGCGCGGACGACGCGTCCGCCGTGCAGCAGACCGCGTACCTCCTTGTACAGCGCGGCCCAGCGGGTCAGCGCGGCCCGTTCGTCCGGGGTGCGGGCGGTCAGGTCGTCCTCGATGCCGGCGTGCCCGAACAGGGCGGTGATCAGACGGAACGAACCGTCGGTGACCCGGGCGGTCGTGTGGCTGCGGGGTCCGCCGACATGGGCGCCGACGAGTTCGGGCGGCAGCAGTTGTCCGGTCCAGCGCTGGATCGCCTGGCGTTCGACGGGGTCGTTGCAGTCCGAGGCCCAGACGCGGTCGGTGCGGGCGAGGACACCGAGGTCGACCCGGCCGCCGCCGCTGGAGCAGGACTCGATCTCCAGGTTGGGGCGGCGGGCCCTGAGCGTGTCCATGAGCCGGTACAGGGCGTGCGTCTGGGCGTGCGTGCCCGGACGGTCGCCGCCGTGGGCGTCGCGGTGCACGGGCTCGTGCAGGTCCCGGTTGTGGTCCCACTTCAGGTAGTCGATGCCGTACGCGCCGACCAGTGCGTCCAGCGATTCCAGGAGGTGGGCGAACGCGCCTTCGTGGGCCACGTCGAGCACGTACTGGTGCCGGGACGCCGGTCCGAGTCCGGCCGACGGGCCGAGGATCCATTCGGGGTGCTCCCGGGCGAGCCGCGAGTCGAGGTTGACCATCTCCGGTTCCACCCAGAGGCCGAACTCCATGCCGTGGCCGTGCACCCGGTCGGCCAGCGGGCCCAGCCCGTCGGGCCAGACGGCCGGGTCCACGCTCCAGTCGCCGAGGCCGGCGGTGTCGTCGCGGCGGCCGAGGAACCAGCCGTCGTCCAGGACGAGCCGCTCCACGCCGACGGCGGCCGCCGCGTCGGCCAGGGCGAGCAGCCGTTCGGGCCGGTGGTCGAAGTAGACGGCCTCCCAGGTGTTGAGGGTCAGCGGGCGCGGGGAGGAGGGGTGGCCGGGACGGGAGCGGAGCAGGGTGTGGAAGCGGTCGGCCAGGCCGTCGAGTCCGTCGGCGGACCAGGCGAAGAAGCACTCGGGCGAGGTGTAGGAGTCTCCGGGGGCGAGCCGGATCTCGCCGGGCACGAGGAGTTCGCCGCCGCCGAGCACCGCGCCGTGCACGCCCGCGCCCTCGGGGCGGCGCTCGGCCAGCCAGCGCTGGTTGCCGCTCCAGCCGACGTGGACCGCCCAGACCTCGCCCGTACGGAAGCCGAAGCCGGGCACGCCGACGGTGAGCAGATGCGGGGCGTCGTGGCCGGGGCGGCCCCGGCGCACCTCGCGGACGTGCCCGGTGTGGGTGAGCGGGGTGCGCTGCGGTGCGCGTTCGCGGCACCAGGTGCCGGTGAAGTCCATGACTTCCTGGGCCCGGCCGGGCAGCGGGAGCAGCACGGTGGCGGCGGCGAGGTCGTACGGGGCGGGGCCGGGGGCGTCCGCCGGGGCGGCGATCCGGGTGTGCACGGCGAGGATGCCGGAGGGGTCGAGCCGGTAGGTGAGGGTGTGGTCGAGTCCCGCGTCGTCGTCGTGGAGGCCGATCACCAGGGAGTCGGCGCTCTCCTCGGTGCCGGTCGTCCTGAGCCGGGGGGTGGTGTCGGTTCCGGCGCGGTGGCCCTCGTGGCCGGGGGTTCCGGACCAGCCCTCGGCCTGGGTGGGCCAGACCGTGAACCGGCGGGGTTCGTCCGGGGCGCAGTGCAGCCCGGCGCCGTCCCCCGACAGGGCGAGCGCCGCGAGCGCGTCGTCGCCGAGCGGGCCGAGGTCCTCGCCCCAGTGCAGCACGCGGGGCACCGGGGCGAGCAGTTCGACGGCGAGGCTCACCCCGCCCGCGCGCAGATGGACGATCCGGGCGGTGCTGCGGGTCATGCGGGGTCCTCTCCGGTCCGGGGCCGAGGTGCGGCACGGGTGACGCGGCTGCCCCCGGGACCGGGGTGGCACCGCCGAAACCGTCACGGCTTCCCCGCTGCCGCCTCCTCGTTCACCCGGGCGGGCACCTCTCCCGCCATGGCATGCCCATGCTGGCGCCGTCGGAACCCCGGTGATCGCTCACTCGTAGTCCAGGAAGCAGTGCGCGGCGATCCTGGCGGTCGGGCAGCCGACACCGGCGTCCGTGAGCACGCGGAACAGGAACTCGGCGACCACGCAGTCGTACCGCTCCCAGGCGTCGCCTTCGCCGGGGCCCTCCTCCCGGCCGCCGAGGTCCGTGCGGAAGGTGACGGTCCGAGGTCGTGTGCCCCGGGCCTCCTGCCGGGCCCGGGGGATCCGTCGTCCGCTGGCCGGCCGCTGTGCCGGGTGATAGCCTTCCGGAGGAATTTTCGGCTGGTGACGACATGAGGGAGGTGAGGTTCATGACCGCGGTGGAGACCGCTGCTTTCCGCAGCACCCGGGCCATCCTCACGTCCCGGGTCCCGGTCTGAGTTCGTTCTTCTCCACCCTGCTCCGAGCGTGTCCGCTCGCATGGTGGTGTGACGTCCTGGCGGGGCCCTCGTTCAAAGGTCTCTGACGTTGTCATCCTCCTTCTTCACCTCTTCCTCGTCCTCCGACGGGGCCGGTTCCGCACTGGCCGCTTTCGGATGGGACGAAGCGCTCGACCGTGATTTCACCGCGCATCGCGCCGACGGTCTGGTTCCGGCCCGGATCGTCCGGGTCGACCGCGGCCGGTGCGACGTGGTCACGGAGTCCGGCCCGGTGCGGGCCGGCTCCGCGGCGGTGTCGTCACCGGACCCCGTCCTCTCCCCCTGCACCGGGGACTGGGCCGGTCTGCGCACCGGCTCCGATCCGCAGCTGGTGGCCCTGCTGCCGCGCCGGAGTGTCATCGTGCGCTCCGCCGCCGGCCGCTCCTCGCACGGGCAGGCACTGGCCGCCAACATCGACACCGTGGTCGTCGCCGTCCCCCTGGCGGCCCCGCCGAACCCGGGCCGGATCGAGCGGCTGCTCGCCCTGGCCTGGGACAGCGGTGCCGTGCCCGTGCTGGCCCTCACCAAGCAGGACCTCGCGGACCCGTCCGACGCCGACGCCGCGCAGTCCGAGGTCGCCGCGCTGGCGCCGGGCGTCGACACCGTGGTCACCAGCGCCGCCACCGGTGCCGGCCTGGACATCCTGACCGCGCTGACCCACGGCACCACGGTGCTGCTCGGCCCCTCGGGCGCGGGCAAGTCCACGCTCGCCAACGCGCTCCTCGGCGCCGACGTCCTGGCAACGGGCGCGGTCCGAGCCCAGGACGGCAAGGGCCGGCACACCACGGTTCACCGCGAACTGCTCCCGCTGCCCGGCGGGGGCGTGCTCATCGACACCCCGGGGCTGCGCGGGATCGGTCTCCAGGACGCCGCCGACGGTCTGGAGCAGGTCTTCGCCGAGATCGAAGAGCTCGCCCAGGAGTGCGGATTCCGGGACTGCGGTCATGACAGCGAGCCCGGCTGCGCGGTCCGGAAGGCGATCCGCTCCGGCCGGTTGAGCGAACGCCGCCTGGACAGCTATCGCAAGCTGCTGCGCGAGAGCGACTGGGCGGCCTCGCGGAGCGACGCCCGGATGCGGGCCGGCCGCACCGACCAGCAGAAGTCCATCACCCGCCATCTGCGCGCGACCTACCGCTTCCGCGAGCGCCGGCAGTGACGGCGCACGGCAGCACCGCTCCGACCCCCCTCCCCCTTCCTCTTCACGAAACGGACCCGGCTCTCCTCATGAACGACTCCGTCACCTGGACCACCCGCCCCGAAACGGCCGCCGACGCCGACGCGATCCGCGAGGTCAACCTCGGCGCGTTCCCGACCGCGTTGGAGGCCGACCTCGTCGAGGCCCTGCGCACCGACCCGGCCTGGATTGCCGGCCTCTCCCTGGTCGCGGAAGCCCCCGACGGCACCCTCGCGGCCTTCGCGCTGCTGACCCGCTGCCGCGTCGACGACTCCCCGGCCCTGGTGCTGGGCCCGTGCGCGGTGCTTCCCGCGTATCAGAGGACGGGCGCGGGATCCGCCGTGATCCGTGCCGCGCTCGAAGCCGCGCGGGTCCGGGGCGAGAACATCGTCACCTGCCTGGGACACCCGGACTACTACCCGCGGTTCGGGTTCACCCCGGCCTCGCGGTACGGCATCCGCCCCGCCTTCGAGGTTCCCGACGAGGCCATGATGGTCCTCGCCCTCGACAGCACGGCACCCGTACCGTCGGGCACCATCCACTATCCGGCGCCCTTCGGCGTCTGACGGACGCGGGTACGACCCGGCCCCGCTCGACGGCGGGGGCCGGGTCGTACGGTCACGGGTCCACGGAGGTGGGCAGCGGTTCCCTGGCGTCGTGGTGGATCGGTGTGCCCGCCCCGGTCAGCCGGGTGCCTGTGCCGCCCCGGCGTTCGGCGACGATCTCGGCGACGATGGAGAGGGCGGTCTCCTCCGGGGTGCGGGCACCGAGGTCGAGGCCGATCGGGGAGTGGAGGCGGTTCAGTTCCCGGTCGGTGAGACCTGCTTCGCGCAGCCGGCGTTGGCGGTCCTCGTGCGTGCGGCGGGAGCCCATCGCGCCGATGTAGGCGACGGGGAGCCGGAGGGCGGTCTCCAGGAGGGGGATGTCGAAGCGGGGGTCGTGGGTGAGGACGCAGAGGACGGTGCGGGCGTCGGTCGCGGTGCTCGCGAGATAGCGGTGCGGCCAGTCGACGACGAGGTCGTCGGCGTCGGGGAAGCGCGCGCGGGTGGCGAAGACCGGGCGGGCGTCGCAGACCGTCACATGGTGGCCGAGGAACTTGCCGGCCCGGACGAGTGCCGTGGCGAAGTCCACCGCGCCGAACACGATCATCCGGGGCGGGGGCACACTGCACTCGACGAAGAGCGTCAGTCCGCCGGGGCAGCCCGATCCGTCCTCGGCGAGTTCGGCGGAGCCGGTGCGGCCCGTGTCCAGCAGGGCGCGGGCCTCGGCCGCCGCCACCCGGTCCAGCTCCGGCCGCCGGCCGAGCGTGCCCTCGTACGAGCCGTCGGCGCGGACCAGCAGGGCCTGCCCGAGGAGGTAGTCCGGGCCCCTGGCGACGCGGGCGAGCGCGGCGGGCTCGCCGTGCACCGCGGCCTCGACCGCCGCCGCGAGCACCGGTGCTCCCGCGCGCACCGGGGTGACCAGGACGTCGAGGACGCCGCCGCAGGTGAGTCCCACGGCGAAGGCGTCCTCGTCGCTGTAGCCGAACCGGCCGCGCGCGGTCCGGCCGTCCTGGAGGGCCTGGACGCAGAGTTCGTAGACCTCGCCCTCGACGCAGCCGCCGGAGACCGAGCCGATGGCGGTGCCCCCGGTGTCGACGGCCAGGGCCGCGCCGGGGCCCCGGGGGGCGCTGCCGCCGACCCGCACCACGGTGGCGACGGCGAAGTCCCGGCCCTCCCGGGACCATTGGTGCAGGTCGGCGGCGATGTCAAGCACCCGGTGTTCCCTCCTGTGCCGCGGTGAGGACGCGGTCGGGGCGGATCGGCAGGCTGCGGTGGCGTACGCCGGTCGCGTGCCAGACGGCGTTGGCGACGGCGGCCGCCGCGCCGACGATGCCGACCTCGCCGATGCCCTTGATCCCGACCGGGTCCTGCGGGTCGTGGTCGTCGACCCAGTCCGCCTCGACACGGGTCACGTCGGCATGGGCGGCGACGTGGTATCCGGCCAGGTCGGCGTTGACGTAGCCGCCGGAGTGCCGGTCGCGGACCGCTTCCTCGTGCAGGGCCATGGACAGGCCCCAGGTCATCCCGCCGACGAGCTGGCTGCGGGCGGTCAGCGGGTTGACGACGGTGCCCGCGGCGAAGATGCCGAGCATCCGGCGCACCCGCACCTCACCGGTGCTGGTGTCGACGGCCGCCTCCGCGAACTGGGCGCCGTAGGAGTGCCGTTCGAGCTGGGCCAGGGCCTGGATGGCCTCGGAGGTGTCCGACCGGGTGGTGAGGCCCTCGGGCGGGATCGTCCCGCCGAGTGCGAGCATCTCGCGCAGTTCTCCGGCGGCGAGCCGTACGGCCCAGGCCCAGGAGCGGGTGCCCATGGAGCCGCCCGCGATCCAGGCGGGGCCGATGTCGCTGTCGCCGAGCAGGATCCGGACGCGGCCCGGATCCACGCCGAGCGCGTCGGCCGCGACGGAGAGCATCGCGGTCCGGGCGCCGGTGCCGATGTCCGCCGCGTTGACGCGTACGGTGAAACGGCCGTCCGGCAGGGCGGTGGCGGAGGCCGTGGACGCGCCGACGCCGGAGGGGAAGGTGGCCGCGGCCACCCCGGTCCCGAGGAGCCAGCGCCCCTCGCGGCGCGTCCCGGGGCGCGGGTCCCGGCCGACCCAGCCGAATCTGCGGGCCCCCTCCTCCAGACAGGCCCGCAGATTCCGCTTGCTGAAGGGCAGTCCGGACACCGGTCCGGTCTCCGGCTCGTTGCGCAGCCGCAGTTCGACCGGGTCCAGACCGCATTTCTCGGCCAGTTCGTCGATGGCCGACTCCAGGGCGAAGGAACCCGGCGTCTCGCCGGGGGCCCGCATCCAGGTGGGCGTCGGCACATCGAGCCGGACCACGCGGTGTCCGGTGCGGTGCGCGTCGGCGTCGTACATGACGCGTGCCACCGTGGCGCTGGGCTCGATGAACTCGTGCACGGTGGAGGTGAGGCTGAGTGCCTGGTGGTCGAGGGCCAGCAGCCTGCCTCCGGCGTCGGCGCCGAGCGTCACGCGCTGGTGGGTGGGGCTGCGGAAGCCGACGAGGGAGAACATCTGGCGCCGGGTCAGCACCACGCGGACGGGGCGCTGCAGCACCGTGGCCGCCATCACGGCGCCCACCTGGTGGGGGGCGAGCCCCTTGGAGCCGAAGCCGCCGCCGACGTGCTCGGAGCGGACGCGCACGGAGCCGGGGTCGAGGGAGAACAGGGAGGCGAGTTCGCTCGCCACCCAGGTGGTGCCCTGGTTGGAGTCGACGACCTCCAGCCGGCCGCCGTCCCACCGCGCGGTCGCCGCGTGCGGCTCCATGGAGTGGTGGTGCTCCTCGGGGGTCGTGTACTCCTCGTCCACGACGTACGCGGAGGCCGCCAGCCGCTCCGCGAGGTCTCCCTTCTCCGTCCCCGCGCCGGGCATGGCCTCCTCGGGGACGTACGCGCCGGGGTGCCCGGCGGCGAACTCCACGTCGTGCGGCTCCTGTTCGTACCCCACGAGCAGCGCGTCCGCGGCCTCCCTGGCCTGTTCGGAGGTCTCGGCGACGACGAGGGCGACGGGCCAGCCCATGAACGGGATCCGGTCGTGCTGGAAGAGGCCGACGACCGGGTTGGGGCGGCCGAGCAGGCCGATGTAACCGGTGTCGACGCGGGGCGCGTTGCCGTGGTGGAGCACGGCCAGGACCCCGGGCATGGCGAGGGCCGGGGCGTCGTCCAGGGAGCTGATGCGGCCGCGGGCGACGGTCGACAGGACGAGCCAGCCGTGGGCCAGGCCGGCGAACGGGATCTCGCCCGCGTAGCGGGCGGCCCCGGTGACCTTGTCCCGGCCCTCCACGCGCGTCCGTGCGGTGCCGACGGCACGGCCGGTCGTCGTGGTGTCGGTCGTCGTGGTCATCGGGCGGCCTCCTGGGCGAGTTCGGTGAGGACGGCGACGACGAGGTTGCGCATCAGCGTCACCTTGTACCCGTTGTCCGGCAGGGCCCGTGCGGCGGCCAGTTCGGCGTCGGCCGCCGCGCCGAAGGCGGCGGTGTCCGCCGGGCCCCCGGTCAGGACCCGTTCGGCCGCATGGGCCCGCCAGGGCCGGGAGGCGACCGCGCCCAGGGCGAGCCGTGCCTCGCGCACGACGCCGTCGCGGATGTCGAGCCCGGCCGCGACCGAGCCGATGGCGAAGGCGAACGAGGCGCGCTCGCGCACCTTGCGGTAGCGGGAGTGCGCGGCGGCGGCGGCCGGCGGCACCGTGACACCGGTGATCAGCGCCCCGGGCGGCAGGTCCGTCTCCAGGTGCGGGGTCTCCCCCACGGGCCGGTAGAACGCGGACAGCGGCAGGACGCCGGGGCCCTCGGCCGTCTCGTACGACACGACGGCGTCGAAGGCCGCGAGGGCGACCGCCATGTCCGAGGGGTGGGTGGCCACGCAGTGCTCGGAGGCGCCGAGGATGGCGTGGTTGCGGTGTTCGCCGGCGAGGGCGGGACACCCGCTGCCCGGGGTGCGCTTGTTGCACGGCTTGGAGGTGTCTCCGAAGTATCCGCAGCGGGTGCGCTGGAGCAGATTGCCGCCGACGGTGGCCATGTTGCGGAGCTGGCCGGAGGCGCCGGCCAGGACGGCCTGGGCGAGGGCGGGGTAGTGGCGGCGCACCTCGGGGTGGGCGGCGAGGTCGCTGTTGGTGACGGTCGCCCCGATGCGCAGCCCGCCCTCCGGGGTGAACCCGATCTCGCCGAGGGGCAGTTCCTGGACGTCGACGAGGAGGGCCGGGCGCTCCACCCCGGCCTTCATGAGGTCGACGAGATTGGTGCCGCCGCCGAGGAGCCGGGCCTCGGGCTCGGCCGCGAGCAGGGCGACCGCCCCGGCGACGGTGTGCGCGCGCTCGTATCCGAACTCCCTCACGCGGCGGCCTCCTCGGACGCGGTGCCGGCCGCGGTCCGTTCGGCGGCGCGCGCGACGGCCCGGACGATGGACATGTACGCGCCGCAGCGGCAGAGGTTGCCGCTCATCCGTTCCCGGATCTCCTCGTCGGTGAGCGCCGGCGGTCCCGCCTCGGGCCGCACGTCCTCGGTGGCGGCACTGGGCCAGCCGGCCGCGTGCTCCTCGATGACCGCGAGGGCGGAACAGATCTGGCCGGGGGTGCAGTAGCCGCACTGGTAGCCGTCGAGATCGAGGAAGGCCTGCTGCACCGGGTGGAGCCGGTCGCCGTCGGCGACGCCCTCGATGGTGGTGACCGCGCGCCCCTCGGCGGCGACGGCGAGCTGGAGACAGGAGACCGTGCGCCGCCCGTCGAGCAGGACCGTACAGGCCCCGCACTGTCCCTGGTCGCAGCCCTTCTTCGTACCGGTCAGATCGAGACGTTCGCGGAGTGCGTCGAGCAGGGTGGTGCGGTGGTCGACGGGAAGCGTGTATTTTTCGCCATTGATGTGCAGCGTGATGGCGCTGGACGTCGATGGGGACATGGTCGGCCTTCCTTCGTATTGCTTGAGCGCGTCGAAACAAGACGAATCCGGTGGGCACACCGGATGGAACAGGGCGATACGTGTGGCGTAAACGGTTCACAGGAGACGGGTCGGCCGGTCCGGCCGGAACCACCGTTAGGGTACGTGGGGAGCGGACAGCTGTCCGGTTGTCCGTCGAACCTAGCGGACAGCTGTCCGACCAGCAAGGCCGAACCGTTGGGTGTGTCCGGAAGGAGCAGGTGTGCGGGACGATATGAGTGCCCCTCAGCGCCCGGACGCCCAGCGCAATCGCGAACGCATCCTGGCCGTCGCGCTTGTCGAGCTGACGCGTGCCGCGGACACCCCCGTCAGCACGATCGCCAAGAAGGCGGGGGTCGGACAGGGCACGTTCTACCGGAACTTCCCCAACCGCGAGGCCCTGGTCCTGGAGGTGTACCGCTACGAGATGCAGCAGGTCGCCGAGACCGCGTCGCAATTGCTGGCGACGCGTGCCCCGGACGTGGCGCTGCGGGAGTGGATGGACCGGCTGGCGCGGTACGGGATGGCGAAGGCGGGTCTGGCCGACGCGCTGCGGACGACGGCGAGCCGCTACGGCAGCCTGTCCCAGCTCGGCCACGGCCCGGTGACCAGCGCCCTCGTCCTGTTGCTGGACGCCAACGAGCGGGCGGGCACGATCCGGCCCGGGATGACCCCGGACGACTTCCTGCTCGCGATCGCGGGGCTCTGGCAGCTCGACCCGCACGGTGCGTGGGAGCCGCGCGCGGCCCGGCTCCTGGACCTGGTGATGGACGGTCTGCGCGCGGGCGCCCCGGCGTCCTCTCCCCCGGCCTGACCCGCGTACGGGAGGGCGGGCCCGCGCTCACCTGCCGGGACGCGCCCCGCCCGTACCGCTGCCGGGACCTCACCGTCCCGCGCGCCCGCCCCCGATCATCACCGTGCGCGCCCAGGAGGGCGGTTCGTCCGGGACGTAGGTGGCGTCGTCCTCGTCCCATGTCGGGAGCCGGGTCCGGTCGAAGAGGCCGATCACGGTGCGGCACGGCGGCGGGGCCGAGGGCCACGGCGTCTGCCCGTCGGTGAGGGCCACGACGACGTCCGGGCCGGGGCGGGTGCGCAGCGCGCGGGCGAAGCCCTCGCGCAGGTCCGTGCCGCCGCCTCCGGCCAGCGGAATGCCCTCGGACCGGCACAGCGGGTGCACGACCCGGGTCGCCGCGTCGCACGACAGGACCGTGACCAGGTCCCGGCGGCCGCCCACGGCCCGGGAGATGGCGGCGACCTCCAGCAGCGCGCTGCCCAGCTCGGTGTCGCTGACGGAGCCGGAGGTGTCGATGACGACGGCGACGCGGGGCGGCCGGCGCCGCAGGCTCGGCAGCACGGCCCCGGGCACGCTCGCCGAGCGGCGGGCCGGTCTGCCGTACGAGTAGTCCTCGCCGGCCCCGGGCCCGGAGGCCGCCGAGCGGACCGCGGCCCCGAGCAGCGCCCGCCAGGGCTGCGGCGGGTGGAACACCTCCTCGGCCCAGCGCGCCCAGCTCTCCGATGTGTCACCGGGCCGTCCGGTGATGCCCCGGGCGACACGGAAGCGCACCGCGTCCCGTTCCTGGGCGCTCAGACCGTGCGCCCCGTCCGGTCCCAGGTCCCATTCGCGCTCCAGCCCGTCGGCGCCGCTGCCGCAGTCCAGCCAGGCGAGATGCTCGGTCAGCCGCCCGAGCCGGAACCGGGTCAGGTACTCCTCCATCAACTGCCCCTCGGGCAGGGCCAGGTCGGCGGGGAGGACGGCGCCGGGCGGGCGCGGCAGCTCCTCGTCGAAGGCGTCGTCGTTGATCTCGCAGTCCGCCGCGATGTTCATCCGCAGCCGTTCCGCGCGCCCGGTGAGTCCGTGCCGCCGGGCGTAGGAGTCGCCGCGCCCGTGGTGGTCGCGCAGCAGGTGCGCGACCTCGTGGACCCAGACTGCGGCCAGTTCTTCGACGGGGGTGGCGGCCACGAAGGCGGGTGACACGTAGCACCTCCAGAAGCGGTCCACGGCCATGGTCGGCACCCGCCGCGACTCGACGGTGTGCAGGGCGAACAGGGCGGTGGCGAGGTAGGGGCGGGCGCGGGCCGCGAACAGCCGGGCGGCGAACAGCTTGTCGCGGTCCAGGGCCGCCGCAGCGGCCGGGCCCGCCTCCCGGGCCGGGCGGCCCGGCTCGTCCGGGCTCACCGCCCGGCCCCGACGGGGGCCGTGGTGCGGGCCGCCGCAGCCCGGTCCGCGCGGCGGGAGATCGAGACGACCCCGGCCATCCGCTCGATGGTCTCCGGCACGTCCCAGTCCTCCTGCCGCAGGGTGGCGAGCGTGGTCGCGGGCACCACCACGAGGTCGGGGGCGCCGGTCTCCAGGGCCCGGACCAGCAACCGCCACGCCGCGTCCCAGCGGGCCCGGTCCGGCCGCTTACGGACGGCGGCCACCACCCCGTCGAGTACGGCCTGGCGCAGATCGCCCCGTTCCGGCAGGTCGGCGGCGTCCGGATCGGCCAGCAGCGTCTCCGGGTCCGGCAGGTCCATCCGGTCGACGGCGGCCAGCAGCTCCAGCCCCGGGCCGTCCCCGACCGCGCCCCTGACCAGCAGGGACAGCACCTCGCGGGAGACGTCCGCGGCGGTGGCGAAGGCGATCAGACGCAGGGTCGTCTCCCAGCTGCGCGGGGAGGGCCAGGCGCCGCCGCGCCGGGTCTCCGCGCTGGGCAGCCGGTGCACCAGCGCGGGCCGTGCGGCGAGCAGACCGCACACCGCCCGGCGGGCGAACTCCACGGCGCCGGTGAGCCGTTCGGGATCCAGCCGGGGCAGCGTCGCGCGCGGCCAGGTCCCGCCGAGTCCGCGGACGACGACATCGTGGTCGTGGACCCACTGGAGGTGGACGAACCGGTTGGCGAGCGGCGGGCTCAGCTCCCAGCCGTCGGCGGCGGAGGAGCGGGGGTTCGCCGCGGCGACGATCCGGACCCCGGGCGGAAGGCGGAGGGCGCCGATGCGCCGCTCCAGGACGAGGCGGAGCAGCGCCGCCTGGACGGCGGGCGGGGCGGTGGAGAGTTCGTCGAGGAAGAGCAGTCCGCGCCCGGCCCGGACCAGGCGCACCGCCCAGTCCGGTGGTGCCATCGGGACGCCCTGTTCGGCGGGGTCGTCGCCGACGATCGGCAGTCCGCAGAAGTCGGACGGTTCGTGGACGCTGGCGATGACCGTCGTCAGCGGGAGGCCGAGCGCGTCGGCGAGCTGGGTGAGCGCGGCGCTCTTGCCGATCCCCGGCTCGCCCCAGAGGAGAACGGGCAGGTCGGCGGCGACGGCCAGGGTCAGCGCCTCCAGTTGGGTGTCGGGGCGCGGCTCGGTCGCGGTCGTGTCGAGCAGGGCCGTCAGCCGGCCGGCGACATCGAGCGGGTCGGTCCGAGCGGGTGTGGTCGGTGGCGTGGTCGGGGGCGTGTTCGTGTACGTCGTCATGAAGGCATCACCTCGGGTTCTCGAAGGTCGGCGGCGGTCCGGAGGGGCCGTCGCGGGAGCCGCGTCCGGGTGCGGACACGGCGGGGGTCGGGGCCTCGTCCACAAGGCGTCCGGACGGGCCGGGGCAGGAGTCGGGCACGTGCGTACGCCGTGGGAGGGCGCGCCTCACCCGTACGCGTCGGGCGCGCGCACCTCGGCCGTAATCGGACGGGGTCAGGGGCGGCTTCGGCGGGGGGACCGTGTGCGGACCGGTTCCCGTCGGCGGGCGCGCGGGGCGGGCTCGGCGAGTCCGGCGCGGAAGAGCCCGTACGCGATCCGGCGCCGGGCCGCTGATTCCAGCTCGTCCCGGAGCGGGCCGTCGCGCAGGACCGCGTCCGGGCCGAGCAGTCCCTCGACCACGGCGAGCGCGCCACCGATGTCGCCGTGGTCCAGCCGTTCGCGGACGCCGCCGAGGCAGTCCGGGCGGCGGTGCGCCGCGTCCACGGCCTGGAGACAGGGCACGGGGGTGCCCGTCAGTGCGGCCAGCAGCTCTTCGCGGCGGAGTTCGGCGGGATCGTGGTCGAGCGGGGCGAGGACGCCGTCGACGAGGCCGATCCGGTGTCGCTCGCCCCGGCAGTCCACCAGCCGGATCCGCCCGGCCGCGTCCTCCGTCCCGGCCGCCAGGGAGGCGGGACGGTCCGGGAACAGGGCGGTACGCACGAGCGGGTGCAGCCGTCCGGGGTCGAGCACCCCGTCCCGCACCAGCTCCGCGTCGGGCAGGGCCCAGACGGCGGCGTCGGGGAGCACGGGCGGAATGCTGCCGGACCGTTCGCCGGGCGGATCGGCGACCCGGAGCGCGCACGGCGCCCCGGATCCGTCACCGTCCGCGACCGGCTCCAGGAGGAGCCGGTGTCCGCCGCCCAGGCGCACGGCGAACGTCCGGTCCGTCCGGGAGTCGGCCCGCAGCAGCAGCTACGCCTCTGCGGCCCAGCGGTCCACGGCGCAGCGACGGTCCGGCGGCACCAGCGCGGCGACTTCCTGACCGGGCGGGGGGCCGGCCGCGGCGGGACCGGCTCCGGAGCGCTCCCCCAGTTCGGCGGTTCGGCGCGCGTCCCAGAGGTGGCGGTGCAGATCCAGCCGGAAGCGCGTGCTGGGCCGGGGGTGCGGGTGGCGGACCGGTGCCGCGCGGGCCCCGTCCCACAGGGCGAGACTGATCCGCTGTCCGGCGTCCGCCCAGGCGGGCGGGGTCCGGACGACCAGGTGCACGGCCGCCCGGGGGCCCGGTTCGCCGGTCTCGTACCGGGCCAGAGGGATCGTCAGCCCCGGGCGCAGCAGTCCGCGCGGAGCGATCCTCGGCAGATGCCAGCGCAGCAGGTCCGGTGCCAGATGGCGCAGGTCGGCCCGGACCCGGTCGGTGAGCTCCCGGCCGTGCGTGGCGGCCAGGGTGCGCGGTGCGAGGTCGACGTCGACCCCGGCCGCCGCGCAGGCACCGGCCCAGTCACCGGCCGTGCGGCGGGCGGTGGCGGTCTCGATCATGGAGGGCGGCACGGCGAACTCGCGCACGCGCAGCCAGAAGGTGAGGAAGGGATCCCGAAGCGTTCGGTGAGTGGTCATCAGCACTCGCCTTGCTTGTTCGGGTCCCCCAATCTGTGAACAGTCCGATTCGTCATCGCGGGGCAGCCTAGCGGTCGGTCGTCCCGGGGTCGAGATCTTTTCGTTCGGGGCGGCAACCGCCGGAAGGGCCTCCCGAGGAGACGACGCCCGGGGTGCGAGGTCCGATTCCCGCCGGCGTCCGCCGCGACGGATCATCTCCTCCGGCAGGCGTGCGACGGCGGCCGGGGGCGGGGAGCAGCCCTTGGAGTGCCGGGATGGTGATCGGGATTCCGGAGGCGTTCGTACGGGGCACCGTCGAGCGGGAGGGCGCGGCCGGTGCGGCGTGGGCGGCCGAACTGCCCACGCGCGTAGGCGCGTTGTTGGAGCGCTGGGAGTGCGTTCCCGCCGGGGAGCCGGACCATGGCGGGGTCGGGATCGTGCTGCCGGTACGCCGGAGGGGCGGCGGGGACGCCGTGCTGAAGGTGTCCTTCCCGCATCCGGGGAACGTCCACGAGCCGGACGCGTTCACCGTGTGGGACGGGCGCGGGGCGGTGCGGCTGTACGCCCGCGCCGACGCGGACTTCGCGATGCTGCTGGAGCGCGTGGAGGCCACCACGCTGGGCGAGGCGGAGGACGGGGACGCGGTGGCCCGGGTGGCGGGCGCGGTCTGCAGGCGGCTCGCGGTCCCGGCGCCGCGCGGGCTCCCCCGGCTCCGGGACCTGGCCGGGGGCTGGGAGGCGGGGTTGCGCCGGGACTTCGAGGAGCTGGGCCGGCCGCTGCCCGGCCGCACGGTGGCCGCCGCCGTGGCCACGGTCCGCGAACTGACCGTCGACGGGCCGGATCTGATGATCCACGGCGATCTCCACGGGCGGAACATCCTGCGCGCCCGCCGTGAGCCGTGGCTGGCCGTCGATCCGAAGGGCCTGGCCGGCGATCCCGCGTACGACGGCGGCACTTTCCTCAAGACGCGGGCACCGGTGCTGATCGCCGCCGGTGACGTCCGGGCAGGGCTGGAACGGGCGCTGGACGTGTTCACGGAGGCGTCCGGGCTGGATCGTGGACGCGTCCGCCGGTGGGCCCAGTTCCAGGCGGTGCAGGCGGCCTTCTGGGGGCGCCTGCACGGATTCCGGCGGTCACGGGGCGGGTCCGAGCGCGACGGGCTGGTGGCGTTCGCCGACGGCATGGCGGAGCACCTGGCCGACGGGGTCTGACCGTCCCGGCCGGTCCCGGTCCGTCAGGGTCGGGGCTTGCGCAGGGCCGCCACCGCCCATGCGGCGCGGCCGGACAGCGGGGCGAGCCGCTTCGCCGATTCCTTGGCGATGAGGCCGAGCAGGGTCCGGGCGTGGGCCATGGTGGTGTGCGCGAGGTCGCTGTCGCCGGCTTCGGCGGCGGCCAGGGCGAGTTCCAGGTGCTGTTCGGTGATCAGCCGGCCGAGGCCGCGCCGGTGCCATCCGGCCGTCCGCTCGTCGGGGGGCGGGCCGCCGGAGCCGACCGCGGCCCTCGCCCGTTCCAGCGCCCGGCCCGCCGCGGCTAGGTCGCCCTTGCGGCGCTCCAGCCGGGCCAGGACGTACGCCTCCGAGGCCCGGCCCGTCGGGGTGTCCTGGAGCGACAGCAGGTTGAACTGGGCGCGGGCGGCCTGTGCGTGGTCGCCGATCCCCTCCAGGGCCCGGCTCAGCTCGCGCAGCCGTACCGCGTCCGGGCCCGTGTCGTCGAGCATCCGGATGAGGGCGGTGCGCGCGTGCCCGGTCAGGCCCTGGCGGTGGGCCAGGTCGGCCCAGGTCAGATCGGTCACGGCCGCGGGGTCCTGCCCGTAGCGGCTCGCGTCCTCTGCCTGTGCCCAGGCGACGGCGCCCCGGGCGTCGGTGACCCGCCCGGAGGTGGCCTCGCGCAGGAGCGGCACGTCCTCGTCGCGGCCGTGCAGGGCGACGAGGACGGCGGCCAGCCCGCGTTCCTCGTGCCGTTCCGTCCGCTCGGCGCACTCGGCCGCCAACAGGGCACGCAGCAGCGGCAGATCGTCGGCGCGGCGGTCGAACTGGGCGGCCCGCAGCATTCCGGCGCGCGCCACCGGGTCGGCCGGCGCTGCGCCGCCGTCGGCGCGCATCCGCTCCAGAGCCGCACGTGCCGGGCCGAGGACGATGTCCCGCAGGCACATCCGGTACGCGTCGGGCAGCCGGTAGGCGCAGAGTTCGGCGGAGTTGAGGAGGAGGTGGTCCGGTTCGGTACGGGCGGCGGCGGCCTCCGCCCTCGCGAGGAGTTCGGTGAGCGGCCGGTCCGGGAGGCCCAGTCCGGCAATGAGCGCGGCGCGTTCCGCGTCGAGATCGGGGGCGAACTCCTCGCGCGCCTCGTCGTCGCAGGCCCGCACGACGGCCCGCAGCTCCTCCTCGTCCAGGTCCGCGGTGAGGCCCTCGCACCAGCCGGGCAGCCGCACCAGCATCTCCAGCGCCTCGGTGACGCTGTCCGCGACGAGCACGGCGTCGCCCTCCGAGGAGGCGTACAGCACGGCCGTGCCGCCGGAGAGGAAGTAGGTGCCTCCGGTGTCGTCCCCGGCGATCGGCTCCAGGGAGGCGCCGGACGCCAGGTGCACGTCCTCCACGTGGTACGCCCGGCTCACGTCGAAGTCGAACGGGAACGCGGCCGTCTCGGCCAGCTCGGGGCGGGTGCGCAGGAGGTGCAGGACGGGGTCGGTCATGCGACGGGAGCCTACCGAGGGGCGCCTGCCGTGCGGCGCCCCGGGGCGGGGCGCCGCACGGCAGGCTCAATGCGCGGAGGGGACGGGAGCGGGGCGGACCGGGGCCCAGGGGAACGGCGGATCGGGGATCTCCCGCCGGAGGACCGGGGCGATCTCGGACTGGAAGAGTTCCAGTGAGGCGCGGTGCCGTGCGTCGCCGAGGCCGCCGGCGTCGGCCTGGAGGTGCAGGACGGTGTGCCCGAGCGCCTCGTGGTAGCGGTGCACCTTCTCGATGATCTGCTGCGGGCTGCCGATCAGGGCCGAACTGCGCGCGACGAAGTCCTCCAGGGTGGTGAAGACCGGTTCGAGACCGTGCTGCCGGAGGAAGGTGCGGTGCCCCTCGTAGACCGGCCGGTACGCGGCGACGGCCTCCTGAGAGGTGCGGGCGGCGTGGAATCCGGCCGTTCCGGCGCCGACGGCGGAACGGGCCGGGTCGTGGCCGTGGTGCGTCCAGCGCTCCCGGTAGTAACGGACCAGTTCCGCGTACGGTTCGACGGGGTGGGTGACGTTAGCCGAGAACAGCGGGTCCCCGTAGCGGGCGGCGAGGTCCACCGAGGCGCGGCTGGTGGCGCTGCCGTGCCAGACCCTGACCGGCTGCTGGAAGGGTTTCGGCCAGACCTCGGCCTCGTGCAGGGGCGGGCGGAAGCGCGGGGCGGCCGTCACCCGGTCCTCGCGCCACAGCCGGCGGAAGAGTTCGTACCCTTCGGTGTTGCGGTCCCACTGGTCGTCGGCCGTCACCTGGAACAGTTCGCGCTGGGCCGTCCCGTTGCCCTTGCCGATGATCAGGTCGAGGCGTCCGCCGGAGAGCTGGTCGAGCGTGGCGTAGTCCTCGTACGCGCGCACCGGATCGAGCAGGCTGAGGGTGGTGACGGCGGTGAACAGCCGGATCCGCGAGGTGAGCGCGGCGATGTGGCTGAGGACGACCGGGGGCGAGGAGGAGAGGAACGGCCTCTCGTGGCGTTCGCCGACGCCGAAGCCGTCGAAGCCCAGTTCGTCGGCGAGAACGGCGTTGGAGACCACCTCCCGGAACCGCTCGTGGGTGGACTTCAGGACCCCCGTCACCGGGTCCGGGGCGTGGGCGACGAGGGTGATCGCGAGGAACTTCACGAGGCGGCCCGCCGGGTCCGGGCGGTGTCCGGGTGGGCGAGGCCGAGGTGGTCGCGCAGGGTCGGTCCCTCGTACTCGGTGCGGAAGACGCCGCGTTCCTGGAGCAGTGGGACGACGGTGTCCGCGAAGCCGTCCAGTCCGCCGGGGGTGAGATGCGGGACGAGGATGAAGCCGTCGGCGGCGTCGGCCTGGACGAAGGCGTCGATGGTGGTGGCGACGGTCTCCGGAGAGCCCACGAAGGACTGGCGGTTGCCCGTCTCGATGACCAGATCGCGGATCGACCAGTTCTTCGCCGCGGCCAGCTCCCGCCATTCCCGGGCGGTGGCGACCGGGTCGCGGTACATGCGGACCTGGGCGCGGCCCCGGGCCACGGTGTGTTCGCCGGGGTCGGGGTCGATGTCGGGCAGCGGTCCGTCGGGGTCGTACGCGGAGAGGTCGCGGTTCCACACGAATTCGAGGTGCTTGATCGCGGTGGCTCCGCTGACCTGCTGCCGGCGGACCTCGCGGGCCAGTTCGGCCGCCTCGGCGTCGGTGTCGCCGAGGACGAACGTCGCGGCGGGCAGGATCAGGAGCTGGTCGGGGGTGCGGCCGTAACGGGCGAGGCGGCCCTTGACGTCGGTATAGAAGGCCTGACCCGCGGTGAGCGTGGCGTGCCGGCTGAAGATCGCGTCGGCGTCCGCGGCGGCGAACTCGCGGCCCTCCTCGGAGTCGCCCGCCTGGAAGATCACCGGGCGGCCCTGGGGGCTGCGGGGGACGTTGAAGCGGCCCTCGATGTCGAAGTGCGGTCCCCGGTGCACGAAGGAGCCGGCGCGGGCGTCCCGCAGGAAGGTGCCGGTGGCCGGGTCGGCGACGAGGTCGTCGTGGTGCCAGGAGTCGAAGAGTTCGTGCGCCGTGGCCAGGAACTCCCGGGCCCTGGAGTAGCGCTCCTCCTGCGGGAGGTAGCCGCCCCGGCGGAAGTTCTCGCCGGTGAACGCGTCCCAGGAGGTGACGACGTTCCAGGCGGCGCGCCCGCCCGAGAGGTGGTCGAGGCTGGCGAACTGGCGGGCCACCTCGTAGGGCTCGTTGAAGGTGGAGTTGATGGTGCCGGTCAGGCCGAGGTGGTCGGTGACGGCGGCGAGGGCCGACAGCACGGTGAAGGTGTCGGGGCGTCCGACGACGTCCAGGTCGTAGATCTGTCCGCCCTGCTCGCGCAGGCGCAGCCCTTCCGCGAGGAAGAGGAAGTCGAAGCGGGCGCGTTCGGCGGTGCGGGCGAGATGGGCGAAGGAGCTGAACTCGATGTGGCTCCCGGAGCGCGGATCGCTCCAGACGGTGGTGTTGTTGACGCCCGGGAAGTGGGCGGCGAGGTGGATCTGCTTGACCGGTTTGCCGGTGGCGCGGTCGCTGCTCATGTCGGTGGTCCCTCCGGCTCAGACGGTGGCGTAGCGGTTGGCGGGCCGGGCGAGGCCGAGGAGTCCGCGCAGGGTGTCGGCCTCGTACGCGGTCCGGAAGGCGCCGCGGCGCTGGAGTTCGGGGACGAGGCCGCGGGTGATCGCGGGCAGGTCGTGGGCGATGACGGCGGGTCGCAGCCGGAAGCCGGTCAGTCCGGCCTCGCGCCGTTCCAGGAGCAGATCGGCGAGCTGGGCCGGGGTGCCGGTGAACACCTGGGCGTCGCTCGTGTACGGGGCGCCGGCGACCGCGTCCAGCCGGCCGAGGCGGTCCTCGGCGGCGGCGGGGGTGTCGTCGAGGAGGACGACGAGGTCCCCGAAGAGGTGGAGGGGTTCGCCGTCCCGTCCGGCGGCGCGCTGTTCGGCGCGGATCTCGTCGACGATCGCGCGGGCGTGCGCGGTGTCGCGCGGGGTGACGTAGCCGAGGTCGGTGGACCGCGCGACGAGGCGGTAGGGAACCGTCTGGTGGGCGAGGGCGGTGACCGGGGGCTGGCCCTGCGGGGGCCGGGGCGTGATCGAGGGGCCCTTGACGCTGAAGTGCCGTCCCTCGAAGTCGGTGTAGTGCAGCCGGTCGCGGTCGATGAAGCGGCCGGTGGCGGCGTCGCGGATCTCGGCCCCGTCCTCCCAGCTGTCCCAGAGCCGGCGGACCGCCTCGACGTAGTCGGCGGCCTCGTCGAAGAGTTCGGCGGTGAGGGCGCGGACGGTGGGGGTGTCGCCGTTCTCGACGTCGAAGGCCGGGAAGGTGCGCCGGCCGAAGTGCGCCGCCTCGGCACGGCGCGGGGAGACCTGGACCCGCAGGCCGGCCCGTCCCGCGCTGACGTAGTCGAGGGTGGCGACGGCCTTGGAGAGGTGGAAGGGCTCGGTGTGCGTGACGACGGCGGTGGGGACGAGCCCGATGTGCCGGGTGAGGGGGGCGACGCGGGCCGCGACGAGGACGGCGTCGAGCCGGCCGCGCTCCCGGTCGGTGCGGTCGTCGGGTCCGTCGTAGTGGGTGGACTGGAGGCGCAGGGCGTCCTCGATGGTGACGAAGTCGAGCAGTCCGCGCTCGGCCTCGGTGACGATGTCGGTCCAGTACGCGGGGTTGAGGAGTTCGCCGGGGCGGGCGCCGGGCTCGCGCCAGGCGGCCGGATGCCAGCCGGCGCCGTCGAGGGCGACGGCGAGGTGCAGCGGGGTGCGGGCAGGGTGCGGCCATGACGATGCGGACACGTGAGGGTGCCTTCCTGATCGACCGTGAAGGATCGCCGGGCCCCGTCGGGGGGTGCGGCGTCGGAGGTACGGATCAGGGGCGACAGAGCGCGGCGGACACGCGCTGGAGGTCGATGTGGGGGCGGGAGTACAGGTGGACGCGGTGGCGGGGCACGAGCGCGACGGCGAGCGGCCGGGACTCGGTCATGACCGTCGCCTCCCCTCCTGGCCCGGGACCTGTCCGGAACGCTACGCGCGACGGCGTCGCCGCGCAATGGCCCCGGATCATGGTCGCGGCGCTCGCCGCACCGGTCACAACAGCGCGTCGGCACGCGTCTGTTCCCTCCTGGCGCACCGAATCCTGCCGACAGGGAACGCGTACGACCGGATATCAGTCCGCCAGACCGGCGGCAAGGGTGGCGCCCAGCTCCCAGCACGCCTCGATGTCGGCCTTCGCGGGCTCACCGGTGACCTTCACCGTGGCCGCCGCCCGCCGCCAGCCCAGGCCCGTGGTGACGGAGTCGACGGCGCGCACGGCGCCGGTGACGTCGTTGCCGCCGTGCACGTAGTACCCGAAGGGGCGGCCGCGCGTCGCGTCCAGGCAGGGGTAGTAGATCTGGTCGAAGAAGTGCTTGAGGGCGCCGGACATGTAACCCAGGTTGGCCGGGGTGCCGAGCAGGACGCCGTCGGCGGCGAGGACGTCGGAGGCCGTGGCGGCGAGCGCCGCACGCCGCTCCACGCGGACCCCCTCGATCCCGTCCGCCGTCGCTCCGGCGAGGACGGCCTCCAGGAGGGCCTGGCAGTTCGGCGAGGGTGTGTGATGAACGATCAGGAGAGTGGCCACACCCCGGAACCCTGCCGTGCCGGCCGCCTGCCCGCAAGCGCCCCCGCCGTGCGTGCGACCTGGGCGTTGTCCGGACCGACCGGGTCGTCGATCATGGACCCGGACAGGGCCCGGGGGCCGGCGGCGTGCCGGGACCGGCCCCGGAGGGGCGGACGCATGACATCCCGTACGACGACGCACCGGCAGGGCATCGCCGTGCTGGCCGACGACCTCACGAGCGCCGGGGACGGGGCGGCGCCGTTCCGCCGCGGCGGCTGTCCGGCGAGGATCGTGCTGTCAGCCGCCTCGGAGGCGGCCCCGGTGGCGGGTGTCACCGGGGTGACCGCGGTCGATCTGGGGACCCGGCTGCTGGACGAGGAGGCGGCCGCGGCGCGGGCGGGGCGGGCGGCGCGCCGGTTCGCCGGTTCCCCGGTGCTGCTCAAGACGGTCGACTCGACGCTGCGCGGGCATGTGGGGGCGGAGGTCCGGGCCGCGTGGGCGGGGTCGGGGCGCCGGGCCGTCGTCCTCGCCCCGGCCTTCCCGGCGGAGGGCCGGTTGACGCTGGACGCGGTGCAGTACGTGGGCGGGGTGCCGGTGCACGAGAGCGCGTACGCCGACGATCCGGCGCATCCCGTGCGGTGCGGGGATCTGCGGCTGCTGTTCCCCGGGGCGGTGCACGTCGCGCCGGAGCGGGTGGAGGGCCTGCCGGGGCTGATCGGCGGGGGCGGGCTGTTCGTCTGCTCGGCCGCGACGGACGCGGACCTCGACCGGCTGGTGGCGGCGGTGCCGCACCCGGAGGAGGTCCTGTGGGTGGGGTCACCCGGGCTGGCGCAGGCCCTGGCCCGCCGTTTCCCGGGCGGTGCACCGGCCGCTCCCCGGCCGGCTCCGGCCCGCCGCCCGCTGGTGGTGGCGGGCAGCGCCAATCCGCTCACCCGGCTCCAGTTGGAGGTGCTGCACCGCCGGGCGGACGCGGCGGGCGTCGTCGCCGGTGACGATCCCGGGGCCGCGGTGGCGGCGCTGCGCGCGCTGACCACCCCGGTGCTGACCCTGCGCACCCCGGACGACCGCCGCACCCCCGGCCGGGCGCGGGCGCTCGCCCGGACCCTGGCGTCGGTCGCCGGGGTGCTGGCCGCCGAGGGGCTGGTGGACGCGCTGGTCGTCACCGGTGGGGAGACCGCCGCGACCGTACTGCCGGCGCTCGGGATCGAGGGTCTGGATCTGCTCGACGAGCCCGAACCGGGCGTCGCCCGCGCGACGCCGCACGGCCGTCCGGGCTTCACCGTGCTGATCAAGGCCGGCGGCTTCGGGGACGAGGAGACCCTGGTGCGGCTGTGCCGCCCGGGGGCGTAGCCGCCCCGGTCGTTCGAGCAGGACGTCCGTCCCGCTCGACCCGCTCCGTGTGCACCGCTGCTGACGGGACATCGGACAGTATCGGCGCACATCACCACGCGCATCCCTGCGCGCTAATGCGTGAAAGTCGGCCCTGATGAACAACTATTGACATGTCACGGTCGTTCCCGCGAGAGTCGTCCCGCCAGTGATGCCGGTCTCGTCATGAGGAGCGATGCCCCATGCCCGAAATCCCTGAAATCTCACGCCGTTCGGTCCTGGGAGGAACACTGGCCACGGGGGCGCTCGCCGTCGGCCTCGGAGCCGCGGCACCGGCTACGGCGGCACCGGCCGCCGCCGCGCCCCGCCGGGCGGCCGGTCAGAAGTCCATGATCGGCGTCCCCTTCGAGGCGCACGACACGGTCCGGGTCGCCGTCATCGGGCTCGGCAACCGCGGATCCGGGATGACCACCGGCTGGGCCGCCGTCCCCGGCGCCGTCGTCACGGCCGTCTGCGACATCCGCGCCGACCGGGCCAAGCGCACCGCCGACCAGCTGGTGGCGGCCGGGAAGCCGCGCCCCGCGGAGTTCGGCGGGTCGGCGGACAGCTACGCGCAGATGCTGAAGCGCGACGACATCGACCTCGTGTACATCGCGACCCCGTGGGAGTTCCACTACCCGCAGGGCAAGGCGGCGCTGCTCGCGGGCAAGCACGTCGTCGTCGAACTGCCCATCGCGACCGAACTCGACCAGCTGTGGGACCTGGTCGACACCTCGGAACGCACCCGCAGGAACCTGATGCTCTCCGAGAACTGCAGCTACGGCCGCAACGAGCTGGCGATGCTCAAGATGGCCCACGAGGGACTGTTCGGGGAGCTGACCAACGGTCACGGCGGCTACATGCACGATCTGCGCGCGCTGCTGTTCTCCGACACCTACTACACCGACTCCTGGCGCCGGCTGTGGCACACCCGCTCCACCGCCTCCTTCTACGCCATGCACGGACTCGCCCCGATCGCGGCGGCCATGGACATCAACCGCGGCGACCGGATGACCACCCTCACCGCGACCGCGACCGCGCCGAAGGGGCTCGCCGACTACCGCGAGCGCTTCATGCCGAAGTCGCACCCGTCCTGGCAGGAGACGTACATCAACGGCGATCTGGTCACGTGCCAGATACGGACGGCGAACGGCCGGACCATCCGGGCCGAGCACGCGGTCAGCGCGCCGCGCCCGTACAGCAGGATCAACTCGCTCGTGGGCAGCCGGGGCATCTTCGAGGACTACGCCGGGAACGCGCCGACCGGTGCCCGCGTCTACGTCGAGCCCGACCACAGCGGTGACTACTGGCGCGACTTCGACACCTATCTCAAGGAGTTCGACCACTGGCTCTGGAAGAAGATCGGTGACGACGCCGCGAACAACGGGGGCCACGGCGGCATGGACTACGTCCTCCAGTGGCGCACGGTCCAGCTGATGCGGGCCGGCCTCGTCCCCGACATCGACGTGTACGACTCCGCCTCGTGGTGCGCGCCGGTGCCGCTGAGCGTGATGTCCCTCGCCGCGAAGGGGCGGCCCGTGGACATCCCGGACTTCACCCGCGGCTCCTGGGTGAATCTCCGCACCGGACTCGACTCCCGCAATACCGAGATGCCCCCCGTCGTCCGATGAACGCCCCCGCGAAGGAGCACGCCATGAGACCGGCCCGACTGATCGCCCCGCTGCGCGCCGCCGCCGTGGCGGCCGCCGTCCTGCTCGTCCCCGCCCAGGCGGCCACCGCCGCGCCCGCCCCGCCCGCCGCCGCGTCCGCCCCGGGGACCGAGGTCACCGTCTCCACCGTGGACCTGGACGGGCCCGCCATCTCCGAGGTGGAGGTCACCGTCCGCAACACCGCTCCGCAGCGCCTGCGTTCGCTGAAGGTGTCGTTCGGCGGACCGGTGGGCTGGGCGGTCCAGCCGGCCGTGCGGAGCGTGTCCGGGTCCCTGGCCACGGGCGCCTCCGTGTCCACGACCTTCCGGATCCAGGTGCCGGAGAAGCGTTCCGGGTTCGTGATCCGCACGTTCACCGCGACGGCGACGTACCAGGGTGGTGACGGCCTCGGCACGGCCACCGGCACCCGCACCGAACGCTCCGGCTCGCCGCAGGCGAACCTGGCGGCGGCGTACAACGCGGTGGCGATCACCGACGAGGCGGATACGAAGCCGGGCAACTACGACGGCGAGGGCAACAGCTTCTCCGCCCAGAAGCTCGCCGCCGTCGGTCTCACGCCGGGTGCCCGGGTCGAGGCCCTGGGCGCCGAGCTGACCTGGCCGGACGTCCCCGCCGGCAGCAAGGACAACGTGTCGAGCGCCGGACAGGCCGTCGCCCTCCCGGGCCGGGGCTCCGAGCTGGTGTTCCTGGGATCCGGCGTCGGCAGCGGGGCCACCGGCAGCGCCACCGTGTACTACACCGACGGGACCACGACCACCGGCTCGTTCGGGTTCCCCAACTGGTCGTTCGACCCGGCCGACGCCCACGGCGCCACCCTGGTCGCGTCCACGGACGGCCGCAACCGGCCCGACGGGTACGGCAACGCCACCGTGAAGTACCGCGTGTTCGCGCACTCCATCGCGCTGGACCCGGACAGGACCGTCGACTTCGTGGTCCTTCCGGCCAACGGGAACGTCCACCTCTTCGACATGAAGATCGCTCCCTGAAGGCGGCGAGGCCGCCCGCCGCACCCGGACGGGGTGCGGCGGACGGCCTCGGGACGCTCGCCGTGACGGCTCCGCCGGGGTCAGCCCCGGGCGAGGAGCTGGAGGGTGTCGATGACCCGGTTGGAGAAGCCCCACTCGTTGTCGTACCAGGCGACGACCTTGACGTGCCGGCCCTCGACCCGGGTCAGCGCCGAGTCGAAGATCGAGGAGGCCGGGTTGCCCGTGATGTCGGAGGAGACCAGGGCGTCCTCGGAGTACTCCAGGACCCCGGCGAGCGGGCCCTCGGCCGCCGCGCGGTAGGCCGCCAGCACGTCCTCGCGGGTCACGTCGCGGGCGACGGTGGTGTTCAGCTCCACGATCGAGCCGACCGGTACGGGCACCCGGATCGAGTCGCCGGACAGCTTGCCGTCCAGGTTCGGCAGCACCAGGCCGATCGCCTTGGCGGCACCGGTCGTGGTCGGCACGATGTTGACGCCGGCCGCGCGCGCCCGGCGGGGGTCGCGGTGCGGGCCGTCCTGGAGGTTCTGCTCCTGGGTGTAGGCGTGCACGGTCGTCATGAACCCGTGCTCGATCCCGGCGAGCTCGTCCAGGACGGCGGCCAGCGGGGCGAGCGCGTTCGTCGTGCAGGACGCGTTCGACACGATCGTGTGCAGCTCCGGGTCGTACGCGTCGGTGTTGACGCCGTACGCGAGAGTGACGTCGGCACCGTCGGACGGGGCGCTGACGAGCACCTTCCTCGCACCCGCGTCCAGGTGGGCGCGGGCCGCCTTCGCCGAGGTGAAGCGGCCGGTGGCCTCCAGGACGATGTCGACGTCCAGGGCCTTCCAGGGCAGCTTCGCCGGCTCGCGCTCGGCGACCACGGTGATGCGCCGCCCGTCCACGACGAGGACGTCGCCGTCGAGACCCACGGGCCGGCCGAGCCGGCCGGACGTGGAGTCGAAGGCGAGCAGCCGGGCCAGGGCGGCGGGCTCGGTGAGGTCGTTGACGGCGACGACCTCCAGGTCGGTGTCGCGCTCCAGCAGGGCGCGCAGCACATTGCGTCCGATGCGGCCGAATCCGTTGATGGCGATGCGAGTCATGAGCGATGTCCCTTCGTTTCGTCACCCAGCTTCGCTCGGAGAACGGCGGCCCGGCAGCGGCGCGGGCGCCACGGTTCGAAAGGATCGCGCCAGGGTGCGGGACGGGCTATTCGGTGCGCGCGAAGGTGCGCCGGTACTCGCTGGGTGTGGTGCCCAGGATGCGCTGGAAGTGCAGGCGGAGATTGGTTCCGGTGCCGAGGCCGGTCTCGGCGGCGATCTGTTCGACGCTGTGCTCCGAGCGCTCCAGGAGTTCACGGGCGCGGTCGACGCGGGCTCGCATGACCCACTGCATGGGGGTGTAACCGGTGTCCTCGACGAAGCGGCGGGAGAGCGTGCGCGGAGAGACGGCCGCGTGCCGGGCGAGCGCGTCGAGGGTGAGCTGTTCGCCGAGCCGGTGCAGCGCCCATTCGCGGGTGGCGGCGAAGCGTTCACCCAGGGGTTCGGGGACGCTGCGGGGCACGTACTGGGCCTGGCCGCCGCTGCGGTAGGGGGCGGCGACGAGCCGGCGGGCGGCGTGGTTGGACGCGGCGACGCCGAGGTCGCCGCGCAGGATGTGCAGGCACAGGTCGATGCCGGACGCGGCACCGGCCGAGGTGAGGACGCTGCCCTCGTCGACGAAGAGCACGTTCTCGTCGACCCGGATCAGGGGGTGCTTGGCCGCCAGGGCCCGTGCGTAGTGCCAGTGCGTGGTGGCGCGCCGGCCGTCCAGCAGTCCGGTGGCGGCGAGGGCGAAGGCCCCGGTCGAGATCGCGGCGAGCCGGGCGCCCCGGGCATGGGCGGCGACGAGCGCGTCCACGACGGGCCGGGGCGGGTCCTCGCGGTCGGGGTGGCGGTAGCCGGGGATGAAGACGATGTCGGCCCACTCCAGGGCGTCGAGCCCGTCGGCGACGTGGTACGAGAGTCCGTCGCCGCCCGTGACCAGACCGGGTGCGGCTCCGCACACCCGGACCTCGTACGGCATGCTCGCGCGGGTCGTGAACACCTGGGCGGGGATCCCGACGTCGAGCGGTTTGGCGCCCTCCAGGACGAGGACGGCGGCGCGGTGCAGTCGGTGGGCGGACACGCGCCCAGCGTACGAGGGGCCGGGCGGGGCGGGCGAACGGGCCGGAGCGGTCCTGCCGCCCCGGCCCGCCCCCGTTCAGCGGTCCTGCCGCCCCGGCCCGCCCCCGGGCTCAGCGGGCGTGCCGGGCCATCCAGTCCTCGACCTCGTCGGCGGACCGGGGCAGGCCGGCCGACAGGTTCTCGTGGCCGTCGGCGGTGACCACGAGGTCGTCCTCGATGCGGACGCCGATGCCGCGCCATTCCTCGGGCACGGTCAGGTCGTCGCGCTGGAAGTACAGTCCGGGCTCGACCGTGAGGACCATGCCCGGCTCCAGGACGCCGTCGACGTACTCCTCGCAGCGGGCGGCGGCGCAGTCGTGGACGTCCAGGCCGAGCATGTGGCCGGTGCCCGCCATGGTGAAGCGCCGCTGGAGTCCCAGTTCGTACGCGCGGTCGGCCGGTCCCTCGATGAAGCCCCACTCGACGAGCCGTCCGGCAAGGTGGCGCTGGGCGGCCTCGTGGAAGTCGCGGTAGGCCGCGCCCGGCTTGACCGCGGCGAATCCGGCCTCCTGCGCCTCGTACACCGCGTCGTAGACCCTGCGCTGGACGGGGGTGAAGGTGCCGCTGATGGGGAGGGTGCGGGTGACGTCGGCGGTGTAGAGGGTGTGGGTCTCCACCCCGGCGTCGAGCAGCAGCAGTTCTCCGGGGCGGACGGGGCCGTCGTTGTCCGTCCAGTGCATGATCGTGGCGTGGTCGCCCGCGGCGCAGATGGTGCCGTAGCCGACGGAGTTGCCTTCGAGGCGGGCGCGGCGCAGGAAGGTGCCCTCGATCCAGCGCTCGGAGGAGGCGACGGCGGTGGAGAGTTCGGCGACGGCGTCGGTGAAACCGCGCACGGTGGAGTCGACGGCCTTGCGGAGTTCGCCCAGCTCCCAGTCGTCCTTGACGAGGCGCAGATCGCTCAGGGCCTCCTCCAGTCCGGCATCGCGCTCCGGGTCGGTGCTCAGCGCCGCCTCCAGGACGGGGTCGATGCCCCGGACGACGCGGGTGGGCACGTCGGAGGCGGCGAGGTCGGCGGCCGCGGTGCGGACGTCGCGGCAGGGCAGGCCGAGGACGCGCTCCGCCTCGGCCAGGGAGCGGCGCCGCCCCATCCACAGCTCGGCCGTGGGACCGGTCCAGAACTCGTTGTCGTCCCGGCTGTCCCTCGGCAGCTGGAAGCAGTAGGCGTCGTGGCCGCCGTCGGCGCGCGGTTCCAGGACGAGCGCGCCGTCGCGGGCCCGGTCGCCCGTCATGTGGACGTAGCCGGAGTAGGGGCGGAAGGGGTACGTGTCGTCGTTGGACCGGGTCTTGAGGCGCCCGGCCGGGACGACGAGGCGTTCGCCGGGGAAGCGTGCGGACAGGGCGGTCCGGCGGCGGGCGGCGTACGGGGCCTGCTCGTCGGGGCTCAGATCGTGCTGCTCGGTGTCCGCCCAGCCGGTCCGCATCAGCGCGGACAGCTCCGGTGAGATCTCCGGGTAGAGGCGGTTCTTCCGGCCTTTCGCCACGTCATGCTCCTTCTTCGGGACGGTCTCCTGCGGCGCGGCCGCGTCGGGGGCCCGGGACGGGCCGGGCCGTTCCCCACGCGGACCGGGGCGCGCCGGTGGGCGCGCGCTCGCCGTCGCCGGTCGTCGGCACCCGGAGGCTATCCCTCGCGGCGGACCCGTGGTGCCCGACCGTGCCAGTGGCACTGATCGGCCATCCGGCTGGCGCGGCCCGCCGCGGCCCGGGCCCGCGCACGCCGTCACCGCCGCGGACGACGGCGTGTGCGGTTCCCGCCCGGGAAGGCGTCATAGTGGCGCCCATGACGAACGAGAGACTCGGCGAGGCGCTGCGGCTGCTGGGCATCGACGGGCCGGCGCGCCGGGTGTACCTGGCCCTGCTGGAGCGGGCGCCCGCCCCGCTGGAGGAGATCGGGGAGGCGGCCGGTCTGGCGGGCGCGGAGCTGGCGGGGGCGTACGCCGCGCTGGTGGACGCCGGGCTTGCGGGTGCGGCGGACGGGACCGGCGCGGTGGTGGTTCCGGTGCCGCCCGCGGCGGGGCTCGACGTCCTGGCCCGGCACCGTGCGGCCGAGGTCGAGGAGTCGCGGATCGCGGTCGGCGGCGCGTTCGACGTGTTCCGGCGGCAGCGGCTCGCCGCCTCGCCCGGCGATCTCGTGGAGGTGGTGACCGGGGACGCGGTCGGTCCGCGGATCCGGCAGGCGTGGGCGAGCGCGCGGGAGCAGATCCGGCAGTTCGAGTCGCCGCCGTACGTCCCGCTGGCCGGGGCCACCGAGGACGCGCTGGCGACCCTGGCGCGCGGGGTGACGCAGCGGGTCGTCTACTCGCGCGCGTCGCTGGAGCACCCGGGGCACCTCAAGGACGTCATCGAACCGTGTGTCCGGGCCGGGGAGCAGGCACGGGTGCTGCCGTCGGTCCCGGTCAAGCTGGTGATCATCGACGACGCGTACGCGCTGGTCTCGCTGTCGATCCGGGAGGCCGACGTGCACCACACGATGCTCGTCGTGCGGCCGTGCGGGCTGTTCTCGGCGCTGGTCGCGCTGTTCGAGGAGTCGTGGTCCGGTGCCCTGCCGTTCCACGGCCGCACCGCCCGGCCCGGCGGTCTCGCCCCGGCGGACCGGCGGCTGCTGTGGCTGCTGGCGGGCGGGGCGAGCGACGAGGTGATCGCCCGGGAGCTGGGCGTGAGCCGGCGCACGCTGTTCCGCCGGCTGTCCACGCTGATGGCCCGGCTGGGCGCGGCGAACCGGTTCCAGATGGCGCTCCGGGCCCAGCGCTCGGGCTGGCTGTGAACGGGCCCGGCGCGGCGGGCGGTCCGCCGCGCCGGGCCGGGTTCAGCGCACCTCGGCCGGCTGGCCGGGGTCGTCGAGGAAGCCGCCGGACTGGTGCTGCCACAGCTTCGCGTACGCGCCGTCGGTGGCGAGCAGTTCGTGGTGCGAGCCCTGTTCGACGATGCGGCCCCGGTCCAGGACCACCAGCCGGTCCATGGAGGCCACGGTGCTCAGCCGGTGGGCCACGACGAGGGCCGTCCGGCCCTCCATCAGCCGCCACAGGGCTTCCTGGACCAGGATCTCGCTCTCCGAGTCCAGGGCGCTGGTGGCCTCGTCGAGCAGCAGGATCGGCGCGTCGCGCAGAATGGCGCGGGCGAGGGCGACGCGCTGGCGCTGTCCGCCGGAGAGTTTGATGCCGCGCTCCCCCACCATGGTGTCGAAGCCCTCCGGGAGCGCGTCGGCGAACTCGGTGACGTGGGCCGCCTTCGCCGCGCGGCGGATCTCGGCCTCGGTGGCGTCGGGCCGGGCGAACGCGATGTTCTCCCGCAGGGTCCGGTGGAACATCGCCGGGTCCTGCGGTACGTACGCGATCTGCGCGCGGACGTCCGCCTGCCGCATCCGGCTGATGTCCTGGCCGCCGATGAGGATGCGGCCGCCGTCCACGTCCGACATCCGCAGCAGGAGCCGGCTCAGGGTGGTCTTCCCGCCGCCGGACCGGCCGACGAGGCCGATCCTGGTCCCGCTCGGCACATCGAGGTCCAACGACTCGAAGAGCGGTCCCGCTCCGGGGTGGGCGAAGGTGACCCGGTCGAAGCGGACGTCGGCGGAGCGGGAGAGCAGCGGCTCGGGGTGCTCGGGGTCGGTCAGCGCGGGCGGGGTCAGCAGCAGTTCGGTGAACTGGGCGGCCTCCGTCATCGAGCTCTCCAGCCGCCGGTAGATCTGGTTGAACTCGAACATGATGCGGGTGGCGTTGGAGTAGTAGGTGAACGCGACGACGACGGCCTCCACCCCGTGGCTCCCGCCTCCGAGGGCGACGGCGAGCAGCAGGCCCAGGGCGTTGGTCAGCACGGACATGGGCGCGACGAAGGTGTCGATGCGCAGATTGCCGTAGTCCCACGAGCGCAGGGTGAGCCGCCGCGATTCGGCGACGCGGGAGCGGTGCTCGGCCGCCTCGCGCCGCTCGGCGGCGAAGGCCCTGACCGTGTCCATGTTCATCAGGCTGTCGGCGACATGGCCGGAGACCCGGGCGATCGCCTCCTCGCGCCTTGCCACGAGGGCCTGCCGGCGCCGGATGAGCGGGGCGACACAGACCCCCGTCACCAGGATCATCGTCAGCAGTCCGACGACGAGGAGCGGTTCGTAGCGCCACAGCACCACGGATCCGAAGAGCAGCGGGACGAAGCTGCCCACGACCGAGAAGGTCAGGGTGTCGATGAAGTCCTCGAAGCGGGAGGCGAAGCTGAGGACCCGCTTGGTCAGCGATCCGGCGAAGTTGTCGTGGAAGAACGTGGCGTCCTTGGCGTACAGCTCGTCCATGCCCTGGACGTAGAGGCTCTCGATGCCGAGCGCGTCCAGCCGGTTCAGGAAGTGCAGCCCGATCCGCCAGCAGGTCTCGGCGAGCAGCAGTACCACGGCGAAGCCGGCCACGTAGGGGAGCATCGAGCGGAGCGAGAGATCGGAGTCGCCGGCGATCCGGCCGACGAGTTTCGCGACGACGAGCGGCGCGACGTAGCTGATGCCGATGTTGCCGAGCGCCGGGAGCAACATCGCCGGCGCGGTCATCCGTTTTCGGCGGGTCAACTCCCTTCCGTAGTAGCGGAGTGCGAGGAGGACGGAGCCCTTGCGGGGCCCTTCGTGCGTCTGAGGCGTACCCATGCCAACCCTGTGTCGTTCGTGCGGTGTGCCCACGCCCCGGCGGGTCCCTCCGCCCACGACGACGCGCCGGCAACGTCCCCCGCGTGGTCGGCGGCGGTGTGTCGGAGTGGGAGGGGGGAGGTGGGCGATTCGCCCCAGTCTCCCGCCGTCGCGGCCGGCGAGTCCACGCGTTTTTCCCGGCCACATCTCATGCCATCGGGATGGCCGGTTCCCTGCGGTCGGGGCAACGGCCCCGGCCGGAGCCGAGGCTGCGGCGGGACCGGACCCGCGGCATGGACATCCGTTCGCCGCGTCCTCCCGTCCCGGCCGTTACCGCCCTTTCCGTACGGACGTTCTCAGGGAGCCGGAACCCCTTGCCCGGACCGACGATCGGAGCTTCCATGCCCACCTCCCCGGTGCACGCGACGCAGCTGCCGCACCTGCCTCACCAGCCTCATCTGCCCCAACAGCCCGACGGCCGGATCCCGGGCTGGCTGCCGCCGGAGGAGTACGCCGAGACGGTACTGAAGGCGACCGCCTTCGCGTGCCTGTACTTCACCGACGAGGACGACCGGCCGCTCCAGCTCAGGGCGGTGTACTCCCGCAGCCACCCCTGGCAGCTGGTCGGCGGCACGATGGATCCGGGCGAGCGGCCCTGGGAGACGGCGCTGCGGGAGTGCCGGGAGGAGACCGGGATCGTCTTCGACGGTCCGCCGTCGCTGCTGGCCACGGTGTTCGGCCAGCCCGGGGCGGAATGGCCGTACGCGACCATCGGGTTCGTCTTCGACGGCGGGCGGCTCACCGCCGGGCAGTTGGGGACGCTGACCCTCGATCCGGCCGAGCACGACGCGGCGCGGGTCCTTCCGCTGGGGCGGTGGCGGGATCTGATGCCCCGGCGGGACTTCGTCCGGCTGGAGGCGGTCGCGGAGGCCCGGCGTTCCGGAACGGCCGCCTATGTCGGTGCCTGGGACTGGGAGCGCTGAGGGCGGCGGTCCGGGCCCGGTACGCTCGCGGGCTCCGGACCCTTCTCACCGAGCGGATCGATTCAATGGATGTCGAGTTCACCGGCCGCGTCGTCGAATGGCGTGGTCCCTCGCCGTACTTCTTCGCCACCGTGCCCGAGGAACGGTCCGCCGACATCCAGGAGGTGGCGGCGACGGCCACGTACGGCTGGGGCGCGGTCCCCGTCGAGGCCCGCATCGGCGGGACCGTGTTCACGACGTCGCTGTTCCCCCGGGACGGCGGCTATCTGCTTCCGCTGAAGTCGGCGGTCCGCCGCTCGCGGAATCTGGCCGCGGGGGACGACGTGAGCGTACGGATGACCGTCCGGCTCCAAGGCACCCGATGACCGGCGCAGCGGCGGGCGCGGCGGACGAACCGCTGGCCGGCGGCATGGTGAACGCGGGCGCGGTGGTCCGCCGGGGCGATCTCGTCGAACGTCCGGCGCCCCGGTCCGCGCCCGCCCTCCACGCCCATCTGCGGGCCCTGCGCGAGCGCGGCTTCGACGGGGCTCCCCTGCCGGCCGGCCCCGTGACGGACGGCCACGAGCGGCTGACGTTCCTCCCGGGGGACGTGGCACTCCCTCCGTTCCCGTCCTGGGCGATGACGGAGGACGCCCTGCGCTCGGTCGGCGCGCTGCTCCGCCGGCTGCACGACACCTCGGCCTGCATCCCGTTCGACACGGACGCCCCGTGGCCGGGCGATCTGTCGGACCCCCGGGGCGGCCCCCTGCTCTGCCACAACGACGTCTGCCCGGAGAACGTCGTCTTCCGCGACGGCCGCGCCGTCGCCCTGATCGACTTCGACCTGGCCGCCCCGGGCCGGCCCCTCTGGGACCTCGCGATGACCGCCCTCTACTGGGCCCCGGCCGTCGACCCGGCGACGGCCGCCACCGCCTACCCCGCCGGGCTCGACGTACCGCGCCGGCTCCGTATCCTCGCGGACGGCTACGGCCTCCCCGCCCCGCGACGGGCCGAACTCCCCCTGGTGATCGAGGAGGCCACCGCCGCGTGCCGGGCCTTCGTGGCCCGCAAGCTGGCGGACGGGGACCCCGCCTACACCCGGGTCTGGGCCGCACGCGGCGGCAGCTGGGAGCGCTGGGACCGCCGTCAGGCCTGGCTGGCGGCGAACCGCGCGGTGTTCGCGGCCGCGCTGAGCGAGGGCCTGTCCTAGGGCCTGTCTGACCATTCCCGTCTGCCGGGTGCGGCCGGCCCGCCCCGCCCACCGCTGATCGAAAACCTGTGGCCCCGCGCCCTCACGCCCGCGACGATGACCCGCATGAGCGACCGACCCGCGCGCTGGACCAGCGCCACCGTATATCCCGACATGTGGACGGATCCCGACCAGGACCCCCGTGAGCGCGAAGGGCCGGGCCCGGAGGGGGAGGCCGAGACCTTGCGGGACTTTCTGGCCGACTACCGGCTGACGTTGAAAATGAAGTGCGAGGGGCTGGACGCGGAGCAGCTGGCCCGGCGGTCGGTTCCGCCGTCGACGATGTCGCTGCTCGGTCTCGTCCGGCATCTGGCCGAGGTGGAGCGGGACTGGCGCAACTGGATCCGTGACGAGGAGCGGCTGCCCCGGCTGTACGGCCCCAAGGACGCGGACTTCGACGGGGCGGTCGCCGACCCGGCGGCGGTCGAGAGCGCCTTCGGCGATCTGGCCCGCGAGCAGTCCGCGCTCGACGACGAACTGGCCGTCCACCCGGACCTCGGGGAGCGGCTGGGCCGGGAGGAGATCGCGGTCCGGGAGCTGATGGTGCACCGGATCGACGAGTACGCCCGGCACTGCGGCCATGCCGACCTGCTGCGCGAATGCGTGGACGGACGGGTGGGCCAGTGATCCCCGGGCCCGCCGGTCCGTCCGGCGGGCCCGCTCCGGGCGCCCCGGCCGGTCGTGCCGCTCCCTCGGACCCCGCCGGAGGGCGGGCGGCGCGCCGTGCCGTGATACTGGCCGGTGTGCGGCCGAAACGAGAGGGGGGCGGAGGTGAGCGCAGCGCCGTTCCTCGACCCGGGGATGTTCGACGACGCCGTGGCGGCCGTCGCGCTGCTGATGGGCCCCGAGCACCGGCTGCTGTACGTCAACCCCGCCTTCACCCGGCTCTTCGGCCCGCGCACCCTCGGGCTGCCGGCCCGTGAGGCGTTTCCGGAACCGGACGCGAGCCGGTTCCTCGGCGTCCTGGAGGACGTCCGGCGCAGCGGGCGTCCCCGTCAGGTGACCGGACGGCGGCGCACCGATCCCGGCGCGCTGTCCCAGGCCCGGCACTTCGTGTACTCCTGTACACCCGTCGCCACCCGGCGCGGCGGCGGGATCCTCGCCATCGCGATGGACACCACCGCGGAGACGTACACCCTCCAGCGGTACGAGGCCCTGGCCACCGCCGTCTCCCAGATGGTGTGGGTGATGTGGCCGAACGGCACGATGGACGAGCTGGTGCCCGGCTGGGAGGCGATCACGGGGCTGCCGTGGCGTTCCCGGGCGGACGACGGGTGGTTCGCCGTCGTCCACCCGCGCGACCGGGACGCGTTGCACGCGGCCTGGCTGGAGGCAGCCGCCGAACCGCAGAGCGTCTTCGAGCACACCTTCCGGGTCCGTACGGCGGGCGGCGCGTACCGCCATATGTTCTCCCGGGCGGTGCCGGTGGTGCGCGACGGTTCCGTCGCGGAGTGGATCGCGGCCACCGCCGATGTGGAGGACGCCTGGCGCACCCAGTTGCGTGAGCGCCTGCTGGCCCAGATCGCCGAGAGGCCGCGGACCAGTCTGGCCCAGGCGTTCGGGACGGTGGTGGACACCATCGTCCCGGAGGTCGCCGACGCCTGTCTGATCCTCACCCTCGATCACGACGAATGGCCGGTGCCCTCCCATGTGGCCCTGCGGGCCGGCCGGATCGCGAGCGCCTCGCGGCCGGGGCTGCCGGCGCCCCCGGCGCTGCTGGGGCAGAGCGTCCCGGTCACCGCCCCGCTGCGTGAGCTGCTGGAGCAGGGGGCGCCTCGGACCTTCGTCGTGCCGCCCGGCGGTTGCGTACCGCCGGGTCTGGTCCCCCGGGTCACCGAGCGCTGGCTGACGGCGGCGGGCGCCACCAGCGTCACCCTCGTCCCCCTGCGGAGCGAGGACACCCTGCTCGGCTACGCGGTCGCGGCGACCTGTGACGACAGCCCCGTCCCGGGTCCGGCGGAGACCGAACTGCTCCGCGACGTCCTGCACCACGCGCAGCAGCCGATCCACCGGGTCCTGGAGCACGGCCGGGCCCGCCGCACGGCGCTGCGGCTCCAGCGTGCCCAGCTGACCCGGCCGCCCGAGGTCCCCGGCGCGGCCGTGGCCGCCCGCTACCAGCCGGCCAGCAGCACCCGGGAGATCGGCGGCGACTGGTACGACGCCTTCCTGCTCCCGGACCGCAGCCTCGTCCTGGACATCGGTGACGTCGCCGGGCACGATCTGACCGCCGCGGCCGCGATGGGCCAGATGCGCAGCATGCTCCGCGCGCTCGCGTACAGCTGCGGGCTCAACGCCTCGCCGTGCGATGTGCTCGAAGAGCTGGACGCGGTCGCCGAGGGTCTGGAGGCGGCCCCGTTCACCACGGTGGTCCACGCCCATCTGCGGCCCCGGCAGGGCGGCGGCTGGAACGTCGCCTGGTCCAACGCCGGGCATCCGCCGCCGCTGCTGATCCCCGCGCGCGGCACCCCGCGGTACCTGACGGGCCCCGTCACGGACCCTCCGCTGTGCGTGGACCCGGGTCTGGTCCGCACCACGCACCACCATGTCCTGTCCCCCGGTGACACCTTGCTGCTGTACACGGACGGGCTCATCGAGCGGCCGGCCACCACGCTCACCCGGGGGCAGAACCGTCTCGTGAAGGCGGCGCTGCGGCACCGGCGGCTGCCGCTGGACGATCTGCTGCACCGGCTGCTGACCCTGTCCGACCACCGCGACGACACCGCGATGATCGCCTTCCGAGCCGGCTCCGGCTCCGGCTGACGCGCGGGACCGGCGCGGTGCGCCGGTCCCGCGTGCGGCCTCAGCCGGGCAGGCGGGCGGTGACGACCTTCGTCGAACCGCCGTCCGTCCGGTCCGTGGCGTAGAACGCGGCCTCGCCCCGGTTGTTCACCCCGATGCCCTCGGTCGGCACCCAGTGCTGGGTGTCCACCATGGCCGAGAGGTCGTACATCCGGCCCTGCGGATCCCATACGACCGCTGTGGTGGCGTCGGGCTGGAGTTCCGCGGTGCCGACGATCCAGCCGGCCTCGTTGACGGCGAGGGCGTCGGCGTCGAAGCCGAAGTCCGGCAGCCGGGTCATCGTGCCGCCCTTCCCGAGGACGAAGGCGTCGTGGCCGCTGGTGCCGACGACCGTCCCGGCCTCATTGATGTCGCGGGCGATGCTGTCCGCCATGCCGGGCAGGGTGCCGAGGTCGGTGACCGTACCGTCGGGGGCCCACTCCACGGCCCGGCGCTGTCCGTCCTTTCGGGAGTGGCCGACGACGAGACCGGAGTTGTTCACGGCCAGTGGTTCGGTGAGGTCGCGCTGCGAGGTCAGGTGCGGCAGCTTCGTGAATCCGCCGTCCTTCGTCCAGACGAAGCCGTCGTTGACCGTGAGCCTGCGGCCGGTGGCCGGGTCGGTGACCAGCCCGGAGGCGTTGCCGACGACGGTGCCCTCGTCGTTGACGGCGAAGGCCCGGTCGTAGGTGTACGTCTCCCAGTCGGGCAGCGGCAGCGTGGTGAGGGTGCCGTCCGGGGCCCAGACGCCGCCCCGGGTGCCGCCCTCGGAACGCGTCAACTGCCCGACGGCGTAGCCGGCTTCCGGGCTGGCGTTGAGCGCGTGGCCCTCGCGGGCTCCGGCGTTGTCCAGCGCCGTGACGCCGCTCTCCGCATCCCAGCGGATGGGCTGGGAGCGGCCGGCGGTCTGCTTGGACCCGACGATCCGGCCCCGGTCGTCGAGATCGAAGGCGATGGCCGGGCCGAACGAACCGGTGACCTCCGCCTTCGGCTGGGTGACCGCGCCGATCAGGACGTCGGAGCTGCCGATGACGGTGCCGTCGTCGGTGACCAGGGAGAAGCGGCCGACCGGACGGCGGCCGGCGGGCGGCCGGGTATCGGGAACCATCCGGCCCCGGACGGCCAGCGACGCCCCGGACGCGAGGTCGGCGGGGGTGTCGTCCTCCACCGTCGTGGAGCCGAGCGAGTCGGAGAACAGCGTGTCCTGGATGTCGAACTCCGTGCTCCCGGAGGGAACGCTGACCCCCGCGATGTAGAGCAGGTAGTAGCCGGGGGCGGGCTTGTCCACGGTGATCGTCTCCTGGGAGCCGCCGTTGGTGGAGGAACCCACCACCGCACCGCTCTGGGCGACGAGGAACAGGTCCAGGTCGGCCTTCGGGTCGGAGGCGTTGCCCATGGACACCTCGAAGCGCGAGGCGTCCCGGGGCACGGTGATCTGCTTGCCGGTCATCTGCTGGTCGCCGAGGGTGGGCCGGGCCTGCGCCAGGGCTCCCAGCGCACCGCCGGCCGCGTGGGCCCGGACCGGAGCGAAGGTGTTGACGGCGGTGACGTTCCGCTCCAGCGGGGCGTGCAGTGCCGCCTCGTCGACCACGGCCGACGGCGGGTCGACGGTGGCTCCCTGGACGGTGGCGGTCAGCCGGTAGGGGTTCTTCAGCAGCGGCGAGGTGCGGCGGCTCTCAATCTCGAACTCCCAGACACCGGGCATCGGGTGCTCGTACACCCGGGTGGTGGAGTCGCAGTCCTTCTCGTCGGAGTAGTGGGTGTAGCAGCGGCCGGCGGCGGTGTCGTCGACCGGCAGGCCCTGG
This sequence comes from Streptomyces sp. NPDC057682, assembly GCF_042799575.1. Lineage (NCBI taxonomy): Bacteria > Bacillati > Actinomycetota > Actinomycetes > Kitasatosporales > Streptomycetaceae > Streptomyces > Streptomyces sp. NPDC057682. The sequence goes on along the minus strand of NZ_JBHVIN010000005.1, from coordinate 151,910 downwards.
GGGTCGACGGCCAGGAAGCGCGTCTGGGAGTCCTTCGCGATCCGGTCCATGGCGACGCGGACGGCCGCGGCGCCCTTGGGAACGGTGACGAACACCGAGCGGGTCCGGTTGCGCACGGCGTCACCGGAGGCCGTGGTCCGGTAGGAGGGGGCGGCCGGGCGCTCGGCGACGACGACGGTGACGAGCACCATCCGGTCGACGCCCGGGGTGGCCGGGTCGTCGACGCGCAGGACGGCGGAGTGGGCGCCGGTGGAGGCGGTGCGGGCGCGGACCGGGACGGTGACGGTGCGTCCCTTGTCCAGGCGGACCCGGCGCGGCGCGTCGAACGTGCCGTCGTTGCCGAGCCAGGACAGCAGCGTGGTGGCGCTCCCCTCCCCCGTGCGCGTGAGCCGGACGTCGTAGGTGCGGGTCTCGCCCGTGACCTGGCCGCCGTCCTGGGGCGTGGCGCAGCGGTTGTAGACGCCCTCGCCGCTGTCCGGGGTGGCGAGCATGCCGGAGAGCGCGCCGCAGACGGGCGCCTTCACGTCGTACGCGGTGGGTTCGGCCGTCCGGCCGCCCCGGCCCAGGGTCTGCCAGGCGGCGGGCACGGAGAGCAGTCCGGCGCCCTGGGCGTACGCGGGCTCGTCGGCGAGGAAGCGGGCGGAGCCGGTGAGGGCGGCGCGGAGCGCGGCCGGGGCGATCTTCCCGCGACCGGTGGCCGCGGCGGCGGAGAGCAGCAGGGCCGCGTCGCCGGTGGCCATCGGGGAGGCCATCGAGGTGCCGTTGAACATGCCGTAGCCGGGTGGCAGTTCGTATCCGGCCTGGGGAACGGGTGAGCCGGGCAGCCAGGTCGGTATGGAGGAGACCGCGGCGCCGGGCGCGATCAGGGTCGGCTTCATACCGCCGTCCTCGCGGGGTCCCCGGGCCGAGAACGGGAAGAGCGCCTGGCCTGCCGTGACCTCGGAGCCGTAGTCGGCCCGCCAGGTCTCGCGGCTGACCGAGGCGCCGACGCTCACGACCCGGCCGGCCACGGACGGATCGCCGACGGTGTTCATGCCGGGGCCGTCGTTGCCGGCGGAGACGAAGATCTGTACGCCGTACTCGTCGATGAGCCGGTCGTACAGGACGGCCCGGACGTTCTGGCCGTCGTTGAGGGCGGGCAGACCGCCGATGGAGAGGTTGACGACGTCGACGTGCTTGTTCACGACGGCGTCGATCATGCCCTCGACCAGGGCGTACGAGGTGCAGCCCGAGCTGAAGAGGCAGACGCGCTCGGAGACGATGCGGGCGCCGGGCGCGGCGCCGTTCATCTTCCCGCCGAACATGCCGTGACCTGCGGTGATGCCGGCGACATGGGTGCCGTGGGCGCCGGAGACGATGCCGATGTTGACGAAGTCGGCGGTCTTGCCCTCGTTGCCGCCGCCGCGCGGGGACAGGTCGACGTCGTCGCGGTATTCGACGGTGAAGGGCAGCGACTCGACGACGGGGGTGGCCGGGTCGTCGGTGCCGAAGCGGGCCGTGGTGCCGCTCTCCGCGTACGGGCGGACGATCTCGTCGGCCTCGAAGGAGTGGTCGAGATCGGTGTCGACCCAGATGGCGTGGTCGGACTTGCGGTAGAGGACGCCGAAGCCGTCGTTGTAGTCCCCGTCGCGGTTGACGTCGCCCTCCAGCTCGCTGCCCCAGGTGCCGCTCTCCTTGAAGACCTGGAACCGGAAGTCGCCCTCGGGCGCCTTCCAGTCGGCGCCGCCGGTGGTGAAGGCCGGTCCGGTCACCTTGGTGCGCATCTCGATCCAGGTCGGGTCCTGGTCGGTCACGGGGTCGGTGGCGGTGACCCAGTCGGCGATCTTGGGCGCTCCGGTCGTCGTGGTGCGCAGCGCCGGGTGGCTCGGGTCCACTCCGGTGTCCAGGATGCCGACGGTGACGCCCCGGCCGTCCCAGGCGGGGTGGTCCGCGACGAAGTCGACGGCACCGGTGTCGGCCGTCGGCAGGTAGGGGTTGGCGGCGGGTGTCTCCGGGCCGGGGGCGGGAGCGCTCTTCGCGGGTGCTCCGGCCTTGCGGTCGGCGGCGGTGACGGGGGACGGGTCCGGCAGTGCGAACGTCTCGCCGAGGTCGATCGCGGTGACGCTGCCGAGTTCCGCGAGCTTCTCCGCCCGGTCCGTCGGCACGGTGGCGCGTACGTAGCCGAGCCGGTCGTCGGCGGTGGCGACGTGTCCGCCGAGTCGGGCGACGTCGGCGCGCAGCCGGGCGGTGGCACCCTTCGGGGCGGCGAGCAGGACGGTGACGGTCTTCTTCTTGCCGGACCGGGCCTTGTCGAGCAGGGTGCGGTCGTGGGCGCCGAGCTTGTCGTGCCGGACGTCCTTGGGCACGTCGGCCTTGCGGGCGCCGAGCGGGCGCGGGATCTCCGCGCCCGGGGCGGCCTGCGCGGCCTGGGCGGTCGGTCCGGCGAGGCTCAGCAGGGAGCCCGCCAGGGTGGCCGCGAGAGCGATGGCGGTGAGCGCTCGCCCGCGGGAAGTGGATGGTGGTCGCACGGTCCCTCTTTCGGTCGGTAGTACCTCCCGGAAGGTCTAGGTGACCGGCCCCGTCCACGTCAGCGGCCCGGCGTGGCGGGATGTCGACATGTCGTATGCACGCCACCGTGTCCGGCACGGAACGCGACGGCGCCCCGCCCTCCGGACGAACCGGCGGACGGGGCACGGGACTTCAGCGGTGCCCGGCGGTCAGGGACCGGGGTCCTCCGGGGGCCGGCCGGTGCCGAGGCGGCGGTTGAGCGGGGGTTCCTGGGCCAGTACGGCACCGATCGTGAACGCGAAGGTGAGCGCTCCGCAGACCACGATGAGCCAGGACAGCATCGTCAGGACGAGGCCGAGCGAGCCGTACTCGCCCAGGGCCCGGTCGAGCGCCCCCGGCATGTAGAGCCGCGCGGTGAGGCCGAGGGCGGTGGTGGCCGAGGCGCCCAGCAGGGAGCCGGGCAGCAGCGGCAGCCAGTCCACCCGGCCCGCGAGCAGCAGGTGCTGGGTCCACAGCCAGACCCCGGTGCTGACGAGGAAGAAGGCCGGCACGCCCAGCCACATGCCGGCGCCGAAGCCGTCCCGCAGCGGTGCCTGGAGGAGGACGACGACCAGCAGGGCCAGCAGCCACACCGCCCAGCGCCAGGCCGCGATCCGGGTTCCTGCCTTCGGCAGTCCCCAGGCCCGTTCGCACACCCGGGCCATGGCGCGGCTGAAGCTGGTGGCCGAGACCAGGGCGACGAGTGCGCCGACGATGCCCGTGGTCTCGCGCAGTTCCTCGGACCCGGAGCCGCCCAGGACCTGCTGGAGCTCGTGGTCCGCGCGTCCGGTCAGCCCGAACATCGACCGCAGGGACTCCCGCAGCTGGTCCCGGACGCTCTGCGGGGCGAAGGCCGCCAGGGCGAAGAGCAGCGGCACGGAGGCCAGGAACGCCTGGGCGGCGAGCCGGGTCCCGGCGTCGAGCAGATTGCCGCTCATCAGCCGGTTCGTCAGCTCGGAGAGCACGGGGAACCGTGTCTCCGCCCCTGCCCGTATGTCCCGTGCCCGGCTGGTCCACGACATGCCGCCTCCCGACCCGTCCTCCCCCATTGGACGCAACACGGCGGCCCCGGGCCACTCCGCCGTGTCGTCGGGGGGAGCGGGCCGGGGCCGCGCGTGTCCGGACGGACCTCAGTCCCGGATCGCGAACGCCCGGACGACGGTCTGCCGGGTGCGGTTGCCCGCCGCGTCCCGGGCGGTGACCCGCAGAGTGGCGGTCTCGGCGCCGGCGGGTGCCCGGTGCAGGACGGTGGTGGCGGAGCCGTCGGGGCGTACGTGGGGTTCGGCGGCGTCGCCCCAGGTGGCGCCGTCGTCGTACGAGACCTCGACCCGCAGGCTCGTCACGGTGCCGCCCCGGTAGCCGTCGGTCCGGTGGGTGGCGATGCGCAGCGGCACGGAGCGCCGCCCGGAGACGCTGTTGGCGCCGTCGAGCGCCAGATCGTAGTCGATGAAGATCACCGGCAGGACGGCGCACGGGTGGTCCGCACCGAACACCTCGGTGCAGCCGGTGGCGGTGTCTCCTGCCGAGGGCGCCTCGGAGCGGAAGGTGTACGAGGTGTCCGTGCGGGTGCCGAGGGTCTCCAGTGCGGTGGTCCTCCGTCGGACGGTCTGGTCGATGCGGTACTCGGCGTCCTGGGGGACGAAGAGCCGGTCGGAGGTGGTCTCCTGGCCGTCGCGGTGGTAGGCGAACGTGGTCGTGGAGAAGCCGGTGCCGTAGTGGCCGGGGTCGGAGTCGCCGTAGGGGGCCAGCAGGAAGCTCGCGCCGGTGTCGGCGCGGCAGAGCGGGCAGCTGATGCGGCGCGGCAGGGTGGGATGCTGCGGGGCGCGTCCCCAGGCGCGTGCGTCGCTGCTGCCCGGCCGGAACTCCTTCGGGTACTCGTCGAGGGCGGCGTCGGACAGATCGGAGGTGCGGACCGTCTGGGCGTAGCTGCTGTCGTCCGCGTACACGTAGTCGGTGCGGGTGCCCGGGGCCAGGTGCCGGGCACCGGTGCGGAAGGCGGACTTCTCCCAGCCGTGCCAGGTGGTGAGCACGTCGTCCGCGAGACGGGTCGCGCCGTCCGCGTGGAAGGTGTTGACGAGACGGGCGAACTGTCCGGGGCGCGCGGTGGCCGTCGTGGCGGCGGGCAGGGCGCCGGAGGCGTGGAAGGGCAGGGTGTACGTGAAGCGGCTGTCGGGGCGGGCCGCGAAGGTCACGGTCGCCGGGCCGTCGGCGAGGGCGGCCAGCAGCGGGGCGCCCTGGGCGGCGGTGACGGCGGCCGAGGGCAGGGCGCTGTTCCCGTTGTCCTGGACGAGGCCCGCCGCGTCGGCCGGCAGGACCACGAGGACGGCCGTGGCGCCGTGCTCGGCGGCCTTGGCGATGACGGGGACGAGCCAGCCGTTGGTGCGGACGACGGCGACCTTGCCGGTGACGTCGGTGCGCGCGTAGTCCGCGTCGGTTCCGGTGCCGGCGTCGGCCGCCGTGAGCGTCCGGGTGCCGTCGAAGCGCCGTCCCAGGTCGGGGGTGAGCAGGTCGAGGGCGGCGGTGCGGCCCGCGCCGTTCCAGGTGGCGCGGACCAGGGGGTCGCGCAGCCGGTGCTCGGCGGTGAACTCGAAGGTGCCGTGCTCCGCGGTGGTGTGCGAGGGGATGGCGCCGTACGCGGTGGTGCTGTCGGCCGTGCCCTTGGCGGATCCGATCGCGGCGCTCGCCCCGTCGTCGAGGGTGCGGCGGGCGACGGTGCCGAGGGCGGCGCGCTCCAGGGGGCGGTCCTCCCCGTCGATCCTCGCGGTCAGCGGCCGGGCCAGGCGGGCGTCGACGGCCACGGAGCTGTCGCCGTCGACGACGAACTCCGGCTCGGCGAAGTGGTCGAGGGCGACGACGCGCTTGCCGGAGTCGTAGGTGGTGACGAGCGACTGGAGGGCGTAGTGGCCCTCCGGCAGCACGGTCTGCCAGGTGCCCTCGCCCATCAGTGTGACGGACTTGAGCTGGGCGTCCCCGGGCGTGAGGTCGAGGATCTGGAGGTTGGTCTGGCCCGCGGCCCGGCCGTCGCGTCCGGTGAGCGTGAAGGTGACCGTGCGGCGCGGGGGCTGTTCGGTCCAGCCGACGGCCGTGGTGCGGGTGAGGCCGTCCCCGGTGGCGGTCAGATAGCCGTCGTACCGTCCGGTGCCCGTGCGGGAGGGGTCGACGGTGAGCGTGACGGCACGGCTGCCGTGCGCCGGGACGGTGACGGACGCGGCGGAGAGGGTGGCGGCGCCGTCGGGCACCTCGGCACCCCGGTCCAGCTTCAGGTCCAGGGCGAGGGTGACGTCCCGGTCGCCGTCGTTGGTGTAGACGATGTCCTTGCCGCGCGGTTCCCGGGCGTCGCGCAGGTCGCCGAAGTCGGCGGTGCCGGTCGCGGTGACCGGGGCGGCGGAGGCCCGGTCGACGGCGAGCCGGCCCGTGCCCTGCTCGTACACGTCGTTGCCGGCACCGGTCCTCGCGGAGGAGACCAGGGCGTCCTTGAGCCGCTCGGGCCCCCAGTCGGGGTGCTGCTGCACGAGGAGCGCGGCGGCGCCCGAGACGTGCGGGGCGGCCATGGAGGTGCCGCTGATCGCGCTGTAGTCGGTGTCGACCACCGGGCCGAGCTGGGTGCCCGCGGCACGGGCGGAAACGATGTTCACGCCCGGGGCGGTGATCTCCGGCTTGAGGGCGCCGCCCACGGTCGGGCCGCGGCTGGAGAAGTCGGCGAGCCGGTCCTGGGCGTCGGTCGCGCCGACGGTCAGGGCCCTGGCCGCGATGCCGGGCGTGCTGACGGTGGTGCGGCCGGGGCCGGTGTTGCCCGCGGAGATGACGAACAGCGCGCCGGACGAGCCGGTCAGCTCGTCCACGGCCTCGCTGATCGGGTCGCCGCTCTCCTCCGTCTCGGCGCCGAGGCTCATGGAGATGATGTCGGCGCCCTGCGCGGCGGCCCACTCCATCCCGGCGATCACGGAGGACTCGTCGCCGTTGCCCCGGTTGTCGAGGACCTTGCCGACCAGGAGCCGCGCCCCGGGGGCGACGCCCGTGTACCGTCCGCCGGACGCGGCGCCGCTTCCGGCGACGATCCCGGCGACGTGGGTGCCGTGGCCGCGGCCGTCCTGCACGTCCTGTCCCGGCACGAAGCTCTTCGCACCGGCGACGCGGTCCGCGAGGTCGGGGTGGGCCAGGTCGATGCCGGTGTCCAGGACGGCGACCTTGACGCCGTCGCCCCGGTACCCGCTCTTCCACACCTCGGGGGCGCCGATCTGCGGCACGCTCACGTCGAGGGTCGCGTGCAGCTTGCGGTCGGGGTGGAGGACCGCCTTCGGCCCGTTCATGACGCTGCGGTAGAAGGCCCGGACGTCGGTCTTGTCGACGGTGACGGCCGTGGCGCCGAGCGAGGGCAGCGCGGTGTGGTGCTCGACACCGGGCTGGGCGGCGGCGCGCGCGGTGAGCGCGGACCGGGCGGCGCCTGCCGCGTAGTCGACGATCAGCGGCAGTGTGGCACGCGCGTCGTCGTCGCGGCCGTCGGCGACGAGCCGGGTGACGTTGAACAGCTCCCGGTCCAGGCGGCCTTCGGCGAGCCCGGTGCCCGCGCCGTCCGGGATGACATAGGTGTCGCCGGCGGGCGTGGACTCGGTGTGGAAGGTGGTGTCGGTGCCGGGGGCGGGTTCGGCGTCGTACGAGGTGCCGCCGTCGGCCGCCGTGGTGACGGTGACCGTGTCGCCGGTGACCAGCGTGACGGTGGCCGTACGGGCCGCCGCGGTGTCGGCCCGTGCGGTGAGGCCGACGGGGGCGGCGGGCGCCGACGTCGCGGCGGGCAGGGGACCTGCCAGGGAGACGGCGAGCGCGGCGGCGAGCACGAGGGCTCGGCTGCCGCGTGGTGAAAGTCCCGTTTGCTCGGCGGCGGACAGCGCTGCCTTCCGAGCACGGCCTCCGCCGCGCGGAACGGATCGGGCCTGCATGAGGGCTCCTGGGTGGGCGAGGCACGGCACCCGCTCCCGGACGGCAACGGGCGGTGGTCCCGGTGGCCGCGATGTCCGCCACGGCCACCGGTCCTGACCGCTCGTCATGCTCGGGCCCCGGTCCGTCCGTCAGGAAGGGACCGGGGCTGGCGAGATCACGTCATGCCGTGATGTCGCCAGCGCCTCCGGTCCGGCCGCTCAGCCCCCGTTGCGGCTCGCCAGGTACTCCGTCATCCCCGCCCCGGTCAGCGGGTAGTAGTCGGAGAGCCGTCCGCCCTCGTCCAGCCGCTTGCGGGCGAAGGCCTCGCGGTCCTGGTGCAGCAGGGCGTCCTCGGCGAGCGGGACCGCCCGGTCCTGCGGGACGACGACCGCGCCGTCCTCGTCGGCGACGATCAGGTCGCCGGGCGTCACCAGGGTGCCGCCGACGCCGACCGGCACGTTGTAGGCGGCCGGGAACAGTTCGGTCTGGGAGGCGTAGTGCGGGGTGACCCCGGTGCACCAGACGGGCACGCCGAGCGCGCGGATCCGCGCCGCGTCACGGATCCGGCCGTCCACGACGATCCCGGCGCCGCCGCGCAGTTTGAAGTAGCGCACCAGCATGTCGCCGAGGCAGCCGGTGAAGTGGCTGCCCTGGGCGGCCACGACGAGGATGTCGCCGGGGCGGATGGATTCGAGGACGCCCCACAGCGGGGTCTTGGCCTCGATGTCCTCCTGCTCGGCCCCGTTGAACACGTCCTCGCGCTGCGGCAGGAACTGGAGGGTGACCGCGCCGCCGGTGACCTTGACGTCCGGCTCGCGGTGCAGCGGAACCGGTCCGTCGATGAAGGTCCGGGTGATCCCCATCTGATGCAGTTTCGCGCAGGCCGTCGCCGCGCTCACCCCCGCCAGGGCCTCCACCATCCGGTCGGTGGGCCGTACGTAGTCCGCGGTGTGGACCGGCGCCCGCATCGACACGTAGCGGCCCTCCTCCGTCCCGTTCAGCCGGGATCCGCCCGTGGACGGCGCTTCCTGATCCCCAATCGGGTGCATGCACTTGCCTCTCCGCGCGCTCGTCGCACGCCATGCCAGTGACATCATCGCCTATCGATGGTAGATAACAGCCAATCGATTAGTGATGTCAATGCGTCAGGAGTCCTCCGTGCCCCGCACCTCCCCCGGCACCTCCGCTTCCCCCGATGCCGTCGCGTCCACGGGATGGTTCGAGGCCGCGCGCTTCGGGCTCTTCGTCCACTTCGGCCTGTACAGCATGGCGGCCCGGCACGAATGGGTGCGCAGCCGCGAGGCCATGTCCCTCCAGGACTACGACCGTTATCTGCACCGCTTCGACCCCGATCTCTTCGACGCGCGCGAACTGGCCCGCACCGCACGGGAGTCCGGGATGCGGTACGCGGTGCTGACGACCAAGCACCACGACGGCTTCTGCCTGTTCGACTCGGCGCTCACCGACTACACCTCGGTGCGGGCCGCGGGCCGGGACCTGGTCCGGGAGTTCGTGGAGGCGATGCGCGCCGAGGGACTGAAGGTCGGTCTCTACTACTCACTGCTCGACTGGCACCACCCCGACTTCCCCGTGGACGAACACCATCCGCTCCGGGACACACCGGCCGCCGACGAACCCCGCGACATGGCGCGCTACCGCGCGTACATGGAGGGCCAGCTGCGGGAACTGCTCACCGGATACGGTCCGGTCGACAGCCTGTTCTTCGACTTCACATACCCGGAGAAGGGCCCGGAGGAATGGGGAGCCGAGAGGCTGCTGTCCCTGGTGCGCGAGCTCCAGCCGGGCATCCTGGTCAACGACCGCCTCGGCGTCCCCGGCGACTTCGTGACACCCGAGCAGTACCAGCCGGACCGTCCGCTGGAGCGCGACGGCAGGCGGGTGGTGTGGGAGGCCTGCCACACGCTGAACGGCTCCTGGGGCTACGACCGCGACAACCACGACTACAAGGATCCCGCTCTGCTCGTGCGGATGCTGGTGCAGTCGGTCGCCTGCGGCGGCAATCTGATCCTGAACGTCGGTCCGACCGGGCGCGGTTCCCTGGACCCGAGGGCGCGGGAGACCCTGCGGGCGATCGGGGCATGGATGCTGCCGCACGGCCGCGCCGTGCACGGCGCCGGGCCGAGCGACCGGGAGGCACCGGCGAACGCCCTGTACACGCGGGCGGGCAACAAGCTGTATCTGCACCTGCTGTCCTGGCCGCTGAAGCATCTGCATCTGCCGGGCCTGGCCGGCCGGGTCCGCTACGCCCAGTTCCTGCACGACGGCTCCGAGGTCCGCTACCACGAGACGGACGGGGTCCGGCACGAGCACAACAACCTCGCGCCGCCCGGACAGCCGGCGGGCACCCTCACGCTCACGCTCCCGATCGCGCGGCCCGACGTCCTGCTGCCGGTGATCGAGCTGGAGTTGGCCGAGGACGCGGGGGACGGGGAGTGAGCGCCGCGGCGGGGGCGTGGGCGGAGCACTTCGCGGCGGTGCGCGCGGCCCCGGACGAGGGGCTCGCGGCCCTGCTGGCCGGCCCCGCCGCGCGGATCGGGGTGCCCGACGCCACCTGCCGCGCGGTCTGGGAGGCGGTGCCGGAACCGCTCCGGGAGCGCGTACGGGCGGACGCGGACGAGGAGTTGGCCCGTCCGGCACCGCTGCTGACGGCCGGCGCGTGGGCGCGGCCCTTCCGGGACGGCTCGCGCGCCGCGTACGAGGACGCGGCCTGGGACCTCCAGGAACGGGTCTCCCGGCTGGTCCTGGCCGCCGTCCTGACCGGTGGGTCGGCGGACGCCGGGGCGGGGCCGGGCGCCTGTCCGTACCTGGACGCGGCGATCGACGGGCTCGTGGCGTTCGCCGAGACCAGTACGTGGTGCTGGGCGCCGCACGAGCGGTTCGCGTCGGCGCGCGGCGAGTTCGTCCCGGATCCGGACGATCCGTTCCTCGATCTCGGTGCGGCCGAGGTGGCCGCGCTGTTCGCATGGGCCGACCACGCGCTCGGGCCGCTCCTGGACCGGAGGATGCCGGGGCTGCGGCGCCGGCTGCGGCGCGAGGTGGACCGGCGGGTGCTGCTGCCGTTCGAGCGGCGGCGGGACTGGCGCTGGATCGGCGCGGACGGCGGGGCCAACAACTGGAACCCGTGGATCCATGGCGCGGTGCTCGTCTCCGCGCTGCTGCTCTGCGAGGACGGGACCCGGCGGGCCGGGATCGTCCGCCTCGTCGTGGAGGGGCTGGGGCACTACGTGGCCACGCTCCCCGACGACGGCGGCATCGACGAGGGCATCGCCTACTGGTGGGTGGGGGCGTGCCGGCTGCTGGAGATCCTGGATCTGCTCGCCGCAGTCGGCGGCCCGGCACTGGACGCCCGCGAGCTGCCCCTCCTCGCCGCCCTGCTGCGCTATCCGCAGCGGATGCATCTGGGCGGCGACCGCTATGTGAACGTGGGCGACGCGCCGGCCCGGTTGACGGTGGGTCAGCCCTGGTGGGTCGCGTTCCGCTGGGGCGGGCTGCTCGGGCAGCCGGAGACGCGGGCGCACGCGGTGGCGGGCGCCCGGCTCCAGGGGTGCGCGGCTCCGCCGCGGGCGGGGCTGGGCCGGGCGCTGGCGGCGCTGGCGGACCCGGAGTGGTGCCGGGCGGTCGCGGACGACGGCCCGGCCCCTGTGGGAGGCGGCCCGGATCCCGTGGCTCCGTGGCTGGCCCGGGAGTCCTGGCTGCCCCGGCTCCAGATCCTGGTGGCCCGGGAGCACGCCGGCAGCCACGCGGGGCTGGCCCTCGCGGTGAAGGCCGGCCACAACGGCGAGCACCACAACCATCTGGACGTCGGGACGTACTGGGTGGCGGCGGACGGCGAACCCCTGGTGGTGGACGTCGGCCGGCCCACGTACACCGCGCAGACCTTCGGCCCCGACCGGTACGCGGCCTGGCCGATGCGCAGCGACTGGCACAACGTGCCCGAGCCGGGGTGCGGGCAGCGGCCGGGGCCGGGCTTCGCCGCGCGGGAGGTTCGGGTCGAACTCGGGGCGCGGGAGGCAAGGATGACGGCGGAGATCGGTGGCGCCTACCCCCCGGGGGCCGTCGCGAGCTGGGTGCGCACGGCGCGGCTGGTGCGCGGGAACACCGCGTACGTGGAGGTGGCCGACCGGTGGGAAGGCGGCGGGGAGCACGTGGTGATCCGTCATGTGCTGGCCGGGGACGTGGTCCACGGTCCGGGCCGGGCCACCGTCACCGGACCCGGCGGCGCGAGCCTGGAGATGCGCTGGGATCCCGCCGAGGCGAACGCCGACGTCGTCGTCCGTCCGCTGGACGACCCGCAGCTGACGGGCAGTTGGGGATCCCGGCTGACCCGGCTCACCCTGACCGCGCGCTCCCGTGCGGGGCGGGGCCGCCTCGCCGTCCGGTGGTCCCTGGGGCAACCGAGCCCGGGGGACGGGGAGAAGCAGAATTCAGAGGTTGCGGCAGCACCCTTGAACAAGCGCGGTGAGCACCTTTAGCATCAGCAATCGATAGACGATAGACACGAGATGAGGGCTCCGCCCCACCTCCACCGCAACGCACCACCGACCGGGCGATCCACACCCCCGACCGCCCGGAAACCCTCCCTCCTCTGCTCCACCGGGAACCCTGCGGCTGAACACCAGCTATCGATTATTCACGACTACGCAACGGAGCGTGTCCTTATGAAGACCATGTGGCGCCGTGCCTCCGGACTCGCCCTCGCCCCCCTGGTGATGGCGTCCGCCGTCGCCTGCGGCGGCGAGTCCGACTCGGCCTCGGAGGGCACCACCCTCCGGGTCATCGTGAACATCACCCCGAACCTGACGGAGAAGTACTGGAACGACCTCTTCGACCGGTACGAGAAGGCCAACCCGGGCGTGACGGTCAAGCTCGAACTGACCGGCACCATCTCGGCGGACGCCAAACTCCGGCAGGACCTGGCCGCCGGCGACCCGCCGGACGTCGCCCAGCAGATCATCCCGACCACCGAGACCGCCTCCCTCTTCGCGGACCTGTCGAACGAGTCCTGGACCAGCAAGGCCCCGCTCACCGACCAGTACGCGCTGGACGGCAAGCACTACGTGGTCGGTGTGGGCGAGCAGATCCAGTCGCTCGTCTTCTACAACAAGGCCGCCTTCACCAAGGCCGGTCTCGACGCCTCGGCGATCCACACGATGGACCAGTTCACCGAGGCGATGGGCAAGCTCAAGGACGCCGGGTACAAGCCGCTGCAGACCTCGGGCCAGTGGGTCACCGGGGCACAGTTCTCCATGATGGCCGACGCGGGCGTCCTCACCGCCGACCCGCAGTGGACCGCCAAGCGCAACGACGGCAAGGCCTCGTTCGCCAAGAGCGGCTACCTGCCCTACCTGGAGAACTACAAGGGCTGGATCGACAAGGGCTACCTGGAGAAGAGCGCCCTCGGCCTGACGTACGCGGACGGCCAGACGGCCTTCCTCAACGGCAAGTCCGCGATGTACATCATGGGCTCCTACTTCGTGCCGGCCGCCGACGCGGCGAAGAAGAGCGACGAGATCGGCGTGTTCTCCATGCCGTCCGACGGCGCCTACCCGTCCGGCCAGTTCGGCAACATGTCGAACCCGTACGTCGTCGTGAACAAGTCCCGCCACAAGGCGGAGGCCATCAAGTTCGTGAAGTGGGCGACCACCGACCCGGAGGCCATCAAGAGCCAGCTCGCCTCCGACGGGAACCTGCGCGGCGGCTTCACGTACCCGATGTCGAGCCTGGGCACCTCGGTGCAGCAGATCCTCGACAAGGCCCCGAACGTCATCGTGAAGTCGGGCGCCAACCAGCCGATAGCCGGCTTCAGTGACGAGCTGAACAAGCAGGTGCAGTCGCTGTTCACCGGTTCGTCCGCCTCGAAGGCCGCCGAGGGATTGGACAAGTGGTGGAACTCGCAGGGCTGAACCAGGGCCTGGACGCGGGCGCACGGCGGCGGGCCCGGATCAGGGAGTCGGCGGTCTCCCTCGGGATGATGGGCCCGGCCGTCCTGCTCTACACGCTGATGACCGTCGTCCCGGTCGGGGTCGCGATCTATCTGAGCTTCACCGACTGGGACGGTTTCTCCACCGCGGCGTTCACCGGGCTCGACAACTACAAGCACCTGTTCGACGACCCCAGCTCGTCGGACGCCTGGTACGTCACGGGGCTCATCTCCGTGTTCGGCACCGTCCTGATGGTGGGGCTGGGGCTCGTCTACGCCCTGGTCCTCAAGGGCCGTTCGCGGTCGAACTCGTTCTTCCGGGCCGTCGCCTACTTCCCGCACGTGATCAGCGCGCTGATCCTCGGGTATCTGTGGGCGGCGATCCTGGGGACCAACGGGGCCATCAACAACACGCTCGCCAAGTTCGGCATCGAACCGCTGGGCTTCCTCTTCGACGAGAAGTTCGCGCTGGTCTCGCTGATCGGCGTGATCGTGTGGGCCGGCTTCGGCTTCAACGTCGTGCTGTTCGTCGCGGCCCTGCAGACGGTGCCCGCCGAACTGCTGGAGGCGGCGGCGATCGACGGCGCCTCCAAGCGCCAGATCAACCTGCGGATCGTGATCCCCATGATCGCGCCCGTGGTGACCGTGGCGACGGTACTGAACCTGGTCGGACTCATCCGGGCGTACGACATCGTCGTCTCCCTGACCGGCGGCGGGCCGGCCGGATCGACCCAGACGTTCACGTATCTCATCCTCGCCCGGTCCTTCGAGGGAACCAAGGTCGGGTACGCGACCGCGCAGGCGGTGTTCCTCATGGTGGTGTCCGCCGTGCTCGCCCTGGTGGTGACGGCGCTGCGCAACCGCCAGGACCAAGCCGCGACAGGACAGTAAGGAGCCGGTGGTGGTGGTACTAGAGGCGGCAGAGGTCCGCGACAGTCCGAAGGCGGAGCCGGCGGGCACGGGCGACGTACGGCAGACCGAGCGGAAGGAGCCCCGCTCCCCCGTGCGCTGGGTGCTGCTCGGTGTGCTGTTCGTCGTGATGATCGTGCCGGTCTACCTGCTGGTCGTGAACGCGTTCAAGTCCCAGCAGGACATCCTCGACAACCCGTTCTCGATCCCGCTGGGCGGGCTCACCTTCGAGCACATGTCGGCGGCGATCACGAGTCCGCAGTTCAACGTCATCGGCGGGTACGGCTTCACGCTGTTCCTCGTCGTGGTCGTGGACGTGCTGTGCATCGCGCTCGCCGGGCCCGCCGCGTACGCGATCGCCCGCAGCCTGAAGCGGCGCACCCAGCTGGTGCTGCTGTACTTCCTGGCGGGCACCTTCATCCCGGGCGCCGCCGTGATCATTCCGGTGATCTACGTGCTGCGGGAGGTCGGGCTCGCCAATACGGTGACCGGTCTGGTCGCGCACGACGTGGCGTCCACGCTGCCGGTGAGCATCTTCCTGTTCGTCGGCTTCATCCGCACCATCCCGGTGGACATCGACCACGCGGCGACGATCGACGGCGCGGGCCGCTACCGCACGTTCTGGTCCATCATCTTCCCGCTGATGCGTCCGGCGGTCGTCACGGTGCTGATCCTGAACTCGATCGGGATCTGGAACGACTTCATCTCCCCCCAGATCCTGCTCAGCCCGTCCTCCGGGCACTACACGGTGACGACGGCGGTCTACGCCGGCATCAGCCAGTACTCGACCGACCTCACGAAGGTGTTCCCCAACCTTCTGCTCGCGATCGCACCGGTCGTCATCTTCTTCATCTACATGCAGCGCCACATCATCAGCGGTCTCACCGTCGGCGCCGTCAAGGGGTGAGCCCCTGAACCACGGGCTCCCCCACCCCCCACACGTCCGGACGCGCCCGAGCACGGCGTCCGGCGGCACAGCCCCCGTCCGAGCACCAGCCCCACCGATCAGAGAGGACTCCGGAGTGCCGAGGAGAAGGAGGCCATCGTCCCGTCCGGGACTGTGGTCCGCAGCCGCCCTGCTCGCATCCCTGACCATGGTCGCGGCCGGCCATCCCGCCGCCGCCCACCCGGTCAAGCCGGTCAAGCCGCAGACCGGTTCGACGTACTACGTGGCGCCGTCCGGCACGGACGCGGCCAACGGCAGGTCCACCAGGACGCCCTTCCAGCACATCCAGAAGTGCGCCGACGTGATGGTCCCCGGGGACACCTGTCTCGTCCTGTCGGGAACGTACGAGGAGACCGTGGTGCCGGCCCGTTCGGGCACCGCCGACCGGCCCATCACCTACCGCGCCGCCCCCGGCGCCCAGGTCACGGTGAGCGGCGCGTCCCGGATCGGCGGCTTCGAGCCGGTCACCGCCGCCGACGTCACCGAGATCGCCCGCACCGACCCGTACGCCGCGGACTCCCAGTTCAGCGACGCGGTCGCGGCCGGGCACATCTACCGCACCGACGTCGACCTCGGGTCGGACGTCACCACCGTGCAGGTGTTCACCGACAAGAAGATGAACATCGAGGCCCAGTGGCCCTACCCCGGACTCGACCTGCTCGACCCCACGCTCCAGTACGCGGGTGCGGGCAGCGCCGAGGCCACCATCGCGGACCCGGACCAGACCCGTCCGGCGGGGTACTGGAACGGCGCCCGCGCCCTCACCGGCTACTGGTACATCTCGGCGACCACCACGGTGAAGAGCTCCGCCCCCGGCTCGGTCACCCTGGACGTCGCACCGCCCTGCGTCCACAAGGTCGTCCCCAAGGAGACCCGCTACGCGCTCTCCGGGAAGATCGGCGAACTCGCCCGTCCCGGTGAGTGGTTCTACGACGCGGCAGCCAAGCAGCTGTACCTGTACGGCACCGACGACCCGGACGGCCATGTCGTCGAGGCCAAGCGCCGCACGCTCGGCTTCGACCTGACGAAGGCGAGCCACACCACGGTGGACGGCATCGGCCTGTTCGCGACGACCATCGCGACGGGGCCGACGAGCACCGGGGTCACCCTGGACTCCCTCAAGGGGCAGTACCTCTCGCACTACACCGACATCACCCGGGGTGCGACGGACTGCGGCTCCACCGTGACGCGGGGCGTCGGGGACACCGGCATCATCGTGGACGGCACCTTCAACAAGGTCGTCAACAGCGATCTGTCGCTGAGCGCCGGCAACGGGATCGCGCTGCGCGGGCAGAACAACACCGCCACCGACAACGTGATCCACGACGTGGACTACATGGGCACCTACGCGGCCGGGATCGCCGTCCAGGGCAACAGCCAGACGGTCACCCACAACACGATCTCGCGCGTCGGCCGCAGCGGCATCAACCTCCAGTGGAACGAGGTGGAGGGCCTCACCCCGGGCAAGGACGTCATCGCGTACAACGACATCTCCGGGTACGCCCGGATGAGCCTGGACGTCGCCGCGATCTACACCTGCTGCAGCGCCTGGATGATGGGCACCTCCCTCGACCACAACGTGCTCCACGACCCGGCGCCGGCCACCACGTCCACGACGTTCGGCATCTCCGGGATCTACGCCGACAACGGCCAGAGCGATCTGGTCATCGCGAACAACGTGGGCTGGGGCAACCGCGAGGGCACGGTCATGCTCAACGGACTGGGCACCGGTTCCCACGACAACGGCGTGTACAACAACACCGGCGGCATGACGCTGTTCTACGTCAAGGAGCCGGGGCAGTCGACCGGCACGAAGATCTCCAACAACATCGGGATGATCCGGGGCCTGGACGGCGCGACGGCGGGCGGTCTGGAGCTGTCCGACAACCTGCTCCAGGACGTCGATCCGCTCTTCGTGGACGCGGCGAACCACGACTACCGGCTCACCGCGCAGTCGCCCGCGCGCAACCGGGCGATCCCGCTGCCGGGCATCAACGACGGCTCGACGGACGCCGTCCCGAGCCTGGGCGCCTTCCAGTACGGGGCGCCCGCCTGGACGGCCGGCGCCCGCCGCTGACCGCTCCGCACCACCGCACAGCAGTGGGCCCGACCCGGAACTCCGGGTCGGGCCCACTGGCCTGCTCTCCCTCGGCCGGCCGTCGGCGCGGTGCTCCCTCGCGCCGACGGCCACCTTCTAGGGCTTCTTGGACTCCCGCGCGTCGGGCACCGGCCCGCGGCCCGCCGCGTGGTCGGCGAAGGCCTCGGCCGCCTTCACGGGCTCCCGGGAGCGCAGCAGCTCCACGAGGCGTCCGTGCTCCTCGGCCATGGCGTGCCAGTCGCCGTCGAACAGCGGGTCCGAGATGGCCCGCAGGGTCCGCAGGCTCGGCTCGATGACCTCCCACATCCTCGCCAGGAAGGGGTTGCCCGCGAACTGCCCCACCAGGGTGTGGAACTCGATGTCGGCATCGCGGAACTCGCTCACGTCGCTCGCGGCGACCGCCCGGTGCATGCGCTCGACCTGGGTGTCGAGCTGGGCGAGTTCGTCCTCGGTGATGCGCTCGGCGGCGAGCCGGGCGGCCAGGCTCTCCAGGGGCTCACGCACCTGGCGGGCGTACTCGGCGTCCTGCGAGGAGATCTCCACGACGAAGTGGCCGCGGCGCGGCACATGTGTGAAGACGCCCTCACGGGCGAGCCGCTTGACCGCCTCGCGCACCGGGGCCTGGCTGACCCCGAGCCGCCGGGCGATCTCGGACTCGACCACCCGGTCGTTCGGCGCGAGATCGCCCTCGACCACGGCCTGGCGCAGCAGCTCGTACACCTGGTCCGAGATCAGTGTCTTACGGAACCGGTCCTTGTTGGTGGCCAGCGTGGAGACGAATCCACCCGACGCGTTCGATGCCATGAGTTCCCAATCCTGCACTGGGGCACGTGAGTTGCGACATGTTACGCACCCGTCTTCTCCCGATGGAATCACGCGGAGGCGGCGAGCCGCTTGGCCAGCCACTCCAGCTTGACGACCTCGTGGGCGGGTCCGCCGCCCTCGTGGTCGTTGAACGGATAGACGCATATGCGCTTGTCGCTCTGGTCCACCCCGCCGAGCGCGCCGTAGTGGTGGTAGGCGGCGTACACGGTGGAGGGCGGGCAGATGTGGTCCATCAGTCCGACGGAGAAGAGCGTCGGCGCGTTCGCCCGGCGGGCGAGGGTGGCGCCGTCGAAGTAGGACATCGTGCGGGTGACGGTGGCCGCGTGCTCGCGGTGCATCTTCACGAACTTGGTGACCTCGGCGTACGGGGGCATGTCCGTGATCGTGGTGGCGCGGGGGAAGTGGCACAGGAAGGGGACGTCCGGCATGACCGCGACGAGGTCGGGGACGAGTCCGGCCGCGGCGAGCGTGATGCCGCCGCCCTGGCTGGTGCCGGTGACCACGACGCGGGCCGGGTCGACCGCGGGGTGGCTGCGCGCGGCGGCGACGGCCCGTACGGCGTCGGTGTAGAGCCGGCGGTAGTAGTAGCGCTCGGGGTCGAGGACGCCGCGGGTGAGGAAGCCGGGGGCGGCGATGTCGCCGGAGGCCGGGTCGGGGTCGGGGGTCTCGGCGCCCTGGCCCCGGGTGTCCATGATGAAGTGGGCGTATCCCGCGTCGGCCCAGAGCCGCTTCTCGTGCGGGGCGCCGCGTCCGCTGTTGTAGCCCAGGTACTCCACGACGGCCGGCAGCGGGCCGGTGCGGGTGACGGGCAACTGGAGCCAGCCGCGCACGCGGTGGCCGCCGTAGCCGGAGAAGGTCACGTCGAAGGTGTCGACGGTGACCAGTCCGTTGGGGACCGGTTCGAAGGTCGCTTCGAGGGCGAACTCCCGCTGCTGGTCCAGGGTCTCGCGCCAGAAGGCGTCGAAGTCATCGGGTTCGGGGAGGGCCGGGCGGTAACGCTCCAGCTCCTCCAGGGGCAGGTCGAACTGTGCCATGCGTATCTCCGCGGAGGTCGGCCGACTCTCGGAAGGGGCGGAGTCGGTCACTGATCATCGCCTATCGATCATCGAGAGAATCGAATCAGGGGCGTTCGCGCACTGTCAACCACGCGTAACGGTCAGCTCCGGAGCCCGTAGACACGGACGGCGGTGCTGTGCAGGATCCGCTCGCGGTCGGGGGCCGTGAGGTGATCCAGGCCGAGGCGCGAGACGGCCAGGGAGTCGGACCGTGAGCCCCGGGGCAGGCAGATGGGCCAGTCGGAGCCGATGAGGCAGCGGTCCGGGCCGAGGGTGTCCACCACATGACGGACCAGGGCGGTGACGCGGTCGCGCGGGAGGCCGGGGTGCTGGGTGAGCAGCCCGGAGATCTTGACGACGACGCCGGGGCGGGCGGCCGCCCGTTCCACCGCGCGGAACCACTCCCCGGACTCCGGGGTGCGGGGGTCGGGCGGATTGCCCAGGTGGTCGACGACGACGGTGAGCCCGGGATGGGCGTCCGCGGCGTCGGCCGCCGCGGTCAGGGCCTCCCGGTGGAGGTTGAGTTCCAGGACGGTTCCCGCTCCGGCCAGCACCGGGACCAGGGCGCGGGCCGCCTCCGGGGTGTCCGCCCAGGTGGCGCCGCCGAGCCGCATCCCGTTGGGGCGCGCCTCGCCCGTCTCGTCCAGCAGCTCCCGGAAGCGGGCGGGTCCGCCGTCCCCGTGGACATGCAGATTGGCCACGTACCCGGCGACCAGATCGGGGCGGCGTACCCGCAGGCCGTGCAGGGCCAGGGTCTCGCCGACGTCGCCCCGCGAGGCCTCCACCAGCACCGATCCGGCCAGGCCGAGACCGTTGCCCGAGCGTTCCAAGTCGGCCTCGTCGAAGGTGTGATGGTGCTCACTGCCGGGTCTGATCCACGGGAATCCCCGGGCCGGATCCCACAGGTGGACATGGCAGTCGATCACGGTGCGCCTCCTCGTCGGGGCCGGGCGGGGCGCTCCGACGTATTGACACGTCGGCCCCCGCCGGTGAGTCTAACCATCGGCTATCGATGGGCGATTATTCAATCCGTATGTGATGTGGGAGCAGGTGTTCTCGATGCTCAGGCCTGAGCGGACCGGCGGCACGCAGACGAGGGGTCCGGCGCACGGCCCCTTGCTGACCGGGACCCGCGCCGTCACCGAGGTCCCCCGATGGGCGGAACTCCAGCGGCGGTTGTTCGCCGTCCAGGACAAGGCGTGGCGGTTGTTCGCCGACCGCTACACGGAGGGGGACGGCCGGCTGGTCTTCCGGGACACGCTCGGCGAGGGCCTGGACGGCCGCGACGGCGTGGACGACTTCTACGAGCCGTTCTTCAACTGGCCGACGCTGTACCTGCTGGGCGGGAGCGCGGATCTGCTGACCGCCTCGCGCCGCCACTGGCGGGGGGTCACCGCCCAGCTGACCGAGATGGGGATGCTGGTCGACGGATACGAGCGGGGCTACGACTGGTTCCACCAGGGCGAGGGCCTGCTGCTGTTCTACGGGCTGTGCCTGGCCGATCCGGACGACGCGGAACTGGGCGAACTGGCCCGGCGGTTCGCCGACTTCTATCTGGCCGGCGGCCCCAACTACGACCCGGTCCACCGGGTCATCCGGGCCCCGCACAACGGAGCGGCCGGGCCGCGCTTCGGCTTCGCGGACGAGGAGGCGTACTTCCCCTGGAGCGAGGCGCTGCGCCCGTACGGGCTTCCGCTGGACGGGACGGACGTCGGCTCCTTCGACGAGCTGGTCGCCGATCCGGAGCGGGCCCGGGAGTACGGGCGCGCGATGTGGGAGCGGATGGGCCGGGGCGACACGATCGTCAACCTGGCGGCCACGGGTCTGGCGACGAACGCCTTCCTGCTCGGCGGCGACCAGCGGTACGCGGACTGGGTCGCCGAGTACGTCGGCGGCTGGCAGGACCGGCTGGCGGACCGTGAGGTCGTTCCCGACAACGCCGGACTCAACGGCGTGGTGGGCGAGTACCTGGAGGGCCGCTGGTACGGCGGCCACTACGGCTGGTCGTGGCCGCACGGCCTCTCCCCCGTCGGCAGCGCCACCCTGGTCGGCGCGGTGAACGCGACGCTCCTCACCGGCGACCCGAGCTATCTGGGTCTGGCCCGCAACCCCCTGGACGCGGTGCTGGACCACGCCGAGCAGCGCACCCCCGAGGGGCGGGGCACGCTCGGCGAGCGCTGGGACCCGCATCTGCGGTCGATGAGCGGCGAGACCACCCTGATGGTGCCGCAGCGTCACAACGACACCGGCTGGTTCGACTTCACGGTCATGCCGGGTCAGGTCCCGCTCTCGCTCTGGCACTTCAGCCGTGACGAGGCCGACCGCGACCGCATCGAGCGGCTGCGGGCCGGAGCCGCCTGGGACTGGTCCGAGGTGCACACCCAGCGGATCAAGGACGAGGCGGGGCACGAGGAGCCCTGGTACGAGTTCCTGCACGGGCGCAATGCCGACTACCCGGAGCGGATGCTGTCCAGTGCGCTGGCGAGCTGCGCCGAGCGGGTCGAGGCCATCGAGCAGGACACCGTCGATCCGCAGACCGGTCCGGACGCGCTGGGCATCCACCACTGGCAGCACCTCAATCCGGTGGTGACGGAGGCCCTGCTCCAGCTGACCACCGGCTCCCCCCAGGTCCTCTACAACGGCGGTCTGGCCCAGCTCCATCTGCGCTACCACGACGCGGACGCCCGCCGACCCGGGCTGCCGGCCGACGTCGCCGCGCTGGTCTCCGACATCCGCCCGGAGCACACGGTGGCCGAACTGGTGAACCTCGGCGGCACGGCCCGCTCCCTGCTGGTTCAGGCCGGTTCGTTCGCCGAGCACCGCATCGCCACGGTCCGGGTCGACGACGGCCCCGAGCAGCCGGTCGACGGACCGTACGTACGCCTCGCGCTGCCCGGGAACACCCGGGTCCGGCTGACCCTGACCATGACGCTGCGCGCGGGCCGCGCGGCCTGCGCCTCTCCCTGGGACCGGGCATGAACGACACCCCCGCGGCCAACCGGCTGCCCTTCGCACTCCCCCGCCTCGGCCTGGGAACCGCCCCGATCGGGGGTCTGTACGAGGAGGTGTCCGACGCGGACGCCGCCGCGACCGTCGACGCCTCGCTGGCGGAGGGGATCACCTACTTCGACACCGCGCCCCGGTACGGCCACGGGGTCGCCGAACGACGGCTGGGCCGGCTGCTGCCCGCGGCCGGCGACCCGGCCCCGGTGATCTCCACCAAGACGGGGTGGCTGCTGCGTCCCCGGCCGGACGGCTCCCCCGGCGAGGTGGTCACCGACTGGACCGAGCGCGGGATCCGCGAGTCGCTGGAGTCCAGCCTCACCCGGCTCGGCCGCTCCAGCGTCGACATCCTCTACATCCACGATCCGGACAACTATCCGGACGAGGTCCGCCGCACGGCCTATCCGGCGGTGCGCAGGCTGCGGGACGAGGGGCTGATCCGGGCCATCGGCTTCGGCATGAACCACAGCGCCCCGCTGACCGAGTACGTCACGGAGTTCGAGGTCGACGCGGTCCTCGTCGCCGGCCGCTTCTCGCTCCTGGACCACGAGGCGCTGGAGACCCTGCTGCCCCGGTGCGCCGAGACGGGCACGGCCGTCGTGGTCGGCGGGGTCTTCAACACCGGGCTCCTGGCCGACCCCTCCCCCGGCGCGATGTTCAACTACCGGCCCGCCCCTGCCGAGGCACTGGAGCGGGCCCGCCGCTGCCGGGAGCTGTGCGCGGAGTACGAGGTGCCGCTCACGGCGGCGGCCGTGCAGTTCCCGCTGCTCCACCCGGCCGTGAGTTCGGTGGTTCTGGGCTGCCGTTCGGCCCGTGAGGTGACGGCGAACGCGGCGGCGGCCCGCTTCCCCGTCCCGGACGCGCTCTGGGAGCGCCTGGCGGACGCCGGATTCGTGCCCCGGCCGCTGCTGGAGGCGCGCGCCGGTTAGGGCATGTTCCGAGAGTCCCGCCCGCTCGGCGGCGTCTCCTCCCCGTCCCGCCGTCCGTCCGGGTCCTGACGCCCGGACGGACGGCGTTCCGTTCACGGCACGGTCCAGGGCCAGCGCGCGTCACGGCCGTCCTCGATGTACCCGACCATGCGGAACGCCGCGTCGGAGAAGCCGCCGAAGGTGTGCCGGTGGCGTCCGGCGGGGAGGTGCGCGGGACGGTAGCCGGCGAGGTTCCAGGTGTGGACGGGGACACGGGACGGCACGGACGCGACGGGGTTGCCGGTGCCCGTCGTCTGCTCGTCGGTCACGATCAGCACCCGGTCGTGGTCGCGGAAGTGGGCGCGTACGGCCCGTTCGGTGCAGGTGCCGCCGAGCGCGTGGAAGCGCCCGACCACATCGAGCAGCGGTTCGCCCGACGTGAACGGGACCGGCTTGCTCTGCCAGCCGAACTCCACCAGGTCGGCCCGCTCGGCGCGCAGGGCCAGCGCGGCCCCGAAGACGGCCGCCGCGTCCGCCCGGGTCAGGGTGGAGCGGTCGGAGACGGTGTCCCAGAACATCGAGTCGGAGCGGTCCACCAGGATCAGGGTCCGGCCGGGCAGCGCGGGCACATGGGCCAGGCTGTGGCCGAGCGCCGCCTCCAGGGCCGGGGCCCACCGGCCGGAGGGGACGTTGCGGTGGGCGGCCAGGTAGCGGAAGGGGAACTGCCGGGACCGGGCGACCTCGTCGGGGTCCGCGATCCGGGCGGCGACCCGGGCGGCGGCCTCGTCCGAGACGCCCGCCTCGTCGAAGTTGCGCAGATTGCGCAGCAGGGCCATGGGCCCCATCGACGGGATGACCGCTTCCCACACGGCGGCGTCCAGCGGCCCGTGCAGCCAGCCCGCCAGGGCCTCCCAGGTCATTCCGGCCGCCGCCAGCCGCTCGGCTCCGCCCGGTGCCGTGACCGCGGCGTACCGCTCGGCCAGGGGGAGGGCGGTCAGTTCGCGGTGCGCGCGCAGCACGGTGTCGTGGGGCGGTGGGACGGCCGCCGCCGGACGGTGGCGGCGGTCCAGGGCGTGGCGGAACAGTTCGCCCTGCCGGGGCCGTTGCGGGTGCGGGGCCGCGTGCACCACGTTCAGCACGTCCCCGAAGCGGTAGCCGTGCGAGGCGGTGTCGTACTTCAGCAGGGAGCGGGAGGTGTACAGCCGGCGTACGGCGTCGGCGATGCCGCGCTTCACGGGCTGCGGGACGTTGCGTCCGTAGGCGGAGGTCCAGTGGGCGAGCAGTTCGCCGGGTTCGTCGGCGCGGCGCAGGACGGAGTCGATCACGGAGCGGTTGGAGGGACCGTGCGTCGCTCGGGCGGCGAGCCGGGCGTGGACGTACGCGGCGGCGCCGACCAGCGGGGCGGTGCGCAGGTGGGCGTCCTCGCGGAGCCAGCGCAGCAGTCCGGCGGTCCATGTGGGTTCCTCGACCGCGAGCCGGCCGACGAGGTCGGCGAAGCGGGCGTCGCGTTCCCCGGCGTCCTCGTGGTAGGTCCGCTGGGTGACGAGGTTGCCGACGGCGAGGAGGAACAGTTCCTCCTTCGGCGGCCGGAAGAAGGCGGGGCCGCCCTGGCGTGTGGTGCGGGCGTGTGGCTGTCCGGCGGTGCGGGGTGCGCGCAGGACGCGGGCCGCCGCGGAGACGGGCGGGGCCACCAGCATCTCGGTCCAGATCTTGGAGACGCGCGGAGCGTGGCGACGCAGGGATTCCCCCAGGGGTTCGGGAACAGGAGGGTCCCGGACACGGTGGTCCGGGGAGTGGACGACCGCGCCGCCCGAGTTCAGGAAGAGGCGGCGGCGTCACATGGTGCCGAACGGAAGGAGCCGCAGCCGAGCGCATCGGGGGCGCGGTCGCGGGGGCAGCCTACGGGGCGCGTCCGAAGGGCACCACCGATTAAACGGGGGTGCCCGGTACGGGAGTTCTCGGACTCTCAGGCCCCGACCGTGCCGTCGATTCCTTCGCGGAGGAAGTCGGCGTGCCCGTTGTGCCGGCCGTACTCCAGGAGGACGTGGATCATGACCATCCGCAGGGAGACCTCCTCGCCCCAGCGCGGCTGGAGCCCGGCCCGGTCCAGGGAGTCGATCGAGCGCTCGATGCGCCGGGCGTGTTCCACCTCGGTCCGCCAGGCGTCGAAGGCCTCCTGACGGGTGGCGGTGCTCGCGTCGTACGCGGCCTGGAAGTCCATCCGGTCCGACCAGACGAGGGGCACGTCGTGGTCCTCGAACACCCGGCGGAACCAGGTGCGTTCGACCTCGGCCATATGCCGGACGAGGCCGAGGAGGGAGAGGGTGGAGGGCGGCATGGAACGCTGCCGGAGCTCCTCGTCGGTCAGCCCTTCGCACTTCATGGCGAGGGTCGCCCGGTGGTAGTCGAGGAAGGCCCGCAGGGTGTCGCGTTCACCGCCGCGGCTGGGCGGTCCCACCCGGTGGTCGTCCGTCATGGCCGTTCCCTTCGTCCGCTCCCGGTGCCGGGCCCAGTATCGACCACCGGGGTGACATACGGCCGAACGGGGTACGCGCCGCCCCGGGCAGCGTGTTCTCCCGGCCGGACGGCCGGACGCGCCGACTATGTGGTGGTTCGTAATGAAACGAACACAGTCGGCAGGAAAGGGACTTCACGTGGCGAGTGCGACGGACCAGCCGGGCGGGAACACGGTCTGGAAGGAATTGCGCGACGCGATCTCGACCAGGTCCGTGCTCGTCATGGTGGGCGTGCTGCTGCTCCAACTCGGTTTCGCGCTCTCGTACATGGGCGCCTTCCATGCCCCGAAGCCGCACCGGGTGCCGATCGTGGTGGTGGCGCCCGCGGCGGCCGAGGCGGAGCTGGTGGCCCGGCTCAACGCGCTGCCCGGCGAGCCCCTGCACGTCACCGCCGCGACGGACCGGGCGCAGGCCCGGTCCCGGCTCCTGGACCGGGACACGGACGCGGCCCTGATCGTCAACGCGGCCGGGCGCACCGACACCTTGATGGTGGCGTCGGCGGGCGGACCGTCGGCGGCCGACGCCGCGGCGAAGATCGTGGCGGAAGTGGAGCGGACCCAGCAGCGCTCCCTGGTGGTCCGGGACATCCGTCCGCCGGCGGCGGGCGACTCGCGCGGTCTGTCCTCCTTCTATCTGGTCCTCAGCTGGACGATCGGCGGCTACCTCGCCGCGTCGGCGCTGAACATGGCCGCGGGCTCGAAGCGCCCCACCCTGCGCCGCACGCTGGTGCGTCTGGCGGCGATGGTGCCGTACGCCTTCGTCTCCGGCATCGGCGGCGCGGTCATCGTGGGTCCGGTGCTGAACTGTCTGCCGGGCGCGTTCTGGGACCTGGTGGGAATCGGCACGCTGGTGGTGTTCGCCTCCGGTGCGGTGGGGGTGGCGCTCCAGTCGCTGGCCGGCACGGTGGGGCTCGGCCTCACCATCCTCATCTTCACCATTCTGGGCAACCCCAGCTCGGGCGGCGTCTATCCGTCCTCACTGCTGCCGCCGTTCTGGGCGGCGATCGGCCAGGCCCTGCCGCCGGGCGCGGGAACGACGGTGGTCCGCAACACCGTGTACTTCGACGGCAGCGCGACCACCGGCGCGCTGTGGATCCTGGGCGCGTGGGCCTTCGCGGGCATCGTCGTCGCCATCGGCTCCGCCGCCGTGAGCGACGGACGGCGGCCCCGGCCCCTCACCTGAGACGCCCCGGGCCGTCGGCCCGGACGGCGTCGATCCCGCCGGCGCGGCGCACTCCCGTTCGACCGCCTCCCCGCCGGACCGCACCTGAGCGACCAGCCCGTAGAAACGCACATGCGAGGGTTGATCCAGGTCAACACCGCTCATGCGAAGCAACAGCAGACACGGGCCTCGCATCTGCGGCATGATGATCGACGCGTGCACAGCCACCGGATCAGGGATGCGGCGGCCCGAGGGCATGCGTCGACCAGGTCCGCAGGACCGAGGACGGGTCCGCGAGGACCAGAGGGAGTGGCCCCGTGACGACCCGAACCGCGCGCCGGACCCGGCGAATAGCGCAGACGGCCGGCGCGGGCGCCGCCGCGCTGCTGTTCCTGAGCGCCTGCTCCTCCTCCGGCTCGGACACGTCCTCGGACTCTTCGCCGTCGGCCGGCGGCAGGAAGCTCTCCGGCGGGGTGACCGTGTTCGCCGCGGCCTCGCTCAAGGAGAGCTTCGAGACCCTGGGCAAGCAGTTCGAGCAGGCCCACCCGGGCACCTCGGTCACCTTCAGCTTCGGCGGCAGCGACTCGCTGGCGGCGAGCATCACCGGCGGCGCCCCGGCGGACGTGTTCGCCTCGGCCAGCCCGAAGACGATGAAGATCGTCACGGACGCCGGCGGCAACGCGGCCGAACCGGCCACGTTCGTCCGCAACCAGCTGGAGATCGCGACCCTGCCGGGCAACCCCGACCAGGTGACCTCGCTGAAGGACCTCACCGGCTCCGGCCTCAAGGTCGTGCTGTGCGACAAGACAGTGCCCTGCGGCGCAGCCGCGCAGAAGGCCCTGGACGCGAGCGGACTGAAGCTCACCCCGGCCTCCTACGAGCAGGACGTCAAGTCGGCCCTGAACAAGGTGGTGCTGAAGGAGGCCGACGCCGCGGTCGTGTACAAGACGGATGTGAAGGCGGCCGGTGGGAAGGTGGAGGGCGTGGAGTTCCCCGAATCGGCCGGTGCCGTCAACGACTACCCGATCGCGCTGCTCAAGAGCTCGACGAACCAGGAGACCGCGAAGGCGTTCATCGCGTTCGTCCGCTCCGCCGAGGGCCAGAAGGTCCTGAACGAGGCCGGGTTCCTCAAGCCGTGACAGCCCCCACCCCCGCGCCCGGCGAGACCGCGACCGCCCCCGGCGGCCCGCGGCGGCCCCGCCGGCGCGCCCCGCGCCGGACCGGCGCGCCACTCCCCCTGCTGGTTCCCGCCGTGATCGGGCTCGCCTTCCTGGCGCTGCCCCTGGTCGCACTGCTGATCAGGGCCCCGTGGCGCAGCATGCCGACGCTGCTGACCAGCACCGAGGTCTGGGAGGCGCTGCGGCTCTCACTGCTCTGCGCGACCGGGGCGACGGCGGTGAGCCTGGTCCTCGGGGTGCCGCTGGCCTGGCTGCTGGCACGGGTCGAGTTCCCCGGCCGCGGCCTGGTACGGGCCCTGGTGACGCTGCCCCTGGTGCTGCCGCCGGTGGTGGGCGGTGTGGCGCTGCTGATGGCGCTGGGCCGCAACGGGGTCGTGGGCCGATGGCTCGACGCGTGGTTCGGTGTCACGCTGCCGTTCACGACGACGGGTGTGGTGGTCGCGGAGGCGTTCGTCGCGATGCCGTTCCTCGTCGTCAGCGTGGAGGGCACGCTGCGGGCGGCCGACCCCCGGTACGAGGAGGCCGCGACGACGCTGGGCGCCTCGCGTTTCACCGCGTTCCGCCGGGTCACACTGCCCATGATCATGCCGGGGATCGCGGCCGGGGCGGTGCTGGCGTGGGCGCGTGCGCTCGGCGAGTTCGGTGCGACCATCACGTTCGCCGGGAACTTCCCGGGCCGGACGCAGACGATGCCGCTCGCCGTGTATCTGGCCCTCCAGAGCGATCCGGAGGCCGCGATCGCCCTCAGCCTCGTGCTGCTCGCCGTGTCCATCGCGGTCCTGGCCGGACTGCGCGACCGCTGGATGACCGCCTCATGACCGACACCGACGGGACCCTCCGCCCGGCACGGACCGACCCCCCGTCACGGCGGCCGGGGCTGGACGCACGGCTGCTCGTGGAGCGCGGGGCGTTCCGCCTCGATGTGGCGCTGCGCGCGGCGCCCGGTGACGTGATCGCCCTCCTCGGCCCGAACGGCGCCGGGAAGACGACCGCGCTGCGCGCCCTCGCGGGCCTGGAACCGCTGACCGACGGGCACATCCTCCTGGACGGCGTGGAGCTGGACCGGCTGGCGCCGGAGGCGCGGCCGGTCGGCGTGGTCTTCCAGGACTATCTGCTGTTCCCCCATCTGAGCGCGCTGGACAATGTGGCGTTCGGCCCCCGCTGCCGGGGCGCCTCCCGCGCGCGGGCGCGCGCCGAGGCCGCCGGCTGGCTGGACCGCATGGGGCTCTCCGCCCACGCGTCCGCCAAGCCGCGCCGGCTCTCGGGGGGCCAGGCGCAGCGGGTGGCGCTCGCCCGCGCCCTGGCCACCCGTCCCCGGCTGCTGCTGCTCGACGAACCGCTCGCGGCCCTCGACGCCCGCACCCGTCTCGATGTGCGCGCGCAGCTCCGCCACCATCTCGCCGGTTTCGAGGCGGTCGCGGTGCTCGTCACGCACGACCCGCTCGACGCGATGGTCCTGGCCGACCATCTGGTCGTCGTCGAGGACGGCGGGATCGTGCAGGAGGGCGCCCCCGCCGCCATCGCCCGCCACCCCCGTACGGACTACATCGCGCATCTCGTCGGTCTGAACCTGTACCGGGGGCGGGCCGACGCGCATACGGTACGGCTCGACGGCGGCACGGTGATCACCACCTCGGAGGAGCTGTCGGGTCCGGTGTTCGTGGCCTTCCCGCCCAGCGCGGTCACCCTGCACCGGGAGCGTCCGACGGGGTCCAGCGCACGGAATCTCTGGCGCTGCGAGGTGGCGGGTCTGGAGACGCACGGCGACCGGATCCGTGCGGCCCTCACGGGCGGACTGCCGCTGGCGGCCGACCTGACGACGATGGCCGCGGCCGAGCTGAACCTGCACACGGGGGCCGAGGTCTGGGCATCGGTCAAGGCCACGCAGACGCACGCGTATCCGGCGTGAGCGGGCGGGTGCGGCGGCATCGGGCGCGTCTCGACCTCCACGCAAAACCGCCCCTTCACCCCGTACCCCTGCAAAAGATGCCGCAGTCACCCGATTAGTACAAGGTGTGACTACGCCGCCGGTCGTCGCGGTCCACAGCGTCCGCAGGGGCCGGCCCCGGAGGGGGAAGGACGTCATGACGCACGCAGCCACCACCGACGCCGCACCGGAGCCACCGCCGCCCGCGAAGCTGACGCTCTTCACGCTGACCACGATGGTGGTCGGCTCGATGGTCGGTGCGGGCGTCTTCTCGCTGCCGCGGCGTTTCGCCGAGGAGACCGGTGTCGCGGGGGCGCTGATCGCATGGGCGATCGCCGGTGCGGGCATGCTGACGCTCGCCTTCGTCTTCCAGTCGCTGGCCGTGCGCCGGCCGGATCTGGACGCGGGGGTGTACGCGTACGCGAAGGCCGGGTTCGGCGAGTACCTGGGGTTCTTCTCGGCGTTCGGCTACTGGGCCAGTGCCTGCGTCGGCAATGTGACGTACTGGGTGCTGATCATGTCCACGGTGGGGGCGGTCTGGCCCGCGCTCGGGGACGGCGACACGGCCCTGGCGATCGTGCTCTCCTCGGCCGGGCTGTGGGCGTTCTTCTTCATGATCCGCCGGGGGGTGAAGGAGGCCGCGGCGATCAACCGGATCGTGACCGTCGCGAAGATCGTCCCCATCCTGGTCTTCGTCGTGCTGGCCCTGTTCTACTTCGACGCCGGTGTGTTCGCGGACAACTGGGGCGGCGCCGACTACGCGGGGTCGCTCTTCAGCCAGGTCCGGGGCACCATGCTGGCCACCGTCTTCGTCTTCCTCGGCATCGAGGGGGCGAGCGTGTACTCCCGGCACGCGAAGAAGCGCTCCGATGTGGGCCGGGCCACGCTCCTCGGCTTCCTCAGCGTCTTCGCGATCTTCGCCTCCGTCGTCATCGTGTCGTACGGGATCATGCCGATGGAGCGGATCGCCGAGTTGCGCCAGCCGTCGATGGCGGGGGTCCTGGAGGACGCCGTCGGCACCTGGGGCAAGGTCTTCATCAGTGTGGGTCTGATCGTGTCGGTGCTGGGCGCCTATCTGGCGTGGACGCTGATGTCGGCCGAGGTGCTCTTCGTCGCCGCGAAGGACGACGACATGCCGCGCTTCCTGGGGCGTGCCAACCACGCGGACGTGCCGGTTCCCGCGCTCGTGATGACCACGGTGCTGACCCAGATCGTGCTGGTGGTCACCGCGTTCTCCGACGACGCGTTCAACTTCGCGCTCGACCTCACGAGCGCCCTCTCGCTGATCCCGTATCTGCTGGCCGCCGGTTTCGCCGTGCGGATCGGGGCGCGGACCGACCCGCTGACCGCCGGCGGGCGCACCTCGCGCGGCGAACTGACGGTCGCGGCCCTCGCCACGCTCTACACGGCGTTCCTCGTCTACGCGGCCGGACTCCGCTTCGTCCTGATGTCCTTCATCCTCTACGCCCCCGCCACGGTGCTCTTCGTGATGGCCCGCCGTGAACAGGGCCGGACACTCTTCTCGCCCCGGGAGGCGGTCGTCCTCGCGGTCTCGGTGGCCGGGGCCGTCGTCGGCGTGGTGGCCCTGGCCGCCGGCTGGATCGGCCTCTGACACCCCGTCCCCCGCCCGCTCTTCCGCACCCCGTCCAGGGAGGTTCCCATGACCGCACCGAGCACTCCGTCCCCGCTCCCCCACGGCGTCCACTCCGAGGTGGGGCGGTTGCGCAAGGTTCTGGTGTGCGCGCCCGGTCTGGCGCACCGCCGGCTGACCCCGACCAACGCCGGCGACCTCCTCTTCGACGACGTCATGTGGGTGGAGAACGCCCAGCGCGACCACGCCGACTTCGTCGCCGAGCTGCGACGGCGCGGCGTCGAGGTGGTGGAGCTGCACGAGCTGCTGGCCGAGACGATGGCCGTCGAGGGGGCGCGGTCCTGGCTCCTGGACCGCAAGATCGTGCCGAACGAGGTGGGCATCGGCCTGATCGACGACACCCGCGCGTTCCTGGAGTCGCTGGAGCCCCGGCGGCTGGCCGAGTATCTGATCGGCGGGCTGGCGACCTTCGACCTGCCGGACGCCCACCGTTCCCCGTACGTCGCGCTGGCCCGCGAGTCCACGGGCGTCCGCGAGTACCTGATGCCCCCGCTGCCCAACACGCTCTACACCCGCGACACGACGTGCTGGCTGTACGGCGGCCTCACCCTCAACCCGCTGTACTGGCCGGCGCGGCACGACGAGACCCTGCTGATGAAGGCGGTCTACCGTTTCCACCCCGATTTCGCCGGGGCGACCGTCTGGTGGGGCGACCCGGAGCAGGACTGGGGCCAGGCCACGTTCGAGGGCGGCGACATCATGCCGGTGGGCAACGGCGTCGTCCTCATGGGCATGAGCGAGCGCACCTCGCGCCAGGCGATCACCCAGGTCTCCGCGGCCCTCTTCGCGAACGGCGCGGCCGAGCACGTCATCGTGGCCGGCATGCCCCGGCTCCGGTCGGCGATGCATCTGGACACGGTGTTCACCTTCGCCGACCGGGACGTCGTGACCCTCTACCCGAAGATCATGGACGCGGTGCACACCTTCTCGCTGCGTCCCGGCGACGCGGCGAACCCGGTGCACGTCACCGACGAGGGCTCGGCGCCCTTCGTGGACGTGGTGGCCAAGGGGCTCGGACTGCCGGAGCTGCGGGTGATCGGCACCGGTGGTGATGTGTACGCCTCCGAGCGGCAGCAGTGGGACAGCGGCAACAACGCCGTCGCCGTCGAGCCCGGCGTCGTCTTCACCTACGACCGCAACACCCAGACGAACGCGTTGCTGCGTGAGGCAGGCGTCGAGGTCGTGACCATCGTCGGCGCCGAACTGGGCCGGGGCCGGGGCGGCGGCCACTGCATGACCTGCCCGCTCGTCCGGGATCCGGTCGACTTCTGAAGGGCCGCCGGGGCGGCTTGACCTTGACCCCGGGTCAACCCTCGATCCTTCCCCCAGATGCCGTCCGGCAGCCGCCGGACGGTACGCGGCACACGAAGGAGGGATCGGGCATGGAGGCCCAATCGACCGCCGGTCCGGCGATCCGCGTACGGGGTCTGGAGAAGGCGTACGGAACGGTCGATGTCCTGCGCGGCGTCGATCTCGACGTGGAGCGCGGCACCGTCCTCGCCCTGCTCGGGTCCAACGGGGCGGGTAAGACGACCACGGTGCGGATCCTGGCGACGCTGCTGAAGCCGGACGCGGGCACCGTCGAGGTCAACGGCTTCGACGCGGTCGCCCGGCCGGCTCGGGTCAGGGAGTCGGTCAGTCTCACCGGGCAGTTCGCCGCCGTCGACGGGATCCTGACCGGCCGGGAGAACCTCGTGCTCGTCGCCCGGCTCCGTCACCTGGCGGACCCGGGCGCGGTGGCGGACGGTCTGCT
The DNA here is from genome assembly GCF_042799575.1 of Streptomyces sp. NPDC057682. Taxonomy (NCBI): domain Bacteria; kingdom Bacillati; phylum Actinomycetota; class Actinomycetes; order Kitasatosporales; family Streptomycetaceae; genus Streptomyces; species Streptomyces sp. NPDC057682. Next base: position 118,596 of record NZ_JBHVIN010000005.1, on the reverse strand, counting down.
GCGGCGGTTCTCGCTGACCGAGGCCGGGGCGCGGCGCGTCTCCACGTACTCGGGCGGGATGCGGCGGCGGCTCGATCTCGCGATGAGTCTGGTCGGGGACGCACCGGTGATCGTCCTGGACGAGCCGACGACCGGTCTCGACCCGGAGGCGCGCATCGAGGTGTGGGAGGCGGTCAGGGAGCTGGCGGGCCGGGGGAGAACGGTGCTGCTGACGACACAGCATCTGGAGGAGGCCGAGCAGTTGGCCGACCGGATCGCGATCCTGCACGAGGGGCGGATCCTCGTCGAGGACACGCTCGACGCGCTGAAGCGGCTCTTCCCGCCCGCCTCGGTCGAGTACGTCGAGAAACAGCCGAGCCTGGAGGAGATCTTCCTCGCGGTCATCGGCGCCGGCCGGGCCGGCACCGCCGTCGCGACGGGAACGACGGCGGGAGGCGGGCGATGACCTCGGCCTTCCTCGGCGATACGGCGGCGCTCACCGGACGGACGCTGCGGCACGTGACCCGTAGCGCGGACACGATCGTCACCACGGTCATCACCCCGGTCGCGATGATGCTGATGTTCGTCTACGTCTTCGGCGGGGCCATCGACACGGGGCCGGTGCCCTACGTCGCGTACCTGCTGCCGGGCATCCTGCTCATGACGGTCGCCTCGGGCGTCTCGTACACGGCGTTCCGGCTGTTCACCGATGTGAGCGGCGGGATCGTCGACCGGTTCCGGTCGATGCCGATCGCGCGGTCGGGGGTGCTGTGGGCCCATGTCCTGACCTCGCTGGTGGCGAATCTGATCGCGCTCGTGCTGGTGCTGGGCGTGGCGCTGCTCATGGGGTTCCGTTCTCCGGCCGGTGCGGCCGGGTGGCTCGGGGTCGCCGGGGTGCTGTTCCTGTTCACCCTGGCGCTGACCTGGCTGGCGGTGATCCCCGGGCTCTCGGCGTCGTCGGTCGAGGGCGCGGGAGCGTTCGCGTACCCGCTGATCTTCCTGCCGTTCGTCAGCTCGGCGTTCGTGCCCACGGGCACGATGCCCGGCCCGGTGCGCTGGTTCGCCGAGCACCAGCCGGTGACGTCGATCGTGGACACGCTCCGCGCGCTGCTGGCGGACCGGCCGGCCGGGGACGACCTCTGGATCGCGCTCGGGTGGTGCGCGGGCATCCTGGTCGTGGCGTACGCGGGTGCGACGGCCGCCTACCGCCGGAAGATCGGCTGAGGCAGGCTGGGAGGCATGCTCACCATCAGCCGGCTCGCGGCGTACGCCGGAGTGACGGTCCGGGCGGTCCGCCACTACCACAAGGTCGGGCTGCTGCCCGAGCCGGAACGCGACCGTTCCGGGTACCGCTCGTACGACGCCGCCGCCGTGGTCCGGCTGATCCGGATCCGCACCCTGGCCGACGCGGGCGTCCCGCTGGCCCGGGTCCAGGAGCTGCTCGACGCGGACGCGGAGGGCTTCGCCCGGGGCGTCGAGGAGATCGACCGCCGGGTGCGGGACGAGATCCGGCGGCTGCGCGACACCCGCCGCAGACTCGCCCGGCTCGCCGCCGGGGAGCAGTTGGCGCTCCCCCGCAGCGTCGTGGCGTATCTGGACCGGCTGCGCGGTCTCGGCGTCGGTGCGCGGTACATCGAGCTGGAGCGGGACGCCTGGATCATGATCGCCGCTCAGGTGCCGGAGATGATCGACGCGGTGATCGCCAAGAAGAACGAGGAGCTGGACGATCCCGACATGGTGCGGTTGTACGGCTACTTCACCGGGGATCCCGACCGCGACTGGACGGCCGGCGATCCACGGATCGTGGAGATCGCCGACATCCTGGAGCGCCTGATGATCCGCGCCGTCCGGGCCGGCGAGGTGGGGACCGACGGTTTCGACGACGCGTTCGTCGCGCTGATGGACGCGTCGATGATCGAGTCGGCACCGGGCGCCGAGCTGGTGCTGGAGGTCCTCAGGGAGCGCGGCTGGCAGGGCTGGACCCGGATCGAGCGGGTGCCGCCCGGCCGGCTGCCGGGCGGGCCGGCACCGTCCTGAGCGGGAGTGCTGCCGGGGCCCGCGCTCCGGTGCCGCCCCGACCGGCTCACACCGTGAGCCGGTCGCCCAGCGGGCTGCGCAGATAGAGGACCTGGTGGCCCTGGCGGGCCCGGGTGACGAGTCCGGCGCGGTGCAGGACGCCGAGGTGCTGACTGGCCGAGCCGGAGCTGATGCCGAGCCGCCGGGCGATCCCGGTGGTGCTCTCCGGCCGGTCGAGTGCGGCCAGCACACGGGCGCGGGTGCGGCCCAGCAGCTCGGCCAGCGCGGCGGCCGGGGCGGGCGTGTCACTGTGCCAGACCGTGGCGAGTCCGCGCGCCGGATACCAGATCCGTGGCGGCAGGGCGAGGTCGACGACGGTGACGGCGTGGTCGCAGAAGAGCGAGGGGGTGAAGGTCAGCCCGTGGCCGTCGACGGCTACCTCGTGCCGCTCGGCGGGAAAGGCGTTCACTTCCAGAATGCCGGTGCGGGGTGCCGCTCCGCTGCCGGGTCCGGTGTCGCTCTCGGCGCCGGGTCCGGTGCCGGTTCCGGCGCCGGTGTCGCCGTCGCTGCCGGTGCGCCACCGAACGCCGGGGTCCAGACCGGCGAACAGCGCGGCGGCTCCCCCGTCGGCCAGCCGGCCGGCGCGGTGCACGATGTCGGCGCGCAGCACCGCGTACATGCGCGGCCACTGCGGGGCGACGACCAGCAGCCAGTACGTGTGGAGGGCGTCGGCGACGGCGTCCAGGAGTCCTTCGGGGTCCGTGCGCGCCCCGCGGAGGAGCGGATGCACGGGATGCCCGTCGGCGGCCCGTTCGATCTCGTGGACGACGCGGTCGGCGGGCGTGGCGCGCAGCGCGGCGAACTCGTCGTCGATGTCCGTGGCCGGCGTCGGCGGGTGGGGCGTGAGGAAGTCCGGGACGAGCCGGGTCGGACCGACGAGCGCCTGGAGGAGCGGCCGGTCGACGTGGCGGAGCAGCGGGGCGGACTGCCGGAGGAAGGACCGGTGCGCGGCGTAGCGTACGGGGCTGCGCCAGGCCCGCAGGCTCTGGACGGTCTCCTGGAGGGGCGAGCAGGCGAAGCGGACGGAGGCCAGATCGTCCACGTCCAGGCGGAGGAGCAACATTCGGCCCAGCCTAAATCTCTTCCGTCCGCGGTCAGCGGCCTGGTGGGATCCGGGGCATGACCGCTTCTGCCTCCGGGGCCACCCCGCACACCGCCGCCGTGTACGACCGCATCGGCCTCGGCTACCGGAAGGTCCGCCGGCCCGATCCACGGCTGACGGCCCTGATCAGCGGGGCGCTGGCCGGGGCGCGCACGGTCGTGAACGTCGGCGCCGGAACGGGCTCCTACGAACCGGACGGCTTCGCGGTCACGGCGGTGGACCCGTCGCGGGTGATGCTCGACCAGCACCCCGGCCGTGACAAGGTGCTGGCCGGGGCGGAGGCCCTGCCGTTCGCGGACGGGGCCTTCGACGCCGCGATGGCGGTGATGACCGTGCACCACTGGCCCGATCCGTACCGGGGCCTGGCCGAACTGCGGCGGGTCGCCGGCCGCCGGCTCGTGTTCACCTGGGATCCGGGGCACAGCACCGAGTTGTGGCTGATCGAGGAGTACGTGCCGGAGATCCGGGACCTCGACCGCTCCCGTTTCGCCCCGCTCGCCGCGATGGCCGAGGCACTGGACGCGCACACGGTGGTGCCGTTCCCCGTCCCGCACGATTTCACCGACGGCTTCCAGTGCGCCTTCTGGAGGCGCCCGGAGTGCTATCTCGACCCGGTGATCCGCCGGGCCAGTTCGACGTTCGCCCAGCTGCCCGCGTCCGTGGTCGCACCGGCGATGGAGCGTCTGCGCGCCGACCTCGCCTCGGGTGCCTGGCACCGGCGCCACGCGGACCTGCTGACCCGGGAGTCCGTCGACTACGGCTACCGGCTGCTCGTCGCGGGGGACGGCGCGCCGTGACGGGGGCCGCCCGCGCCCCGTTCCCTCACGCGGCCGGGGTGCGGGCGGCCCCCGTGTTCCCGCGTGCGGGGAGCAGTTGGCCGAGGGCGATCAGCAGGAGCCCTCCGAGCAGCAGGGCGTTGCCGGTGACGAACCGCTCCTCCCACGAGAATCCGGGCACGACGCCGAAGAAGAACAGGCTCTGGAGGACGACGGACCCCCCGGTGCACAGGGCTCCGAGCGCGTGCAGCCGGTGCCGCCTCACGTGACGGCGCGCCGGAGGCACGACCCAGCCGGTCCGCAGCGTGACGATCCCCAGGGCGATGACCAGCAGCCCCAGCACCGCACCGATTCCCACCACCCAGGCCATGACGCCTCTTCCCTCCCGAGCCACGCGGTCCGCCACGCGAGGGCGTCCCGTCCGAAGACGTGCCCATGGTCGCCGAGCAGGCCGGTTCCCGGCCATGCCGGGGTCCGGCAGCTTCGGCGACCGGCAGGCTGCCGGTCGTCGGCACCGCCGGGAACCCGCCTGCGCGGGGGCGTTCAGTGCTGCTGGAGGCTCATCGCCGTGCACACGCGGCGCCAGGCGTCGGCGGCCGCGGCGGGATCGGTCTGGAGGAAGCCGTGCCCGACGCCCGGGTAGACGACCATCTCGTGGGACACGCCGGCGGCGCGGAGCGCCTCCGCGACGGCCCTGCGGTGGGCGGGCGGGACGACGTGGTCGTGCTCGCCGACGAGAAAGAGCACCCGGCCCGAGAGGGAGGGGGTGAGGGACAGGGTGGGTTCGGGGCGGCTCAGGGAGATGTCGGTCGTCGGCAGCCAGCCGCCGTAGAAGACGGCGACGGCGGACAGGTCGAGGGCGGTGGCCGCGAGGTAGGCGATATGACCGCCGAGGCTCAGTCCGACCATGCCGACGTGCGGACTGCCCGTCGCACGGAGGTGGTCGACGGCGGTGCGTACGTCGCTGATCACGGTGGTCCGCGTCATGCGCTCCAGCAGGGCGAAGCCGCGTTCGCGGCCCGCGGCGTCGCGGGGCAGCTCGCAGCCGGGGGCCGTGCGGTGGTGGAAGTCGGGGGCGAGCGCCACGTGTCCGAGTGCCGCGAGGTGGTCGCAGACGGCGCGGACGGGGGCGTCGACACCGAAGAGTTCCATGCCCACCACCACGCCCGGGTGGGGGCCGGGCCCTTCCGGCCGGGCGAGGTAGGCGCCCATGGGCGGGCCGTCGTCGACGGCGAGGGAGATGTGCTCGGTGCGGATGGTGGACGGCCCGGTCGTGCCGGTGCCCGTGTTCCCGACGTTCATGGCGTCAACGTAATCTCGGCGCGGACCGGCGACCACAGTGCGCTCTTCCCAGTAACCGGAGTACCACGATGCCTCGATCCACGTCCCGTTCACGGGAGTTGGGAGATCTGCTGCGCTCCCGCCGCGAACGCCTCCAGCCGGCCGACGTCGGTCTGCCCGCAGGGGTCCGCCGCCGGACGCGTGGGCTGCGCCGTGAGGAGGTCGCCCAGCTCGCGGCCATCTCCCCCACGTACTACACATATCTGGAGCAGGGCCGCGAACTGCGGCCGTCCGGGCAGGTGCTGGACGCGCTGGCGGCGGCGCTGCGCCTGGACGCCACGGAGCGCGGCCACCTCCACGCGCTGGTCCACGGCACTCCTCGGGACGCCGGGCCGGCCGTCGCCGAGACCCTGGCACCGGCGGTCGTCGCGCTCGTGGACCGGCTCGACCCGGATCCGGCGTACGTGACGGGCCGCTGCTGGGACGTGCTGGCGGCCAACCGGGCCGCCAGCGCGCTGTGGACCGACTGGTCCGCCCGGCCGCCCAGGGACCGCAATCTCCTGCGGTGGATGTTCACCGATCCGGACGCCCGCCGGGTGATGGCCGACTGGCCGGCCGAGGCGTCCGCGCTCCTCGGCCGTTTCCGTTCGGCGTGGGCCCGTCATCCCGGCGATCCCGCCTTCGCCGCCCTCCTGGACGAACTGCTCGCCGGCAGCCCGGAGGCGCGCGCCTGGTGGTCCGAACACCGGGTCGTTCCCCTGGGTTCGGGCACCAAGCGGCTGCGCCATCCGGAGCTGGGCGTGATCGAGCTGGAGCACGTGGTCCTCCAACTGGCCGACGCCCCCGAGCAGAAGCTGGTCACGTTCCACGCGAGGGGCAAGGCCGAGGCCGGAATCGCCCGGCTCCTCCGTTGAACGGCATCCGCTCGGCACACTCTCGAACGCCGGTTCCATAAAAGCCGCGCAAGGAGCGGCGCGACGCCGCTTGAATGGGCGCAATCACACCGGACCGACTGGGGGGCGCACCGTGCGCATGTCGTACTACGCGGCACATGTCTACATGATCATGGGCGTGGTCTCGGGACTCTTCTACCGGGAGTTCACGAAGGCCGAGGACTTCCACGGCGAGACCCAACTGGCGCTGATGCACACCCATCTGCTCGCCCTCGGCATGCTCGTCTTCCTGATCGTCCTCGGCCTCGACAAGGTCTTCCAGCTCTCCGGGACGCGCCTGTTCACCGCGTTCTTCTGGCTCTACAACGCCGGGCTGGCGCTCTCGACCGCGATGATGGGCGTCCACGGCATCCTGACGGTGCTCGGCCGCGACGAGGACCACATACCGGAGGCGGTCCCGCTGACCGCCGGCCTCGGGCACATCGTGCTGACGGTCGGGCTCGTCCTGTTCTTCATTCTCCTCGGCAAGCGCGTCAACGCCCACGTGCAGCACCCGGCCCCGACGGCCGGCCGGGAGGAGGACGCGACGGCGGCGTGACCGGGCACGGGCCGGGCGGGAATCCCGTGGAACGGCGGGTGCGCCCTGTGCTTGCATGGGCCCCATGGTGTCTGCCGACCGCCTTCTCGCGTTCGCCGCGTTGTCGTTCCTGCTGATCGCGATCCCCGGGCCCAGCGTGCTCTTCGTGATCGGGCGGGCGCTGGCCCAGGGACGCCGTGCCGCGTTGACCACGGTCGTGGGCAACACCGCCGGCTGCTATGTGCTGATCGTCGCGGTGGCGCTCGGGGTCGGGGCCGTGGTGGAGCGCTCGGTCCTCGTCTTCACGGCACTCAAACTGGCCGGCGCCGCCTATCTGGTCTTCCTCGGCGTCAAGGCCTGGCGCGACCGCGGCTCACTGCACGCCGCGGTCACCGGAGCCGGCGCCGGTGCCTCACGGGGCGGCCGGCGCACCTTCTGGGAAGGGTTCGCGGTGGGCGTCTCCAACCCCAAGACCATCGTGTTCTTCGCCGCCGTGCTGCCGCAGTTCGTCGACCGCGGCCAGGGCCACGCCGCCGCGCAGATGCTGGTGCTGGGCCTCGTCTTCGCCGTGCTCGCCCTTCTCTCCGACATGGTGTGGGGCCTGGCCGCCTCCACGGCCCGCGACTGGTTCGCGCGCTCGCCGCGGCGGCTCTCCCTGGTCGGCGGGGCCGGCGGGCTCGCCATGATCGGGCTGGGTGTGACGGTCGCGGCGACGGGGCGCAAGGACTGAGCCGTGCGGCCCGGGACGACGGACCGGACCGCCCCGGCTCAGAGCGCTCGCAGCGCGGGCAGCAGCTTCTCCCGCGCCCAGTCGATGAAGGGCCGCTGGTGGTCCCCGCCGATCTGGACGAGGGCGACCTCGGTGAATCCCGCGTCGGTGAAGGCCCGTACCGCCTCGGTGAACTCGCCGACGTCGTCGCCGCACGGCACGGATCCGGCGACGTCGTCCGGGGTGACGTACTGGGTGGCCTGCTCGAAGGCGGAGGGGCCCGGTAGTTCGGAGTTGACCTTCCAGCCGCCAACGGACCAGCGGAACTGGTCGTGGGCGCGCTCGACGGCCGCGTCGCGGTCTGGGTCGTAGCAGACGGGGAGCTGGCCCACGCGGGGCTTTCCGCCGCCGCCGTGCCGTTCGAAGCCGGTGAGCAGGTCCTCCTTGGGCTCGGTGGCGATGACGAGGTCCGCGAGCCGGCCGGCGATCTCGCAGGAGCGTTCGCCCGAGACGGCCACGCCGACGGGCACGGGGACGTCCGGCAGGTCCCACAGCTTGGCGTTGTCGACGGCGAAGTGGGTGCCGCGGTGCGAGACGTAACCGCCCGCGAGGAGCGCCTTGATGATCCCGACGGCTTCTTCGAGTCTGTCCAGGCGCACCCGGGCGTCGGGCCAACCCGCGCCCACGACGTGCTCGTTGAGGTTCTCGCCGGAGCCCAGGCCGAGCCGGAACCGTCCCTCGGACAGCAGTTGCAGGGTCGCGGCCTTCTGGGCCACGACGGCCGGGTGGTAGCGGGTCGTCGGACAGGTCACGTACGTCATCAGCGGGATGCGGGACGTGGCGACGGCTGCCGCGCCGAGCACGCTCCACGCGTACGGGGCGTGCCCCTGGGAGGCCAGCCAGGGGAAGAAGTGGTCGGAGGTGACGGAGAAGTCGAAGCCGGCCCGTTCGGCCGCCACCACGTCGTCGACCAGGGCCCGCGGTCCCGCCTGTTCGGTCATCATCGTGTATCCGAATTGAGGCATATGAGAAGGTTGTCCGATCGTGGGTGTGCGAAACGTCCGGGTGAAAGGAATCCGGGAACGTGTTTCCACCGTGCCGGACGCGGAACCCGTGAAGGGACACCCGCACCGCCGAAAGCGAGGAACGCCATGCCTGTCGCGACGTACTGCCTGGTCGCCCTGGACTGCCCCGATCCCGAAGCACTCGCCGGGTTCTACCAGGGCGTACTGGGCGGCGAGGTGACGCGCGAGAACGACCGCTGGTACGACCTGCGGGTACCCGGCGGCGCGCGTCTGGCCTTCCAGCGGGCGCCGGGGCACCGGCCCCCCGAATGGCCCCGGGCCGATCGGGACTCCCAGCAGGAGCACCTCGACCTCACGGTCACGGACATGGAAGCGGCCCAGCGCGAGGTGCTGGCCCTCGGGGCCACGCCGCTCGACGTGGACGACCGGGGCGGGGAGCGCGGTTTCCGCGTCTACGCGGACCCGGCCGGGCACCCGTTCTGCCTCTGCCGCAGCACCTCCGGGGCCGGCTCCGCGTAGGCGGCGTGCGCCAGGGGTGGTCCCGGCGCCGGAGCGGCCACCCCGGATCCCCGCGTGCCGCTTCGGTCGCTGCGCGGTGAGGCGCACGCACCCGCTCTCGTGGACGTTTCCGCAGGTGGGGCCGTATGCGGTCGGCATGAACGGGGCAGGCGTGGGACCGTCGAGGAGACGACGGGCGGCGTTCCGGCGGCGACGCCCGTCCCCGGCACCGCCGGGCGCCCGGTGACAGGCCGACCACGGGAAGGCGGCAGGCATGCCGAACAAGCACGACGCAGCACCCGTCCTCGACGCGCTGGCCGCCTACCGGCGCCGTGGGGAGCTGGCGTTCACGCCCCCGGGCCACAAACAGGCCCGGGGCGCCGCGCCGGAGGTCCGTGCGCTGCTCGGGGACGCGGTGTTCTTCGGGGACCTGCTGGCCAGTGGCGGGCTCGACGACCGGCGGACCGGATCCCGAGTGCTGCGGCGGGCGGAGGAGCTGATGGCCGACGCGGTCAACGCCGACCACACCTTCTTCTCCACGTGCGGGAGTTCGCTCTCGGTCAAGGCGGCCATGCTCAGCGTAGCCGCGCACGGCCAGGAGCTCCTGGTGGGGCGGGACGCGCACAAGTCCGTGATCTCGGGGCTCATCCTGTCCGGCATCCGCCCCGTATGGGTCGAACCGCGGTGGGACGAGGACCGGCATCTCGCGCACCCGCCGACCGCCGACGCCTACGACCGCGCGTTCGCCGCGCATCCGGACGCGCGGGGCGCGCTGATCACCAGCCCGACGCCCTACGGGGTGGCGGCGGATCTGCGTGCCGTCGCCGAGGTGTGCCACCGCCGCTCGCGCCCGCTCGTCGTCGACGAGGCGTGGGGAGCGCATCTGCCGTTCCATCCGGCCTTGCCGACCTGGGCGATGGACGCCGGCGCGGACGTCTGCGTCACGAGCGTCCACAAGATGGGCAGCGGACTGGAGCAGGGTTCGGTGTTCCATCTGCGGGGCGATCTGATCGATCACGACACGCTGGCCTCCCGCGCGGACCTGCTGGGGACGACCAGCCCGTCCGTGCTGCTCTACGCGGGCATCGACGGCTGGCGGCGCCAGATGGTCCTGGAGGGGCACACCCTGATGTCGCGCGCCCTCGCGCTGGCCGCCGCCGTACGCGAGGAGATCGAGGCCGTCGACGGCATGCACGTCAACGACCGTGCCGACTTCTGCGGGCCGGACGCCGGCTGCGAGTTCGATCCGCTGCCGGTCGTCATCGACATCCGGGACCTCGGGATCTCCGGGTACCGCGCGGCGGACTGGCTCCGCGAGCACCACCACATCGACATGCATCTCATGGACCACCGGCGTATCACCGCCCAACTCACCCACGCCGACGACGCGGAGACGGCCGACCGTCTGCTCGCGGGGCTGCGGGACCTCGCCCACCGGGCGCCCGCGCTGCCGCGCGGCCCGGAGGTGTCCGTTCCCGCCCCGGCCGAACTGCGCATGGAGCAGGAGTGGCTGCCGCGCGACGCCTACTTCACCCCCACCGAGGACGTCCCGGTGGAGCGGGCCGCCGGGCGGATCGCCGCGGAGATGATCACCCCCTATCCCCCGGGCATTCCCGTCGTCCTGCCCGGGGAGCGGCTCACCGAACCCGTGCTCCGCTATCTGGTGACCGGTCTCGCGGCCGGCATGAACCTTCCCGACCCGGCCGACCCGAAGCTGCGCACCGTCAGGGTCTGTGCCGGCGACCAGGGTTGACGCCCCGGCTCATGAGGAGGACCCGGGCGGGTGCGTCACCGCTCCCGGACACCGAGCTGGTGCGCCGCGGCCTGCACGGTCTGCGCGAGGAGGACGGCGATCGTCATCGGTCCGACGCCGCCGGGCACCGGGGTGATCAGCCCCGCCCGCTCGCGCGCGGTGTCGAAGTCCACGTCCCCCACGTTGCCCGCGTTGTACCCGGCGTCGATCACCACCGCCCCGGGCTTGACGTCCTCGCCCCGGATCAGCCGGGGCCGCCCCACCGCCGCGACCACGATGTCCGCCTCCCGCACGTGCGCCGACAGGTCCGCCGTCCGCGCATGGCAGTACGTCACCGTCGCGTCCCTCGCAAGAAGGAGCATCCCGGCCGGCCGTCCGAGAATCGCGCTCCGGCCCACCACCACGGCGTGCTTCCCGGCCGGGTCCACGTCGTACTCCTCCAGGAGCCGCATGATCCCGCCGGGGGTGCAGGAGACGAATCCCGGCAGCCCGAAGCCCATCGCGGCGAAGGAACGCATCGTGACCCCGTCGACGTCCTTCGCCGCATCGATCGCCTCGAACGCGGCCCGCTCGTCGATGTGCGGCCCGCACGGATGCTGGAGCAGGATGCCGTGGACGTCCGGATCGGCGGACAGCCCCGCCAGGGTGCCGATCAGTTCGGCGGTCGTGGTCGCGGCCGGCAGAGCGATGTGCCGGGAGCGGATTCCGGCCTTCTGGCACCGCGCCCGCTTCATGCGCACATAGGTGACCGACGCGGGGTCCTCCCCCACCAGCACCGTCGCCAGACACGGCGCGGTGCCCGTACGCCGGGTGATCTCCGCCGCCGCTGCCGCCGTCTCCCCGAGCATGCGTCGGGCGGGAGCGGTGCCGTCCATGAGCCGGGCCGTACGAATCGAAGACATCTGCGCCCTCCAGGCGTGGTCAACCACTCGCCCAGGCGCACGGCAACGACATCTCGTCGGACCGCTCCCCGGTGGTACTCCACCTCAGCGCCAGTCACGGCCCGCTCGTCACCCTAGGGCAAACCGTCGTGTCGCGGGGCCGGATCGCGGTCCGCAGGGTCCCGTTCCGTGCCGGCCGACGGCCTCCCCGCCATGGCACGGCGCAGTCCCGGGCGGTTGCCCGGTTCGCCCGTGCGGCAGAGAGTGGAGGGGAGGGACAAGGGCTCGCCCCGGTGTCGGCCGGAGCGGCCGGAAAGCCTCCATCGAAGGGCGCCCGTATGAGCACCGACGACGTGAGCAAACGGAAAGTACTGGTGATCGTCACCAACTACGGTGTCGAGCAGGACGAGCTGCTCGTCCCCCAGCGGCATCTGGAGGGCTGGGGCGCGGAGGTGACGCTCGCCGCGGTGTCCAAGGACGAGATCCGGACCCTGGTGGGCGACGAGAAACCCGGCAGAACGGCCCGGCCGACGCTCACGCTGAGCGAGGCGGACCCGGAGGGCTACGATCTGCTGCTGATTCCGGGCGGCACCCTGAACGCCGACGCGTTGCGCCAGCAGTCGGACACCGTGCGCATCGTCCGCTCCTTTACCTCGTCGGGCCGGCCGGTCGCCGCGATCTGCCACGGGCCGTGGGCCCTGGTGGAGGCGGACGTCGTGGCGGACAAGAAGCTGACGTCCTACCCGTCGTTGAAGACGGACATCCGCAACGCGGGCGGCGAATGGACCGATGCCGCGGTCGTCACGGACGACGAGAACGGTTGGCGTCTGATCACCTCGCGCACCCCCGGGGACCTGGACGACTTCCTGCGTGCGGTGGACACCGCCCTCACGGTGGACACCCCGTGAGAACGAACGCGGCCCGGACCCCCTGAGCGCCGTCCTGCCCGGACTGCCGCCGGAAGGAACACCATGGTACGGACGGTCGGTGTGGAGGAGGAGCTGCTGCTGGTCGATCCGCGCACCGGGGAGCCCCGGGCACGGTCGACGGCGGTTCTGGCCGTCGCGGAGCGCAGATCGGCGGGGCCTTCGGCCTTCGAGGAGGAACTGCAGCACGAGCAGCTGGAGTTCGCCACGACTCCGCACACGCGGATGCGGGATCTCGCGGAGGAGATCCGCCGCACGCGCGCCGAGGCCGCCCAAAGCGCGGCGGCCGCCGGTGCCGCCGTCGTCGCGCTCGCGACCTCGCCGGTGCTCGTCCAGCCCTCGCTCGGCGACGGGGAACGGCACACCTGGCTGGCCGACCGGTTCGGTGAGACCACCCAGGAGCAACTGACCTGCGGGTGCCATGTGCACGTCTCGGTGGAGTCGGACGAGGAAGGCGTCGGCGTCCTGGACCGCGTGCGCGTGTGGCTGCCGGTGCTGCTCGCGCTGAGCGCGAACTCGCCGTTCTGGCAGGGCCGCGACACCGCGTACGACAGCTATCGCAGCAGGGTGTGGGGGCGTTGGCCGTCCGCCGGGCCCGTCGAGGTGTTCGGGTCGGCGCGAGGCTACCACGACCAGGTGCGGGCGCTCATGGAGACGGAGGTGCTGCGCGACCCGGGGATGCTGTACTTCGACGCGCGGCTCTCGCACCGGTATCCGACGGTCGAGGTCAGGGTCGCGGACGTCTGTCTGGACCCCGACGACACCGTGCTCCTGGCCACGCTGGTGCGCGGCCTGGTCGAGACCGCGGCGCGCGCGTGGCGCGCGGGCGATCCGCCGGACGCCACCGGGGTGAGCCTGCTGCGCATGGCGGCCTGGCAGGCGGGCCGTTGCGGACTGGGCGGGGATCTGCTCCATCCCGCCACCATGCGGCCGGAGCCCGCCCGTGCCGTCCTGGACGCCCTGCTCGCCCACACCGCCGATGCCCTGGAGGATTCCGCCGACCGCCGGGCCGCCGAGAAGGCGCTCTCCGCCGTATGCGAGCGGGGAACGGGGGCGCGCACCCAGCGCGAGGTGTTCGCGCACACCGGCGGTCTGGGCTCCATGGTGGCCGAATGCGTGAGCCTGACACGGGGCTGATCCCGGCGCCCGGGGGACCGGGATCTTCCCTGTGCCCCGGTTCAGGGAAGCGGCGTGCCCCCGGTCGCGTTCACGATCTCGCCGGGGACGTAACTCGCCTGCTCGGAGGCGAGGACGGACGTCGTGTTGATGATCGAGCCGCCGGCCGGGATGTGCGGCAGGGCCGTCTTGCAGAGCCAGAACATCCCGTACAGGTTGGTCCGCACGACCCGGTCGAACTGTTCCGTGGAGATGGCGGAGACGCCGTCGGGCTGTGCCCTCTGGTACGCGGCGTTGTTCACCAGCACGTCGACGCGGCCGAACTCCCCGACGGCGCGGCCGACCAGTGCGCGGCACTGCTTGTCGTCGCGGATGTCGCATGTCTCGGTCAGGGCCTGCCGGCCGGCTTCCTCGACCAGGCGCGCGGTCACGCGCGCCTCGTCCCGCTCGGCGTCGAGGTGGGTGACAAGGACGTCCGCGCCCTCGCGGGCGAAGGAGAGGGCGACGGCACGGCCGATGCCCGAATCGCCGCCGGTCACCACGGTCTTGCGGTTCAGCAGGAGCCCGTGGCCCCGGTAGGAGTCCTCTCCGTGGTCGGGCGGCGGGTCCATGGGCCCGGTCCAGCCGGGGTGTTCCTGGCTCTGCTCCGGGAACTCCGGGCGGGGAAGCGGTCGGTGGGGTCGGGTGCGGACGCGGGGTCGGTCATGGCGGGCCTCCTTGCGCGGGATGACGGGCCCGCCCCCGCACCGCGCCCTCCTCGCGTCGGGGCGCGGACGCTTCGCGGGCGGTCCCGTGCCCGCGCGGTCCGCGCGGGCACGGGCCGTCACTGGACGCGGGGCCGTTGCGCGGTCTCGTCGTCGTCGGCGTCGTCGCCCGGAACGTGGACGTCGAGCACCCGTATGTTGATCTCGACGACTTCGAGTCCCGTCATCGTCTCCACGGCGTCGGTCACCCGGAACCGGATGTCCTTCGCGGTTTCGAGGATGGAGACGCCGTATTCCACGACGATGTCTACGTCCACGGCGGTCTGCTTCTCGCCGACCTCCACCTTGACGCCGCGACCGGCGTCGCTGGAGCGCGACACCTTGTCCTTCACGGCCCCGAAGGCCCGAGTGGCGCTGCCGCCGAGCGAATAGACGCCGTCGGTCTCGCGTACGGCGATGCCCGCGATCGTCGCGACCACCGAATCCGCGATGGTGGTGGTGCCCCGGGGGCCGCCGTCCGAACCTTCCGTACCCAGTGCTGTTCCGCCGAGCGTTTCGTTCGTCATGAGTGCCTCACACAGAGTTCTCCGGGAGGGGCGGATCGGGGCCGGCGCGGCTTCGTCGGCGCCGGCCCGTGCCCTCTCCCACGGTCCTCCGGATCCCGGGTGCCCGCCATTCGGGTGGCGGTGGGCGGGCCCGGGTTCACTCGCGGTGAGGGGCGCTCACCGTTGCGGGCGTTTCCACTCGAACATCAGGATGGTCGCGTCGTCGCGCAGGCCGGTGGTCTCCGACTCCAGGAGGGAGTGGATGAGCCGGCGCAGCGTCTCGGGCGCCAGTTCTCCGCTCGCGGCGGCGCGCACGACGTAGTCGACGAAGCGTTCGAGGCCGAATTCCGTTCCGTTGCGCATCCGGGACTCGGTCGCGCCGTCGGTGTACATCAGCACCGGGTCCCCCGGCTCCAGGGCGATCCGGTGGACCTGGCGCGGGCCGGGCACGAGGGTGGAGGGGAAGCCCATCGGCGGGTCCGCCTCCTTCTCCATCGCGTGCGGAACGAGCGCCTGGACGCGGATGAGCAGCGGTGCGGGATGACCGCAGTTGCTCCAGCGCAGCAGGCCTGAGGAGACGTCCAGTTGGGCCAGGACGCCCGTGCAGAACTGATCGGGGAGCCACCGTGCCAGGGCCGCATCGACGTCCTCGACGAGCTGGGGGAGATCGGCACCGACGCGCCGTGCGTTGCGGCAGGCGGCCAGGGTGACCGAGGTGGCGAGGCCGGAGGTCAGGTCGTGCCCCATGGAATCGAGGATGGACGCGTGCAGCGTCGTACCGGTCAGCGCGTGGTCGAAGCCGTCCCCGGCGATCTCGTAGGCGGGTTCGAGCACGGCGGTCGAGACGACGTCGGGCGTCCCGATGGTGCGGGGCGGCAGGAACGCCCGGAGCAGTTCGGTGGGCAGCTGCATGGTGTCCGTCCGGGTCCTGCGCACGAACGAGTCCTTGTAGTGCCGCTTCGAGGTGACCATCATCGCCAGCAGGGAGGCGAGGGCCCGCGCACGGCGCAGCAGCACGGCGTCCAGGGCCGGGGCCCGCACCGCCACCACGCCCAGCCGTTCGGCCCCGTCCAGCAGGGGGAGACAGACCAGCGACTGCTGGAGCCCGAGGGCATGGGTGCAGCGCTCCACGGCCGTGGTCATGTCGAGGGCGGCGTTGTGCGGATCGGCCAGGAATGAGCCCAACAGGTCGTCGCCGGTCGCCTGCGTCATCCCGGGACCTTCCACTCCACGCCGGTCTCCCCTTCGTGAGCAGTCTGGCCCCCGGCCGTGCCGTACGCGCGGTGGGACGGCGCACACGCGTGGCGGGAGGCCGGCGGCCTCTCGCCCGCAGGACGGTCACGGGTGACAGGAGGAGTATGGACAAGGGAGGGCACACCGATGCCCTCGGGGCCGGGAGGGCCCGTAGGGGCGGGGCCGGGGCGGTGCGGCGCACGGCCGGCCGGCCGCCGAATCCGAGAACGCACGATCAACGGAGGAGATGACTCATGCGCGCACTGACCTGGCAAGGCAGGCGGGACGTCCGCGTCGAAACCGTTCCCGATCCGGTCATCGAGGATCCGCGCGACATCATCATCGGCGTCACCTCGACCGGCATCTGCGGATCCGATCTGCATCTGTACGAAGTGCTCGGCCCCTATCTCGACGCGGGGGACATTCTGGGGCACGAGGCGATGGGGATCGTCGAGGAGACCGGCCCGGAGGTGACCGCCCTGGCACGCGGTGACCGGGTGGTGGTCCCGTTCAACGTCTCCTGCGGCACCTGCTTCATGTGCGACCAGGGGCTGTACTCGCAGTGCGAGACCACGCAGGTGACGGAGTACGGCACCGGGGCCTCGCTGTTCGGCTACACGAAGCTCTACGGCCAGGTGCCCGGCGGGCAGGCGGAGTTCATGCGCGTCCCGTTCGGCGACACCCTGCCCGTCAAGGTCCCCGAGGGTCCGGAGGACGACCGCTACGTCTATCTGTCGGACGTCCTGCCGACCGCCTGGCAGGCCGTCGAGTACGCCTCGGTGCCGCCCGGGGGCAGCGTCACGGTCCTCGGCCTCGGACCCATCGGCGACATGGCGGCCCGGATCGCGCTGCACCGCGGCGCCGGTCTCGTCGTCGGCGTCGATCTCGTCCCCGAACGGCTGGCCCGCGCGGCGGCGCGCGGCATCCAGGTGATGGACCTGGGCCGGTACGGGAAGGACCTCCCGCAGGCGATCCGCGACCTCACCGGCGGCCGGGGCACGGACGCGGTCATCGACGCCGTCGGCATGGAGGCCCACGGCGCGCCGCTCGGCAGGGCGGGCCAGTGGGCCACCGGGCTGCTCCCGGACGCGGCGGCCCGCAAGGTGATGGAACGGGCGGGCGTCGACCGGCTGACCGCGTTCCTCACGGCCATCGACGTGGTGCGGCGCGGTGGCACGATCTCCGTCTCCGGCGTCTACGGCGGCGCCGTGGACCCGCTCCCCCTGCTCACGCTGTTCGACAAGCAGATCCAGCTCCGGATGGGCCAGGCGAACGTCCGGCGGTGGGTCCCCGACCTCCTGCCGCTGCTCGGCGACGACGATCCGCTGGGCGTGGACGGTTTCGCCACGCACCATCTGCCGCTGGAGGACGCGCCGCAGGCGTACGCCGCCTTCCAGGCGAAGGCCGACGGCATGGTCAAAACCCTGCTGCGGCCCTGAACGGCCCTGAACTGTCAGGGGCAGCGGACAACGGAAGGAATCACGGTGAACGCATCGCATCGGCTGCGCGTCGTCGTCACGGGCGCGACCGGCAATGTGGGCACGAGCCTCGTCCGGGCCCTGTCCCGGGACCCGGACGTGGGATCGGTCCTCGGCCTGGCCCGGCGGCTGCCCGACCTCACGCTGCCCGGCGTCGCCTGGCACCGGGCGGACCTTTCCCTGCCGGACAGCGAACAGGTCCTCGGGGACCTGCTGGCCGGCGCGGACGCCGTCGTCCATCTGGCCTGGCGCTTCCAGCCGACCCACGACCCCGTCGTCACCTGGCGCAGCAACGTCGAGGGGTCGATGCGGGTCTTCGACGCCGTGCGCGCGGCGGGCGTCCCGGCTCTGGTCCACGCCTCGTCCGTGGGCGCGTACTCGCCGGGGCCGAAACAGGAACCGGGAGTGGACGAGGGATGGCCGACCCATGGCTGGCCCGACGCCGCGTACTGCCGGGAGAAGGCGTATCTGGAGCGGGTCCTGGACACGTTCGAACTGCGCAATCCGGGAATCCGGGTGGTGCGCATGAGGCCGGGCTTCCTGTTCAAGGAGACCTCGGCGTCCGAACAGCGCCGCATCTTCGGCGGCACCCATCTGCCCGGGATGCTGATCCGCCCCGACCTGCTGCCCCTCGTACCGGATCTGGACGGCCTGAGGTTCCAGGTGCTGCACACGGACGACGCGGCCGAGGCGTACCGGCTCGCCGTGACGGGCGACGCGCGCGGCCCCTTCAACCTCGCCGCCGACACCGTCACCGACGCCCGCGCGCTCGGCGAACTCCTCGACGCGCGCGTGGTACGGGCACCGGTCCCGGTGGTGCGGGCCGCCCTGGCCACCGCGTGGCACGCCCGCGCGGTCCCCGCCTCGCCCCATCTCTTCGACGCCGTGCTGCGCCTGCCCGTCATGGACTGCACCCGGGCGCGCGAGGTCCTGGGCTGGCGGCCCCGCTACTCGGCGTCCGAGGCGCTGACCGCGTTCCTGAGCGGTGCCGTCCGCGGCAGCGGTGAGCCGACCGCCCCGATGGCCGGCAGCCGGTGGTCCTGATGCCCGATTGGGCGGCGCCCTCTCGGGACGAGCCGCTGCGGGCCAAGTCCCGTACGGCGCTGGTCGTCATCGACATGATCAATCCGTACGACCACGAGGACGCCGACCAGTTGCTGCGCTCGGCCGAGCGGGCCGTGCCCGTCATCGCCCGGATGCTGGAGGCGGCCCGGAGCGGCGGGACACGGGTCGTCTACGCCAACGACAACTTCGGCGACTGGCGCTCGCACCACGGGGAGATCGTCGAGGCGGCCCTGGCCGGAGCCCGTCCGGATCTCGTCGAGCCGCTGCGCCCCGACGAACGGTCGCTCTTCGTGGTCAAGGCCCGGCACTCGATCTTCTACGAGACCCCGCTGCCGTATCTGCTCCACCAACTGGGCATCAACCACCTCGTCCTGACCGGCCAGGTGACGGAGCAGTGCATTCTCTACTCTGCGCTCGACGCCCACATCCGGCATCTGGACCTGACGATCCCCCGGGACGGGGTGGCCCACATCCACGCGGACCTGGCCGAAGCCGCGCTGCGGATGACCGAACGGAACATGGGTGCCCGGGTCTGCGCCGCCGAGGACATAGCGCTGTGACACCGACACCGACACCGACACCGACACCGGCACCGGCACCGGCACCGGCACCGGCACCGAAAGGACACTCATGACACGCGCCGCGCTGTTCGACGTGGACGGGACCCTCGTCGACACCAATTACCTGCACGTGACCACCTGGTGGGAGGCGTTCCGCCAGGCCGGGCACACGGTGGCGATGCCCGCGATCCACCGGGCGATCGGCCTGGGCTCGGACGACCTCGTCGGCCATCTCCTGGGCCCCGGAAGGGACACGAAACAGGACGCCCGGATCAGCGCCGCGCACTCCGCGCTCTACGCGACGTACTTCGACCGGCTGTCGCCGCACGACGGAGCGGCGGAACTGCTGCACACCCTCGCGGAACGCGGGTGGACGGTCGTCCTGGCGACCTCGGCGTCCGGAACCGAACTCGCCGCCCTGCGCCGGGCGCTCGACGCGGACGACGTCATCTCCGGCACGGCCGGTGCGGATGACGTGGAGCAGGGCAAGCCCGCGCCGGACCAGATCCACCACGCGCGGGAGATCGCGGGCGCCGACAGCGAGGAGAGCGTGTACATCGGGGACTCCGTCTGGGACATGAAGGCCGCCACCGGGGCATCCGTGGCCGCGGTGGGCCTGCTGTCGGGCGGCATTCCCCGGGCGGACCTGGAGGCGGCCGGAGCCGTGGAGATCCACGACTCCCCGGCCGCTCTCCTGGCCCGGATCGATTCCGGAGTCATCGGGCGGCTGCACCCCTGAGTCCGCGCGGTCCGCGCCGCCGGGCGGGCGTTCCCCCGGGGGTCCGTCCGGAACGCCGCCGCACATCGGGCTGCCTCAGCCACCGACCGCCTTGCGGAGCTGCTCCTTGTTCATCGTGGAACGGCCCTCGATGTTCTTCTTCTTCGCCTCTTCGTAGAGCTGGTCCTTGGTGCGGCCCTGGGCGCCCTTGTGCGAACGCTCCCCGCCGCGCTGGGAGGCGGACTTGGGGTCGTGGGTGGACGTCCTGCTCGCCGTCTTCGACTCCCCCGCGCGGGCGCGTTCCTTGTTGACGGTGCGGGCGGCGATCTCCTTGGCGCGCTTCTCCGACTCGCCGCGGCTCTTCGCGCTCTCCTTCACATGCTCGTACTGGCGCTCGCGCTTGCGGTTGGACCCTGCCGGCATGACGGTGACCTCCTGGTCGCTCTCGTGGGTGTCGGTCGGCCCGGTTGCCCGGGGTTCATGCGCTCCGCCCCGGTTCGGCGGGGCCGTCTCCGCAACATCGCACCGCCCGTACGGGCCCGCTCACCGGGCCGTGCGCTCGGGTGACGGGGTGGACCGGTGCGGTCCCCGGCCGGGACGCATCCGCGCGAACTCACGCGCTTCCGGCCCGGGACGGCCTTCATGGCCCGCGGTGGACGAGGGTGAAGAGTGCTCCGTCGGGGTCGAGCAGGGTACGGCTGAACCCCTGGGGCGTCCAGGGTTCCGCCGGGGGCCTGGGTCTGCTTCCGCCCGCCGACAGGGCCGTCACCATGGCGCGTTCCACGTCGTCCACGGCGAAGGTCACGAGCCAGCGCGACCGCAGGCGGGGGTCCGGGGCGGCGTGGGCGCCGCCGTCGCGGAGGCACAGGGCGGAGTGCTCGCCGTGCCGGACCCGGATGCGGTCGTTCTCGTAGGTGACGCTGATGTTCCCGCTCTCGCTCCAGCCGAAGACCTCGCCGTAGAACACCGCCGCGTCGAACGCGTTGGGTGACCGCAGATCGAGGCGGACGAGGGCGTCGCCGCCCAGGGCCCAGCACGGCGCGGGCCCCTGCCAGTATCCGAAGGCCGCGCCGTCCCGGTCGGCGGCCAGGCAGGCCCGCCCCCGGCCCAGGGGCACGGGCCCGACGGCGACGGTGGCGCCGCGTTCCTGGACGCGTGCCGTGGTGGCGTCGGCGTCGGACACCGCGAAGTAGGGGGTCCATTCCGGTGCGGGCGCCAGCCCCGGGCGGCTCATGCCGATGCCCGCCACCGGTCTGCCGTCGGCGGAGGCGGTGAGGAATCCGTTGCCCAGGGTGCTGGGTTCGAAGGTCCAGCCCAGGACCGCTGCGTAGAAGGCCCGGGTGACGTGGATGTCGCCGACCATGAGATTGACCCAGCAGGGCATGCCCGGGACAGGTGCCACGGGCTGTGTCCCTTGAGGGGACATGGGGTGCCTTCCGTCGCTTCTCGTTCGTTCCCGCGGCAGGGTTGCGCGCGGGCCGCTCCATGGAGGTTCACAGGCTGGTGAGCACCTGGGGTGACAGCGACTTCAGCATGGTGTTCGTCCATCGCATCTGTCGCAGGGTCCGCGGATGGCAGGACGTGGCCAGATCCAGGAGGCTCGACTCCCCGGACGCCTGCGCGACCTGCCCGAGCATCTCCCACAACAAGGAGTTGCCACAGGCCCCGAGGTGCAGCTCGCGAAGATCGAGCAGCAGGAGAAGCCCCTCTTCCGCAGGGTGCTCCTCCGCCAGGGTGCCTTCCTCGTCGGCCGGGGGCAACCCGCGCGGGCCGGGCTCGGGCGGCGGGTCGAGAGCGAGGCCGTACCGGGCGCCCGCGTCCGCCAGCCGGCGGCCGTGCTCGTTCGACCAACCGAGGAGGATCTGCGCCACGTGCCGGACCTCGTGCTCCGCGCTGTGGCGTGCGGCCGCCTCGGCCCATTGGCCCGCCAGCGCGCACTCACCGTCGTGGAGGGCTTCGAGGGTGTAGACGATCCCTTTCACTGTGCGTCGCCCCCTCGGGTGTCGTGGAAGGGTCCCTCGTCGACCTCGGCCGCTGCTCCCCCCTCGGTCGGACGGACGGCGCCGCCGGTCCTGGCGGGTGCCGAGGCGGCCGTGGTGGGGGCGACCGACGCCTCCGCCGAGCCCCTGGCCACGAGCCGGATGTCCGCCGTCGCGATCTTGAACAACGGCTGTTTGCTCACCGGGTCCCAGTCGGTCACGGTCGTCTCGTTCGCGGCGCGTCCCGGTGTGGTTCCGTCCGGTCCCCGCCCCGCGGGGGTGTCCCAGTAGCCGTAGTGGAACGGCACGAACAGCAGACCGCGCCGGATGCCGGTGAGCCGCAGCCGGCCGCGCAGGGCGCCGCGCGGACCGGTGACCTCCACGAGGTCGCCCTCGCCGAAGTGCAGGGCGTCCGCGTCCTCGGCGTTCATCTCGACCCAGACGTCGGGGGCCGCCGCGTTCAGCTGCGGGGCGCGGGCCGTCTTGGTGCGGGTGTGGAAGTGGTAGACGGTGCGTCCGGTCGTCAGCTGGAACGGGTGGTCGCCGTCCGGCTCCTGGAGGGGCGGCAGGTATGCGGCTCCCTTGAGCATGGCCCTGCCCTCCGGATTGAACGCCCGGTACGCGGTCTCGGACACGGAGGCACCGGTGACGAGGTCCTTGCCGTAGGTCTCGCACATGGACGGATCCGCCCAGGCGGCGCCCGCCGTGCAGAGCCGCTCGGTGCCGCCGGGCGCGTCCGCGGTGACCGGCCACTGGATGCCGCTGCCGCCCCGCAGAGCGGCGTAGGAGAGCCCGGAGTAGTCACAGGGCCGGCCCCTGCTGCACCGCTTCCACGCCTCGAAGGCGGACTCGGGGTCACGCCGGGGGATCAGCGGCGCACCGTCCTTGTCGCGGAAGTCCATCCGGGCGGCGTAGTCCAGGAAGATGTCCAGATCGGCCCGTGCCTCGCCGGGTGGCTCGATCGCCCGGTCCGACAGGTGAACCGTCCGGTCCGCGTTGGTGAACGTGCCGGTCTTCTCGCCCCAGGTCGCGGCCGGCAGGACCACATCGGCGAACCGCGCGGTCTCGGTCAGGAAGAGGTCCTGCACCACGGTGAAGAGCCCCGGCCGGTCCAGGACCGCGCGCACCCTGGGCAGCTCGGGCAGCGACACCGCCGGGTTCGTCCCGCTGATCCAGAGCATCCCGATCGAGCCCTGCTCGGCGTAACGGAAGATCTGCAGGGCGTGCGTCGGCGGGGCGTAGTGCGGAATGGTCGAGGGCTCGACGTTCCACACCCGCGCGAGATCCGCGACATGGGCGTCGTTCTCCCAGTTCCGGAAGCCCGGGAGGTCGCCGTTCGCACCGCACTCACGGGTGTTCTGCGCGGTCGGCTGACCGTTCATCTGGAGGACTCCGGCGCCGGGCCGGCCGAGCATGCCGCGCAGCAGATGGAGGTTGTTGACCTGGACGGCACAGGCCGTGGCCTGATGGGACTGGTAGACGCCCTGAAGGACCGTGGACAGCAGCCGGTCGGCGGTGCCGATCGTCTCGGCGGCCTCCTGGATCGCGGTGCGCGGGACGTCGCAGATCCCGGCCGCCCACGCGGGCGTGCAGTCCTCGACCGTACGCGCCAGCTCCTCGTACCCCACGGTGTGCGTCCGTACGTAGTCCTCGTCCACGCGGCCGGTCCGGATGATCTCGTGGAGCAGGGCGTTGAGCAGCGCCAGGTTCGTGCCGAGGCGGGGGGCTAGATGCACGGTGGAGTGCCGGGCGACGGGGGTCGGGCGTGGATCCACGCACAGCAGACGGGGCGGATCGGCACCCTGCAGCCGGTCGAGGACCCTCATCCACTGGACGGGCTGGGTCTCGGCGATGTTGTGGCCGTAGAACGCGAGGGTGTCGGCATGGTCGATGTCGTCGTAGCTGCCGGGCTGGCCGTCGCAGCCGAAGCTCTCCTTCAGCGCCTCGGCCGCCGTGGAGGTGCACAGACGGGTGTTGCCGTCCAGATGGCTGGTGCCGATCCCGGCGCGGGCCAGAACCGCCAGCGTGTAGTACTCCTCAAGGAACAACTGGCCGGAGGTGTAGAACCCGATCGAGCCGGGCCCCCGGTCCGCCAGCAGTTCCCGGGAGCGCGACACCACCAGCCCCATCGCGGTGTCCCAGTCCGTTTCGGTCAGTTCGCCGTCGCGGCGGACGAGCGGGCGGGTCAGCCGGTCGCCGGAACCGTTGGCCTGCCAGCCGAAGAGGTCCTTCGGGCCGAGCCGCCCCCGGTTGACGCGGTCGACCGCGCACACCGACCAAGGCACCGTCCTTCACCGCCACGTCCATCGCGTCGCCGTCGGAGTGCAGGACGGACGCCGTCTGGACCCACCGGTCCACCGCCTCCGCGTCCACCCCCGGGGCCAGGAACGTGTCCACCCGTTCCGGCCACGGCTCGTGCCGGCCGTAGGAGGTACGGCTCCCCCAGGGCTCCGCGATCCGGTCCACGGACATGCCCATGTGATCCTTTCGTCGGGCGCGGGTGCGCGCCCGGGTCGGCGACCGGTCCGAGTGCCCGGTCCGGTGAGCGGCCGGGCTCCTCCTCAATCGAGTTCCGGCCTCCCCCAGTGCCGGTGGGCGGCCACGGCCGAGGCGAACGTGGTGGCGAAGCCGCCGTCGCCGCCGGTCGCGGTCACCACGCCGAGGTTGTCGACCGGTCCGCGCTCCTCGGACGCCGGACGGTCCGTCACCGTGCCGGGCAGCAGTTCGGCGAGCGCGGTCATGCCGTCCCCGTAGCCGCCGATGGGCTTGGCGTGGCGGTAGGCGTTGCGTACGAAGCGGCGCACGGCGTCCTCGGTGAACCGGGCGCCGTCGGGCAGGAGTACGGCGTCGTAGAGGACGGCCGCCACGGTCGGCAGCGCCCGGTCGACCTCCAGCGTGCCGCCCTGGCCGGTGGTGACGGTGCCGTCCTGCGGGGCCAGGAGTTCCACGATCGCGCCGTCGGCGGTCAGCGGACCCCTGACCGCTTCGATCTGCGTCGCGTCGACGCCGTCCGTGACGAGCACGGCGATCTGGCGGGAGAGGATGGAGCCGTCGCCCCGCAGGTTCTCCAGGCTCAGCGCCGGGGACGGCTGCGGCTCGGGCGTCGAGGACGCCTCGGGGGCGGGGACGCCGATGCCCTCGGCGACGGCGCGCGCGAGCTCCGTGTCCACCTGGCTCAACTGGGCCACGGCGCGGGCCCGTACGTCCTTGGCGGTCACCTTGCCCAGTTCGAAGCGGAAGGCGTCGACGATGTGCGTGCGCTCCCAGTCGGCCATGCTGCGCCAGAACAGGGCGGCTTGCAGGTAGTGGTTCTCGAAGCTGGGGCTGCGTCGGCGGATCGTGCTCCCCTCCACCCGTTCGGTGAGGTGGCGGTAGGCGCCGGACCCGACGTCCGCGAGCACCGGGCAGCCGGCGCCCAGGGTGTTGGGGGTGTAGTTCGTGCCGGTGTGGATCTGTTCCTGGTGGAAGCCGTCGCGCTGGTTGTTGCGTACGGGGACGACGGGGCGGTTGACCGGGATGTGGGCGAAGTTGGGGCCGCCGAGCCGCAGCAATTGCGTGTCGAGGTACGAGAAGTTCCGCACCTGGAGCAGGGGGTCGTTGGTGAAGTCGATCCCCGGCACGACGTTGGCGGTGTGGAAGGCGACCTGTTCCGTCTCGGCGAAGAAGTTGTCGGGGTTGCGGTCGAGGACCATCCGGCCGATGGGGCGGACGGGGACGATCTCCTCGGGGACGATCTTGGTCGCGTCGAGGAGGTCGAAGTCGAAGCTGTGCTCGTCCGTCTCGGGGATGAGCTGGACGCCCAGCTCCCACTCCGGGTACTGACCGGCCTCGATGGCGTCCCAGAGGTCACGCCGGTTGAAGTCGGGATCGCGGCCCTGGACCTCCTGGGCCTCGTCCCAGACCAAGGAGTGCACGCCCAGCTTCGGAGTCCAGTGGAACTTCACGAACGTGCCACGCCCCTCGGCGTCCACGAAGCGGAAGGTGTGGACTCCGAAGCCCTGCATCATCCGGTAGCTGCGCGGAATCGCCCGGTCCGACATCAGCCACATGATCGTGTGCAGGGTTTCGGGCTGGAGGGAGACGAAGTCCCAGAGCGTGTCGTGGGCGGAGGCGCCGGTCGGAATCTCGTTGTGGGGCTCGGGCTTCACCGCGTGCACGAAGTCCGGGAACTTGATGCCGTCCTGGATGAAGAAGACCGGGAAGTTGTTGCCGACCAGGTCGTAGTTGCCCTCGCTCGTGTAGAACTTCGTCGCGAAGCCCCGCACGTCGCGCACCGTGTCCGCCGAACCGCGCGGGCCCTGCACGGTGGAGAACCGGACGAACACCGGCGTGCGGACGCCGGGGTCCTGGAGGAAGGCGGCCCGGGTGAACCGCGCGCACGACTCGTACGGCTCGAAGTATCCGTACGCCCCGGCTCCCCGGGCGTGCACGACCCGTTCCGGGATGCGCTCGTGGTCGAAGCGGGTGATCTTCTCTCGGAGGTGGAAGTCCTCCAGGAGGGTGGGGCCCCGGTCACCGACGGTCAGCGCGTCGTCGGTGTGCTCGACGGCGACCCCCCTGATCCGTGGTCATCGGCCCGTCCGCCGGATCGGCGGCCCGGACGCCGTCACGCTGGATCTGTTTGCCGTCGGTCATCGGATTCTCCCGTGCTCATGAGCGCTCGTGCCGGTCCGCCGGGCGGGCGGCGGCTGCCGGATCCGTCTCCCATGCGGGTAACCGATGCCCACGGGCGGAAACACGGTCCGCCCCGTACTGACTCCAACGGCCCCGGCAATCGGAGCAGCGACGGGGCCATTGGGCCGGTGCACACCGCACACAATTCGTGCCGGCAGGTGCCCTCCTGTGCGCCGGCGGCGCGGAAGGCGAAGTTCCGCCGATTCCGCCGCACGCCACCAAGGAGCGGGCCGGGGCGCCGGGACGGCGCCGTCGGCCTCGCCGGGCGGTGGCCACGCCGAGCCCCAGTCCGGCCCCGGTCCAGTGCGCCGGCTCCACGCACGCCGCACCGCACCCGCGTGCGCACGGGTGACCGGAATCGTTCGGGGCGTGGGCGGCCCCTCCTGACGACGACGGATCCGGGGCACGGCACGGGCCGGGTGGAACGTTCACGCGGGGCCGCACGCGCGAACGGCCGCAGAACGTACCGCAAGAACCGATCCCGCGGCGGTCCGGCGGACAACGGCGTCCCGGGCCGCCGCGGATGCGGGAACGCCCGTTCACGGGGAGCATCGGAGGTGGAAGGTGCCTCACGACGGGCTCGTCCGGGCCCGGTACGGAGGGAAGTACGGGATGCCCGAATCCAGCACCGCGCCGCTGTTGCCCCGTCCCAGGGGCGTGCTGTCGGCGGCGGTGACGGAGGCCCTGCGGGACGGCTCCCCACCGCCCGCTCCTCTTCCGGTGGGTCCGGCCGATCCGTACGGTGACGATCTGCACCTCGCCCTGTACAGCTGTTACGAACTCCATTACCGAGGCTTTCGGGACGTCGATCCGGAGCGCGAATGGGATGCCGCGCTACTGTCGCTGCGGGCCGCCCTGGAGGAGCGCTTCCTCACCGCCCTGCGGCGGGACGTCCCCGCTCCGAGCTCGTTGGACGAGGTTCTGGCGGACCTCCTCGTGCAACCCGTCCACTCCGACGGAGTGCCCCACTTCCTCGCGCGGCGCGGCACCTTGGCACAGGTGCGGGAGTACGCGCGACAGCGTTCGCTGTACCACCTCAAGGAGGCCGATCCGCACGCGTGGGTGCTGCCCCGGCTGAGCGGCCGGGCCAAGGCGGCGATGGCCGCCGTGGAGTTCGACGAGTTCGGCGGCGGCCGAGCGGAGCGCGTGCACGCCCGGCTGTTCGCCGACCTCATGGCGGACCTCGGGCTGGACACCGGATACGGTCACTATCTGGACGACGGGTTCTCCGAGATGCTGGCGCTGGTCAACGCCATGTCGCTGTTCGGGCTGCACCGGAGCATGCGCGGCGCGCTGGTCGGGCACTTCGCGGCCGTCGAGATCACGTCCTCGCCCGCGTCCCGGCAGCTCGCCCGCGCGATGGCCCGCACGGGCGCGGGTCCTGCCGCCACGTTCTTCTACGACGAGCACGTCGAGGCCGACGCGGTGCACGAACAGGTGGTGCGCAAGGAGGTCATCGGCGGGCTGCTCGACGACGCTCCCGAGCTGGAACCGGACGTCGCGTTCGGCGTCGCCGCCACGTCCTTCCTCGAAGACCGCCTCGGCCGACGCCTCCTCGCCCGGTGGGCGGCCTGACAGACCGGCCACGGCCCCGCGGGTGCCCCTGCCCGAAGGAGAAGACCGCATGGTTACCGTCACCGGCGCACGACCGTATGCACAGCCCTTCCTCGTCACCCCTCCCGGGGTCTACGCACCGCAGAGCGACACCCAACTGCTGCTGGCGGCCCTCGAACAGGAACGCACCGGCCCGGACACCTCCGTGCTGGACATCGGCACGGGCAGCGGCGCCCTCGCCGTACGCGCCGCGCAGCTCGGCTGCGAGGTGACGGCCGTGGACATCACGCTCCGCGCCGTCGTCACCGCCCGGCTCAACGCGCTGCTGCACCGCCGTCGCATCACGGCGCACCGCAGCGACCTGACGTCCGCCGTGGCGACGCGTGCGTACGATCTCGTGCTGTGCAACCCGCCCTATGTCCCCGCCCCGGGCGTTCCGCTGCGCGGCGCCTCGCGCGCCTGGGACGCGGGGGTCGACGGCCGGGCCGTCATCGACCGTCTCTGCACGGGGGTGCCGTCCGTGCTGCGGCGCGGCGGCGTCCTGCTCATCGTGCACTCCGGGCTCTGCGACGCCGGCGCCACGCTCGACCGGCTCGGACGCGCGGGGCTGGACGCGGGGGTCAGCAGCCGGGTCCGCATCCCTCTGGGCCCGGTGCTGCGCTCCCGACTTCTCTGGCTGCGCGAACGCCGGCTGATGTGCGCCGAGGACACGAGCGAGGAACTGGTGGTCATCCGTGCCGAACGCCCCTGACTCCCCGTGCCACGTCACACTGACCGCGCAGGGCCCCCTCCTCGTGGAGGGCCCGGTGGAAGTCACCGCACCGGACGGGTCCGTGCACATCTCCGACCGTTTCGTGGTCGCCCTCTGCACCTGCCGGCGCAGCGCCATCTACCCCTGGTGCGATACCAGCCACCGGGCGCGCCCGCGCACATGAAGGAGTGCGAGCGCCATGGCCCGCCCTCCGTGGAGCGGACCGCTGTCCTTCGGTCCGGTCTCCCTTCCCGTCCGGATGTTCACCGCCCCGGAGACCCGCACCTTCCACTTCCGTCAGCTCCAGCGCGGCACGTCCGACCGTGTCCGCAGCAAGCGGGTGAACGAGGGCGACGCGTACGCCCTCGTCGAACAGAACGAACTGGATGAGATCATCCCGAGACGGTCCAGAACGATCGACATCGAAGGCACGCGCTGCTGCGAACGCCGGACCACCTGACGGCCTCGCCCGGCCTTGTGAAGGGGGCCGCGCATGTGCTCGATACGGCCTGTGGCGAGATCCGACTGCTACGTTGACCCCCATGACGGTGGCATTGATCGATTCAGGATGTGGCCTTCTCCCTACCGCCGGCTGGCTTCGGCACCTTGCCCCGGAACTCGATCTGCTTCTGCTTCTGGATCCCGAGGGGGCCCCTTGGGGTCCGAGGACCGCCTCCTTCGTCACGGACCGTCTGCTCAGTGCCGCCCACCTGGCCATTCAGCGGGGCGCGGAGGCCATCGTCGTCCCTTGCAATACCGCCACCGTCACCGCGATCGACGCCCTGCGCGAGAGTTTCGAGCCTCGCATTCCCGTGATCGGAACCGTCCCTGCCGTGAAGCCGGCCGCGGCAACCAGTCAAAACCTCGCCGTATGGGCGACCGTCCGTACCACCACAAGTGACTACCAGGATCGCCTGATCGCGAACTTCGCGAACGGCATGCCGGTCGCACGGGTCGCGTGTCCCGGCCTGGCCGAAGCGATCGACCACGGTGACATGACTGCCGCCGCGGAGGCGATCGCCGATGCGACCGAGCGAACCCCGCGGAATTGCGACGCCGTGGTACTGGGGTGCACGCACTACCCCCTGATGGCTCCACAGATTCTACAGAGCCTGCCTGCCGGAACCATCCTGTACGACAGCGCCGAAGCAGTCGCCCGCCAAGCGCTGCGACGCTTGAACCGCACCAGGGAATCAGGCCTCGCCCCAGGCTCCGTCGACGTGGTGCTCAGTGGTCGCCCCGGCCACCTCCCGGCAGGCGCGCACGCCTATCCGGTGGGCCGTGCGCTGGCCGCCGCGGCGCGAGTGCCTCGCGAAGCCCTCATCTCCGCAACCACTCGGGCCTCGGTGACAGCTCCGGCCGTCTGAGCGAACCCCGTCCGCAACACTCGCCCATCTGCGCGAGCTCTCAGCAACTCGGCGGGTACGAAGAGCCCTCGAGCAACCCCGCGAGGTGGGCCGCGTTGACGGCCAGGGTGCGGGTCGTGGCCGCGACGGCGTCGGGGGTCTCGTCCAGGTCCTGGTAGTCGGTGCCGTGCTGGGCCTCGCCGACCCAGTACGTCACGGCGCCCGGGGCGAGGGTGAAGCCCAGGTCGTTGAGTCCCTGGAACAGATCGGCGCTCACCTTGTGCGCGCCGTCCTCGTTGCCGACGACCGCCACGGCCGCGACCTTGCCGTAGGGCAGTTGGCGGCCCGCGTCATCGGATTCGGAGATGTCGGCGTTCAGCCGTTCCAGGACGCGCTGGCACACACTCGACGGGTGCCCCAGCCAGATGGGCGTGGCCAGAACCAGGATGTCGGAGGCCAGCACCTTCTTCCGGAGCTCCGGCCAGGCGTCGCCCCCGCCCATGTCCTGTGCCACCCCCGCCTTCACCTCGTGGTCGACCACCCGTACGGTCTCGCCCTCCACCCCCAGCCCGGACAGTTCGGCCATGATCTGACCGGCCAGCAGATGACTGCTGGAGTCGTTCGGGGAGGGGGACAGGGTGCAGACGAGTGCGAGTGCGCGTGTCACGTGTACCAACTCCTTGTCGATCCGGGCGCCCGTCGGCCACGCCGGCCCAGGGCGTCGGCGCGGGCCGCGGCTCGCCGGCCCCGTCGTACTCCTAGGTCCGCGCTCAGTCTCTGCCCCTGCCGGTCAGCAGGTCGCGGGAGCGGTCCACGAGGCCGATGCCGGGTCCGAGGAGCTTGTTGCCGGGAGGCGTGTCCGGGGCAGACGGATGCGGGCGTGTGGGCCCTGTCTTCTTCGCGGCCCGCACCTTGTCACCCAGCTCGTCCAGTTCCTCCGGGGTGCACGAGCGCGCGAGAAGCGGGAAGAGCGTCCCCTCCTCCTCCCTTACGTGCGCGGCGACTTCGAGCTTCAATTTCGCCACGAGGTGGTCGAACTGCGAGTCCCCGGCCGAGAGCCCTTCCAGTTCCTTGAGATGCCGCTCCACCGTCGCGTGCTCGGCGATCTCGTTGTCCGCGAGGTCACCGCCGCCGGCGACCCGGTCACGCACCGCCGGATAGAGGTACATCTCCTCCGCCACGGAGTGACGTACCAGTTCGATGGTCAGGTGGTCCACCAGCTCCCGGCGCCGGGCGTCACCGACCGGCTGCACCTCGATCTCCGCGAAGAGTTCGTCCACCTCCCGGTGGTCGGTCGTCAGTTCCGCGATCACGTTGCCGCCGTGCCCCATGGGAGAACCCCTTTCCACGCGCGCCGTATGCGCCGGTGACGACTCACGCTGTCACAGCCGCGGAACCTCGGGTCGGCCAACACGCACAGGGGGGCGTCGACTGGGCGGACTGGCCCAACGACGTCCGGGGGTATCCGTTCCACGTGCGCACAGGCGCCGCTCCGCCGCCGCGAAGGGCGGCCTGGGTCCCGGTCCGCTCCACCGGATACGATTGATCCTGGTCGACGTCCGCTCACGCACCCCCGAGAAGCATCGCGACGGCCGCGCGCGCATGGCGGGCCGGGGCCGGGTCGCCGGTGATGCCGGCGGTGACGATGGCCCCCTCGGCAAGGAGGAGGACCGGCTCGGCCGCCGGCAGTCCCGCGGCCCGGGTCCAGTCCGCGATCTGATCGTGGAACGCCTGTTTGTGCGTACGGACTTCGGTGAGCACCGCCTCGGACGAGGTACCCAGTTCGCCGTGGGCGTTGATCCAGGCGCAGCCGCGGAAGCCGGGTTCCGCGAACCATGCGGCGAGCCAGTCGAAGACCGCGAGAACCCGCTCACGAGGGTCCGGGACCTCCCCCACGTACGCGGCCAGGGCCCCTCTCCACCGCCGGTCACGGCGTTCGAGCACCGCCACCACCAGGTCCTCCTTCGCCGGGAAGAACCGGTAGATCCGCTTCAGGGGCAGGCCGGACGCCGTACGGATCAGGTCCATCCCGACCGCCTGGATGCCTTGCTCGTAGAAGAGCCCCTCCGCGGCGTCGAGCAGCGCCTCACGGTCCAGACGGTGCTGCTCGTCGGTGATCGGGGCGGGCATCCGGGACTCCTTGACATCGAGAACGATCGTTCCCTACCTTAGGCCACCTTGATGGAGAACGTACGTTCTCAATGCGGTCTCCATGCTGTCCCACTGCGTTCTCGACGATGTGGAGGATCCCGTGACCGACGATCGCCCGCCCTTTCCGCCGTTCACCCACGAGACGGCGCTCCGGAAGGTCCAAGCCGCCGAGGACGCCTGGAACACCCGCGACCCCCGCCGCGTGGCCTCCGCGTACACACCGGATTCGGTCTGGCGCAACCGTGACACCTTCCTCCGCGGCCGCGACGAGATCGTCGCCTTTCTGACGCGGAAGTGGGAGCGCGAACAGGCATACGCGCTGCGCAAGAACCTCTGGGCGTTCCACGAGAACCGGATCGCCGTGCGCTTCCAGTACGAGTGGCACGATGCCGAGGGCCAGTGGTGGCGCAGCTACGGCAACGAACTGTGGGAGTTCGACGGACACGGCCTCATGCGGCGCCGCGAGGCGAGCATCAACGACGTCGCCATGTCCGCGTCCGACCGCCGGATCCACGGCCCCCGGCCCGCGGACGAGCGGGGAGTCGAGTTTCCGCTGCAGTAGTACCCGCGCCGCATCGCGAGGGGGCACGCCGTCGGTGTTCGCCGAGGGCACGGGACGCCGGTGACGCGGCGTGCCCCCGAGCGCTCAGGAGAGGAACTCGACGGCGGGGAAGGCCGGTGACGGTCCGTCCAGGAGATGCCCCCGGCGGTGGCGCAGGTGGGCGTCGAAGAAGGCGAGCGGGTACGCCTGCTGGATCCGCACCGCCTGACCGGGATCCAGCGTGCCTATGGCCTCCTGGAGTTGCTGCGCACTCCATCCGAGGATGCCCGCCACCTGCGGGTACAGGGCCTCGTTGTCGCCGTACGAGACGTGGACGGCGCCCTCGGCCCGTATGTCCCGCCGCCACCCCCGCAGAAGCGACCAGAACGCGGCTGCCTCGGGGTCCGTGGCCCGGGTGAACTCGGCGGACATCATCATGAACGGCCGGTCCAGGGCACCGGCGAGCGGCGGCCTCATCTGCATCGGCCCGTCGAGGCTCAGGCCCGCCCGGATCCGGGTGTCCGCGAGCATGGCGCAGGCCGTGGCCGTACCGCCCTTCGACCAGCCGAACGCGCCCATGCGCCGCGGGTCGAGGGAGCCGAGGAGCCCGGCCGGCAGCTCCCGCCGGTCCACGTCCGGATGGTGTCCCGCCGCGATCTGCTCGACGCAGTCGAGGACGAAACGCACGTCGGCCGCGAAGTCCCCGGGCAGCGTCGGTGTGTCGGGGCCCTGGAGCGGGGTGGCGATCCGCCCGTCGGGGAACACCGTGTACGTGTCGTACTGGTGGGCCACCGTCACCACCGCATAGCCATGACTGGCCAGTTCCTGGACCACGACCGTGTGGTCCCCCTGGTGGCTGTGCGCACCGTGGGAGAACACCACGACCGGCAGCCGCCGGCCCAACCGCATCAGCGGGGCCCCCACGTGTCCGGCGGTGACCGGCGCCAGCGGCGCCATCTCCCCGAACCCGGCATCCGTGAGGAACGCCTCCAGGGCACCGGCCGGAATCCAGGGCGCCCGCGGGTGGCCCTCCACGTTCCGGGCCGGATACCACACGGTCGCCATCAGCTCCCGGAAGTGCCCCGGGCCCGCGATCCCGTCCGGCCGTGACCGGTCGACCAGATGCAGCGGGACCGTGCCCACCGGATACGGCCCGGTGGGCTCCGGCAGTGTGAGCCGTCCCGGGGCCGGTCCGCGCCCCTCCGGAACGGCCCACGCGGGACCCACCACCGCGCCGAGCGGTAAGGCGGCCCCCGTGGCCAGCGCGGCTCCCAGCACGCGGCGACGTGTCGGGCTCCGGTGTGCGGTGAACGGCGGGACGGCCACGGGTCCTCCATGTCATGGGTCGTCAATCGTGCCGTCACGGCCGGTCCGTGGGCACAGCACAACGCTGTCACACGCCCTCCCGTCCGACATCGGCCCACGGGTTTACACCCGTGGGTTGATGCGGCGGGCGGTGGCAGCGACCGACGCGCGCACTCCGGGCTCGCTGGGACGTGTGGCCCTGCCGACGCTCGACGCTATGGAAGCGTTGCGCCCGGACCGACGTTCGCCATGATGCTGCGGGCTTCCTCGGGCCAGATGTCATCGGGGACGACGAAGGCCTGCTCCACGGTGCTGTCGGTGGCGTTGCTGAAGTGGTTGGGAACGTCGGAGCAGGTGTTCCGAACGTGGGCGTCGTGCATGGCCGGCGTCCACATCCTGATCCAGTTGGCCCCGTTCACGTACCGGACGACATTGTCGTGGATGTCCCAGTGGGAGCTTCCCTCGTCCGGGTAGAGGCTCTTGTCGGTGGGGGCGGTGCTGCGGTTGCGGATCTCCACGAAGTTGCCGGAGGCGCCCGACCGGCGGGTGCCGCCGCCCTGGCCGCCGAGGGTGTGGATGAAGCCCCGTCGTCCAGTACCCGGAGGATGTCGTGGACGTGGTTCCCGGTGAAGCTGATGTCGGTGCCGCGGCTGATCCGGACCGCGGCGGGGATGCGGGCGGGGTTCAGGGGCCGGGGATCCCAGATCACCCCGCCCTGGCTGTCGACGAGGCCCTCGTCGGAGACGGCGGCCCAGGTGGTACCGGTGAGGGTGAGGCCCTGGAACACCAGGCCTCGCACGGTTCTGAGGGCGGTGGGGACGACCGTGTAGGCGTCCAGGCGCAGGGTCTTCGCCGTCATGTCGGTCACGGTGACCGTGTGGCATCCGCGGGAGGCCCCCGCGTGGTGAACAAAATCTCGCGGGCGAGGCGCGCGGTGCCCAGGGTTGCTGACGGTGACGGGCGGTCCGCCGTCGACGCGGACCTCGATGTCCCCGCCCTCGACCTGTTTCTCGCCCAGGACGTCGACGCCCGTGCCGGTGAAGGCGTAGCCGATGGAGTCGTACGTCCTGGGTGAACGTCCAGGGGGCCCGGTCGCCCGGGAGCTGGGCCGGAAGGCCCCTTGGCCGAACGGTCCATCCGGAACTTCACCACGGGCGGCCCCACCACCCCGCCGGCGCACCACAGGGTTCATGCACCGGCATCGCGCTTCGGGCGATACAGCAGGTGCCGCATGCCGTCAGGAGTGATCTCGCCCGCGCGCCCGGCCAGGGTCCAGCAGCCTTCCTCAGCAGGTCGGACAGCGGGCCCAAGACCAACACCGCGGACCGGCGGCGCGGTTCGCCCCAGGAGAGCCGGCCTCACATCAACCGTCGCACAGGCACTACGCCGCGACCTGGGCGAAGCATCGTCACACCCATTGTCGACTACGGCGACACTCGCTATGTTAATGAGAAATCACATGAATCTAAAGCAGCTCCAAAGAGGATGGCTCACAACTGTCGCTTTGTGAGGGTCAGTTGCATCCGTGGCGACCTCTCGGAAGGCACATAAGTCAATGATGAATCACAGGCGTCTTCAGGGGTCGGCAGTCAACGCGAGGTCTGCCGTCACGAGCGAGTGACGGTGCCGCACCAAACAACGCACACCTCAGGACCGTACGGGCTTCAACACTCCAGACGAGCCTCACCCCATGTGCACGCCGAGTGGGAACCCCCGCATGCCCCCGCGAGGCCTCTGGACTTCGACCGGGTGCGGCAGGGCTCCGCAGAACCTCGGCAACACCTCGACGGACGCAACAACCCACAGCCACAGAGGAGTTCGATCAGATGGACGGGCTGAGCAGACGAAAGATGTTACTGGCCGGCGGAGCCCTCGGCGCCGCCGGAGCGCTGAGCATGGCTTCCCCCGCAGGGGCCCGGCCCCTGTGGACCTGGTCGCCGGCCGGCTCCGTGGCGGGCGCGGGCGCCGGCGTGGATCCCGAATGGGTGTGGGACGACGAAGCCGACCCGGTCCTGGCAGCCGTCATCGACCGGGGCGATGTGGCCAGGGTCAACGCCGCACTCGCCAAGTGGACCCGCAACGACCAGGCCCTCCCCGCAGAACTGCCCTCAGATGTACGGGACTTCATGGAGGAGGCCCGTCGGCTCCCGTCCTGGGCCGACCGTACGAAGCTCGACCGCGGTTCCCGGTTCAGCAAGACGAAGGGGATCTACGTCGGGGCACTGTACGGCCTCGGCAGCGGCATGATGAGTACCGCCATCCCCCGCGAGGCACGCGCGGTGTACTACTCCAAGGGCGGGGCGGACATGAAGGACCGCATCGCCAAGACCGCGAGACTCGGCTACGACATCGGGGACGTGGACGCGTACCAGCCGACGGGCTCGATGATCGTGACGTGCGTGAAGACCCGGATGGTGCACGCCGCCGTACGGCATCTGCTCCCCCAGTCTCCCGGGTGGACGCAGACGAGCGGCGGC
This sequence comes from Streptomyces sp. NPDC057682, assembly GCF_042799575.1. NCBI lineage: Bacteria > Bacillati > Actinomycetota > Actinomycetes > Kitasatosporales > Streptomycetaceae > Streptomyces > Streptomyces sp. NPDC057682. The sequence goes on along the minus strand of NZ_JBHVIN010000005.1, from coordinate 81,923 downwards.
CAGACGATCCCCATCAGCCAGGCGGACATCCTCGTCACCTGGCACAGCCTGGCCACGTTCGTGATGCAGAGGCTCAAGGACTGGCGTGTGAGGGTCGGCACCGCCGACTCGGACGCCTATCTGCATGTGTGGCAGGTCAGCGCCGCCATGCTCGGCGTGCGGCAGGAGTACATCCCGGCCACCTGGGACGCGGCCAACGCCCAGTCCGCTCAGGTCCTCGATCCGATCCTGGCCGCGAGTGACGAGGGGGTGGCACTGACCGAAGTCCTCCTCGACATCGTGGCCGAACTCGATCTCGGCCTCACCCGCCCCCTGATCAGCGCGTTCGCCAGGTACACGCTCGGCGACCGGGTCGGGGACATGATCGGGCTGTCCAAGGAGCCCGTCCTGAAGCCCCTGATCGCAGCCGCCTGGCCCCTCCTGGTCGCCTTCCGCGAGGGACTGATCTCCTTTCCCGTCATCCCGTCCGTAGCCTGGACCCTGGAAGAGGCGATCCGCCAGTTCGTCCTGCTCTTCCTCGGCGAGGCCAAGCCGATCGCCATCAGCATCCCGGACACGAACCGTCCGTCCTGACAACCGCACCCCCCGGTGGACGACGTACGGCGGCGCACCCCGGATCAGGAGGGTGCCGGGGCAGCCGGCCGCGCCTGCCCCGGCACTCAGGGTTGGGCATCCACCTCTGCGATGAGCTCCATCGCCGTGGCTCCCGGCTGGACTCGAACATCGAAGTAATATCCCTGATCGCAGAACACCAGCTCGACGGAATCCGGCATCAGCCGGCGAAGCAAGCAGGCGACCTGCGCCGATTCCGCCAGGGGCGCGTCCACGTACAGGCCCGTCCCGCCCTCCGGCAGAAAGACCTCGCCCGGCCCCTCATCCGTGCAGAAGCTCCAACTGAACGCACATACCTCACTGCGTTGCGTCGGATCGGCTTCCACCTCGGCCCAGAGATCCGTGATCCCGGAAGTCACGGCGGCTGAGCTGACCCGCCAGGTGGTGGTCGAACCATCGAAGAACGCCATGAACGCAGCCATGCCGCGTGTCTACCACGCCCGCTCACGCAGCCCCCAACCGCCTCGGGAGGGCCCCCCGGACGAAAGCCATGAACCTGTCTCGATTCTCCGTAACCTGCCCGCACCGTTGTAACGCCCAGCGGCGGGCGCCGAACGCATCGAAGACGCTCTTCGGCGTCTGCGCCTGCGCCGTTCCACATCCGTGATCCAGTCCCTCGGTAACACGGCGCCATGCGCCTTGCCGAGATCGACGACGTGACCGGCATGGATGCCAGTACCACGTTCCAACGGATGAAGCGGCTTCAGAAGGACGGTCTGGTCACCCGCACCGGCTCGCGCTGGGGCGACCCCTATGTCCTGACCGAGGCCGGACAGGCCCTGGGCCCCGTCTACGCGGCCGTCGGCCGTTGGAGCGCCCCGGTCCCGCACCGGGCATCCACATCGGCCGCCCCGCCCGCGCCGACCGCGCACAGGGAAGCGCCGACGAGCGTGGGTCGAACGGCTGCGGCGCTCGGTCGCAGTCCGGCCGCCCCGCCCTCCCTCTTCAGCCACGCACCCCAGCCCCAGCCGCGGGTGCCGCCTCCGTCACCGTGCGTGCGTACAGGGAACGTCTACTGGCGCAGAGCGGTTGTTTCGTTGCTGTTGCATTCCTGTGGGCGCAGTCCCGTCAGTGGTTCGCCGAACTACGTTGTCGGAGAAGCGAATTCATCCACTCGAACCTTGGGCTGGGATCTGAGTACGTGTACTCATGCATCTGGCCCGTACCTCATCGGAAGGTGGGGCAGGGGTGCGGAGATGAAGAGGACCACGGCGGCCCGGCCGCCCCGGAGCTACGGGCGGTGCAAGCTAGCGGGCGGCACCGTGACCTACGCACTCAAGTACCACCGCGCTCGTGGCAAGTACCCGGACGGCACCCTGATGCCTGGGCCAGCGCTCAAAGCCCCTGGGCTCCGGCTCGACTGGGACCGGCCGGACCTGCCACTCCCGAGTCGGGTCGAGGAGCCCGCCCCACGCCCCGAGACCGGGTCCGAGGTGATCTATTGGCGCTGCTCGATCACTCCAGAAGACCGGATGACCGTGGCAGTCGCACGAACCCGCCATGCCACCGTTCTCACCCTCAGTCCTGGCCTGTGGAACTCTTCCGCAGACAACTACTTCACCGTGCTACGCCGAGAATGATCTCGCGAGCGCCGGCGGTGAGTCGACCGTAGAAAGCGCGAGGCCGAGCTCGACCCCACCCCACCAGCGAAAGGACCCCCCTCCATGCCCAACGGCCTTACCTGGATAGGCGCTCACGCCCACACCGCCACGCCCGTCCCCGGAATGCGTGGCGGCATCTCCCTCACCGTCGCCCGAGGCATCGACCCTGACGAGTTCCTCATCAACCTCGGGGCCGACCTCGATGAGCTCGCCGCACGCACCCCGCTGAACGAACTGCGCAGCCAGACCACCCCGCCCGGCCACGACCCCACCCGATACGCCTACGCGATGTACGGCAGCGAGGGTGAGTGGACGTACGTGCTGGAGAACCACCACGCCGCGACCTGGGCAACCGGGTTCCGCCGTGTCCCTTCGATGAGGCCCGGCCCGGGTGACGAGATCCTGTGCGCCAGCCGGAACCTGTACAGCCCGCCCGCCGTGATCCTGCACGTCGAGGGCGACGAGGTGATACGGCGCGCAGAGTTCGGCACCACCACCGGCCACGCGTCGGCGTTGGACGCGGCGCTCACCGCCGCCGGTGCCGTCTTCCCCTCCATCCCCGACGCCACCGCCGACGAGGTGACCGTCTACTACGAACAGCACGGCGCGCGCCTGCCCGCCCTGGTGTTCACCGCGCTGGGCGCGTACACGGGGCTGAGCGTCGACCGGGATGCCGCACAGGCCGGGAATCTCCCCGCCGTCCACCTCCTCACTCCTTGAGCCGCACGCGTTGATCAGGTTCATCCACGTCGCCCCGGCCCGCCGCCCGCCTCCGCCGCCTGTCGAGGCTCTGAAGTACTTCGAATTCGGCCGGGCGTACACCGAGCGCACCGTGGCGGCCAAGGTCGGAGGTAGATCATCGGCCTCCGCTCATCTCCACGCAGGCATACGTGGACCTCTCCCGTGCCTGCCTGCTGCGAGGTGAACTCGACGGCATGGAAGCCGCTCTCGAACCCATGCACCGCACCTCATGAGCACGGCACAGGTGTCCTCGATCGCGCGTAGGGCCGACACGGCCATCGCCAGGCTGCCAACCTCCTGCACCCACCAGCGAGGGACATCGACAGCGGCACTCGACTCATACCTGACAGGAAGTCAGTAAAGTCAGCAAAAGGTCAGCATCCGTCCTGACACACCTGGTCGAACAAGGTCACACATGACCACGCAGCCATACGCGAACGCCCAGGACCAGGCCCCCTCCGTCTCCCCCTGTGGAGGCCCTCCTCCGCCCGCACGTGACCACGGGTGACGAGAACCCCCACCGAAGGGAAAGAGCAGGTCAACGCACCCGACCGCGCGCCTTCAACGGCACCGGCGGCAGGGCGGGCGCGGGGATCGGAGCGCCGTCGTAGCCATGTACGGTGCCGAACCGATCACCGTTCATCCAGGCCACACGCGCCTGCGCGATCTCGTCCTGGGTGCGGCCCACGAAGTTCCACCACATCATGATCTCCTCCTCGAACGGCTCGCCGCCGAGCAGCATCAGCCCCGCGTCGGACTCCGCGCGCAGCGGGAGTTCCGTGCGGCCGCAGCCGAGGTAGAGCATGGAGCCGGGGAGGACGGGGACGCCGTCGACCTCGGCCTCGCCGGACATGGAGAGCACGGCGTACTCGAAGTCGGGGTCCAGGGGGAGCCGGGCCTCGGTTCCGTGGGTGAGGGCGAGGTCGGCGCCGACGATGGGGGTGTAGGCGGTGCCGGGGGAGGTGGCGCCGTCGAGGGTGCCGAGGATGACCGTGGCGGTGAGGCCGGGGGCGACCACGGTGGGCAGGTCCGTGTGGTGCTGGAAGTGGGGTTCGACGTCGCGGTGGGCGTCGGGGAGGGCGACCCAGAGCTGGGCGCCGTGGAGCAGGGCGGCGTGCTGCCGGGGGCTCTCCTCGGAGTGGCTGATCGCGCGGCCGGAGGTCATCAGGCCGAGTTCGCGGGGACGGATCGTCTCCAGGCTGCCGAGGCTGTCGCGGTGGAGGACCTCGCCCTCGTGCAGCCAGCTCACGGTCTGCAGTCCCATGTGCGGGTGGGGCGGCACCTGCATCCCGGGCTCGTCGGCGATGTCGTCGGGGCCGTAGTGGTCGACGAAGGCCCAGGCGCCGACCATGCGGCGGCCCAGGTTCGGCAGCAGTCTGCGGACCTCGGTCGACTCACCGAGCCGGACGTGGCGCGGGGTGAGGAGTTCGCGTACGGGCTCGGCGACGACGAAGCCCCTCCCTCCGCAGACGGAGAGTGCGGCCTGGCGATCGAGATTGCTCATGGCGCTCAACCTATTCCCGTGCGACTCCGGCAGGCTGGAATCCACGCCGAATATTTAGTGGAATGTTAAACCATCTATCGGTGTTGTGGCGTACGGACAGGTACGGGACCGGCCCGGCCGCCGCCTTCGACCGAGGGGGTCACATGAGCGACGCCTACTACGAGTTCGGCACCGCCGCCGAGCGCTGGGAGCGGGCCCTGTTCTTCTTCGAAGCGAAGGAGTACACCACCGCCGCCCGGATCCTGACCGGTCTCGTCGACGAGGTTCCCGAGCAGGTCGCGCCGCGGCTGCTGCTGGCCCGCGCCTACTACCACTCGGCGCGCCTCGTCCGGGCCGAGACGGAACTGCGCGCCGTCCTGGAGCGCGACCCCGTCGAGGAGTACGCCCGGCTGATGCTCGGACGCACGCTGGAGCGCCAGGGCAGGCAGGCCGAGGCCGACACCCATCTGCGGATGGCCGCCGCGCTCGCCGGGGACTTCCCGTCGAAGGGTGACGCCTGAGGTCCCGGGCGTGTCCGGCGCCCCGGCCCCGGCCCGTGACGGGACGCACCTCCGGTGCCGGGCCGGGCCCGCTCCCCCCTTCTATTGGGGTGCGGGCCCGGCCCTGCGCGTGATACGCCACCGGCATGAACGATCTCTCCACCGCGCGTCTGCTGCTCCGTCCGATGACCGTCGCCGACGCCGAGCGGGTGGCGGCGGGCGGCCCCGCCGCCGGGGAACGGTGGGCCCCCGGCTTCCCCTCCCCCGGCGAGCGTGCCGCCGCCACCCGCTTCCTCGCCGACTGCGCGACGAGCGGTGACCCCACACCGTTCGGTTCGTACGCGATACGGCTCCGCGCGGACGGGCTGGTCGTCGGGGGCATCGGCTTCCACGGGGCGCCGGACGGCCGGGGTCACGTCACGGTCGGATACGGGCTCGTCCCCTCCGTACGGGGCAGGGGGTACGCCTCCGAGGCGCTGCGCGCCCTCCTCCGGTTCGCCCGGGAACAGGGCGTCGTCTGCGTGCACGGGGACACCGACCTCGACAACACCGCGTCCCAGCACGTGATGACCGCGGCCGGCATGCGGTTCGTGAAGCAGGACGAGCGGCTGAAGCACTACCGGGTCGACTGGGACGGCCGCGTCGACGACCACGGTTGAGCGGGGCACCCGTCCCGCGCACCCGTCCGACAGATCCGTTCAACGCGCCCGATCAACACACCCGATCAACGGAACGAGCCCGCCGGGAACGGTCCGGCGGGCTCCTTCCGCGTCCGGTCGGGCGTCAGCCGGTCATGGCCGCCGTCCGGTTCGCCTTGCCTTTCCGGGCCGCCTCGCGGTCCGGGGACGGCACGAGCAGCCGTTCCGCCAGAGCGCCGAAGACCAGGCCGAAGGCGGTCCACAGGGTGACCTGGACCGCCAGCGTGGCCAGGCGGAACTCCCAGAGCAGTGAGGCCGGGAAGTCCCCGCCCACCTCGTTGTACGAGGGGAGAAAGGCGTACGCGAGGCCGATGACCAGGACATAGCCGGCGCCCGCGGCGATGCTCGCGTTCCAGTTGCCCAGGCGCGGGGCCAGCCGTCTGCCGATGATGACGGCCGCCGCGGCCAGCAGCACGCTGAGAGCGACCATCAGGAAGAACAGCGTGGTGCGCTCTCCGATGGTGTCGGGGTTGCCGACGGCCGGCGGGTTCGCCGGGTACTTCAGGAACGGCACGACGTACACCGCGAGCAGCGCCGCGCCCGCGATCAGTGCCGCCGTGGCCCTCGGCCCGAACCGGCCGGCGCGGCCGAGCGCGTAGCAGAAGACGAGTGCGGCGATACCGCCCACGGCGACCCCGAAGACGAGGACGCCGGTGGCGAGACCCGCGGTGGACTGGAGGGTGCGGCTGACGAGTTCCTCGCCGCCGCCGTGGTCGTGGCCGTGCGCGTGCGCCTCTTCGAGCGCGATGGCCGCGTCGACCCGCGACTCACCGAGGAAGTAGGCGACCAGCAGGGCGCAGGCACCGGCGATCAGGCCGGCCAGCATGCCGCGGACCAACAGGGCTCGTACGGATATGGAGTTCATGGGTGTCCCCTGGACGGTGCGGCCGGATCAGTGGCAGGGGAAACCGAGGAGGTGGCGTCCGTCGTGGACCCACTCGTGCACGCCCTCGCCGGAGATGAGCGCGGTGGCGCCCTGCTCGGCTCCGACGAAGTAGAGCAGGACCAGCATGAGGATGCCGAAGAAGGCGGCCCAAGGGGCCAGGGCCTTCAGCGAGATGGGGGTGATGGCGGGTGCGCCGGTGGTGGGGGCAGCAGAGTGTGCCATGGCAGAACCTCCTGGGGGAACACGCGTCCCGATCGTGGTGCCTGAGACGAAGGTGCCGGGTCTGACTTCCCGCACGCGTGCGGGTACACAGTGGCGCGACCGTGCCGGATTCCCACCGGACTTCCATCACACCCTCGTCATGTCGTCGCGACGATACAGCCTGTGCGCGGGCACCGCCACGGTGCCCGAAGGGGGTGCCGGGGAGGCCGGATGCCAAGGTGGGCACGGGCGAGTGACCCTTGTTCAGGGAGAGGAGAGCGGTGGAGACGGTACGGGTGATGTTGATCTCACCGGCGATGAACCAGGGGCTGCGCGAGGCGCGTTTCGCCGGGGACGGGCCGCTCGACGCGGCCGGGGTCCGGCAGGCGCGGGCGGCCGCCGCGCAGGTTCCGGACGCCGACCGGTACGTGGCCGGTCCCTCCCGGCGCTGCGCCGCGACCGCCGACGCCCTCGGCATCGACTGCGTCGTCGAACCAGCTCTCCGGGACTGGGAGTTGGGCGGCTGGGCCGGGGAGCGGCTGGACACGGTGGCCGCGCGCGAGCCCGACGCCGTGGCCGACTGGCTCGCGGACCCCGGAGCCGCTCCGCACGGCGGTGAGTCGCTGCTCGCCCTGTGCGCGCGGGCCGGGGCCTGGCTCGACGCCCTGGCCGCCGACGGGGCGGCCGCCCGGGACCGGATGCTGGCGGTCGCGGAACCCGCCGTGGTACGGGCCGCGGCCGTCCACGCGCTCGGCCTACCGGTGGCCGCGTTCTGGCGGCTCGATGTCCCGCCGCTCACCCTGACCGAACTCGGTGGCCGGCCGGGGCGGTGGAACCTGCGCTGCGGGCGGCCCCTCGCACCCCGGTAGACACCGCCGCTCAGCTGTCCCGGTACGTCTCCAGCAGCCGCAGCCAGATCTCACTGATCGTCGGGTACGCGGGCACCGCGTGCCACAGCCGGTCGATGGGAACCTCCCCGGCCACGGCGACCGTGGCCGAGTGCAGCAGCTCGCCGATGCCGGGGCCCACGAACGTGACCCCGCGCAGGATCTCCCGGTCGAGGTCGACGACCATGCGGGCCCGGCCGCGGTAGCCGTCCGCGTACAGCCCGGCTCCGGCGACGTCCGCCAGGTCGTAGTCGACGGCGCGGACGCGGTGGCCGGCCCGTTCCGCCTCGGCCAGCGTGAGGCCGACGGAGGCCGCCTCGGGGTCGGTGAAGACGACCTGGGGCACGGCCGCGTGGTCCGCCGTTGCCGTGTACGGGCCCCAGGGGGACGCGTCGGGGCCCGCGCCCTCCCGGCGCGCCCCGGCGGCGATGGCGGCGCCCGCGATCCTGGCCTGGTACTTGCCCTGGTGCGTCAGCAGGGCGCGGTGGTTGACGTCGCCGACCGCGTAGAGCCAGGGCGTGCCCTCGACGCGGCAGCTGTCGTCGACGGTGAGCCAGGAGCCGGGCTCCAGGCCGATCGTTTCGAGGCCCAGGTCGTCGGTGCGCGGGGCGCGGCCGGTGGCGAAGAGGATCTCGTCGGCCTCGACGGTCTCCCCGTCGTCGAGCGTGACGACAACGGGTCCGTCGGGGGCGGCCCGCCGTACGGAGGTGGCGGAGACACCCGTACGGAGGTCGGCGCCCGCCTCCCTCAGCGCCTCGGCGACCAGCTCTCCGGCGAAGGGCTCCATCCGGGGCAGCAGCCCCCGGCCGCGTACGAGCAGGGTGACCTGGGATCCGAGGGCGCCCCAGACCGTGGCCATCTCGACGCCCACCACTCCCCCGCCGACGACGACCAGGCGGTCCGGCACCGCCTTGGCGCTCGTGGCCTCCCGGCTGGTCCAGGGGCGGACCGTGTCGATGCCGGGCAGGCCGGGGACGACAGCCCGGCTGCCCGTGCAGAGGGCCACGGCGTGCCGGGCGGTGAGCGGGTGCTCCGTGCCGTCGGGGGCCGTGACGGTGACCGCCCTGGGGCCGGTCAGACGGCCGTGTCCGCGGTGGACGACCGCCCCGATCCCCTCCAGCCAGGCGACCTGTCCGTCGTCCTTCCAGTGCGAGGCGTAGGCGTCCCGGTGGGCGAGCACCGCCGCGGTGTCCAGCGGGCCCCGCACCGCTTCTGCGAGGCCGGGGACGCGGCGGGCGTCGGCACGGGCCACGACGGGGCGCAGCAGGGCCTTGCTGGGCATGCAGGCCCAGTAGGAGCACTCACCGCCGACCAGCTCGGACTCCACGACGGCGGTGCTCAGTCCGGCGGCGCGGGCCCGGTCCGCCACGTTCTCACCGACCGGGCCCGCCCCGATGACCACGACGTCGTACGCGAGGGGCTCCACAGCAGAGGCAGATGTCATGGGCCCATTCTGGCCATGGGTGTGCGGGGCGGCCACATGGGCAGGCGGAATACCGGACGCACGGACACCGTTGTGCCGGACACGTCGATACGGACACGGAAAAGAGGGAGCAGAGCATGAGCACGGTTGAGCTCACCAAGGAAAACTTCGATCAGGTGGTCAGTGACAACGAATTCGTCCTGATCGACTTCTGGGCTTCCTGGTGCGGCCCGTGCCGGCAGTTCGCGCCGGTCTACGACGCGGCGTCCGAGCGTCACCAGGACCTCGTGTTCGCGAAGGTCGACACCGAGGCGCAGCAGGAGCTGGCGGCGGCGTTCGAGATCCGGTCCATTCCGACGCTGATGATCGTCCGTGACAACGTGGCCGTGTTCGCCCAGCCCGGCGCGCTGCCGGAGGCGGCCCTGGAGGACGTGATCGGCCAGGCCCGGAAGCTGGACATGGACGAGGTCCGCAAGTCCGTCGAGGAGCAGCAGAAGGGCCAGAAGTAGGCCCCACACCGCCGTAGTGGCCCTGCGCGGGGCGGTTCAGCCCCCGACGCTCCGCTCGGAGAGGCGGACCGAGAGTCCGTAGTCGAGTTCGGCGCCGTCGACCAGCAGGGCCTCGACGGTGTGCGTCGCGGGGTCGATGTCCGCGACCATTCCGTCGCCCGCGTAGCGCGGATAGCCCGACTCGCCGATCTCGCCCGTGGCGGCGACGACCGCCGAGCGGATGGCGGGACCGGGGCCCAGATTGCCCGTGTCCCCTCCGGACACGCGGGTGGCGCCCGTGGGCGTGCCGGAACCACCGGCGGAACCGGTGCCGGACCCGCCGTGCGTCGTCGCACGGGCGGAGCTGTCGGAGCCCTCCGGGCGGGCGGTGGCCTCTGCGGCGCTGCCGGACGCCTTCGCTCCGGAATCCTCCGCCGCGGTCCCGCCGCCGGGCCCCTTCGTTCCGGAATCCTCCGCCGCGGTCCCGCCGCCACCGCCGCCCTCGGGTGCGTCCGTGCCGGTCTCCTGCTCCACCACGGGCCTGCCGTCGGTGAAGGCGGGGACGATCAGGATCTCGTAACTCTGCGGATGGCTCATGGTCACGACGCTAAGCACGAGTGGTCCACCCCGCACGTCGCGCCGTCGGGCGGTCCGGTCAGCTGGATTCCCGGGGGACGGTCCGGGCCCTCAGCAGATCGTGCCGTTCGGGCTCGGTGCCGGGGTGGCGTACGAGGCGGTCGACGAGGTCGGCCAGCGGCTCCACGGTGGCCAGTTCCATCCGTACGCTGCTCAGCCGCGGCCTCAGCAGCCGCCCCAGCACGGAGTCGTCCGCACCGACGAGGGCGGTGTCTCCGGGTACGGAGACTCCGGCGTCCTGCAGGGCGCGCATCAGGAGCATCGCGTAGGTGTCGTCGTACGCGAAGACGCCGTCCAGGCCGAGTACGGGCCAGCGGGCGGCGAGTTCGGCGGCCGATTCCTCCGTGTAGCGCAGGGGGAGGACCTCGACCGCGGCCCCGTCGGCCTCGGCGGCCCGGCGGGCGCCGGCCAGCCGGGGCTCGGCGAAGAGCGCGAGTTCCGGTTCCTCGGGCATCACCACACCGATCCGGCGCCTTCCGCGTCCCAGAAGGTGACGGGTCGCGCTGTCGCCGACCTCGCGCTGGTCCATGATCAGCGCATGGGCTCCGGCGACCGGCTGCGGGCCGAGGGTGAGGATGGCCTTCGCGCCGGAGCGTCGCAGCAGGGCGATGCCGGACGGGGTGAGCGGGACCGAGCCGGGGGCGATGACGGCGACGGGCCGCAGTTCGGCCCATGACCGGGCGGCGTCCTGCGGACCCAGGCCCAGCGATCCGTACTGGACGACGGTGTAGTCGAGACGGCGCAGACCGGCTTCGAGGCCGTGCAGGAAGCGCTGGTGCAGGGGTGCGGACGGGAAGTGCGCCGTCGGCAGGAGCACCATGCGCGAATGTCCGGCACGCAGACTCCGGGCGGCCGCGTGCGGGACGTAGCCGAGTTCGGTGGCCGCCTCCCGCACCCGTCGGCGGGTCGGATCACTGATCCGTACGGCCGTGTTGTTGTTGAGGACGTACGACACGGTGGCCCGGGAGACGCCGGCGAGCCGCGCCACATCGGCGCTGGTCGGAACGGGGCCTTCGGCGGGCTGCTTGGGTAACTGACTCATGGCGTCGGGCAGTCTCCCAGACCGGTGCGACGGGCGGGCGCCCCGGGGCGGGTGTTGGGCCCCGGTTCCACCGGCCGGACCCGGTACGCGCCGGCCGGGGCACGCGTCCTACGGTGTGGCGATGACCTTCCAGCACCGCAGCGACAGCACCGACGACCCGGCCGCCTTCCCCGGCCGTACCGGCTCCTCCGCCACCACCGAGGCCGATCCGCAGGCCGTGGGGCCGGTCCGCACCTCGTACGCCCCCGACCGCGACGGCGACCCCGATCCGGGCGAGATCGTCTGGACCTGGGTGCCGTTCGAGGAGAACGACGGGCGAGGCAAGGACCGGCCGGTGCTCGTCGTCGCCCGCGAGGCCGCGGGCACGCTGCTCGCGGTCCAGCTCTCCAGCAAGCAGCACGACCGGGACCGCGAGTGGGTGGCGCTGGGCGCGGGGCCCTGGGACAGCTCGGGACGGCCGTCCTGGGTCGATCTGGACCGGGTGCTGCGGGTGCACGAGGACGGGATGCGGCGTGAGGCGTGTGCGCTGGACCGGGACAGGTTCGACCTGGTGGCCGGGCGGCTCCGGGAGCGCTACGGCTGGCGCTGACGGCCGAGACGGCCGTACGTCCGCCCCGGGGTGACCGCCGGTCACCGACCCGAACGGCCGAGCGGGGCCGTCCGGGCCGGGGCGGAACGGCGCCCGCCGCGCCGCGCCGTGACCTCGACCTCGACCTCGACTTCAGGGTGAGACTCGCGTCTGCTCCGCGAACGTGCGGGCGAACGCGGCCCGGGTCGGCGAGTCCTCGTTCCGGTCGAGGATGCCGAAGACGATCTGCTCGAAATGGCCCGCGAACCGCCCGCCACCGGTGAGCAGGGCGTGGAAGGCCCCCGCCACCTCGGCCGGGTCGTTGCGGAAGACCCCGCAGCCCCAGGCGCCCAGCACCAGCCGCCGGTAGCCCCGGACCGCCGCGACCTCCAGCACCCGTTCGGCACGCGAGGCGAGCGCGGCCGGGACCCGGTGGGCCTTCTCCGGGGTCTGCGCGCGGATCACCCCCGCGTTGGGCGCGGGCGAGGTGAGGAACCCCGCCGTGTACGGGACGTCGAGGAGCCGGCCCCGGTCGTCGCGGAAGACCGGTACGCCGGGCGAGTGGATGACCCGGTCGGTGTAGAACGCGCTGCGTTCCGCGCGGTGGTGGGCGTAGTAGTCGGGCGCTCTCACCAGCGTCGCGTACAGCGCCGAGCCCCGGCAGAGGGCCTCCTCCTGCGCCTGCGCCCCGTTGAGATAGCCGCCTCCGGGGTTGCGCGCGGACGCGTAGTTCAGCACGGCGACCTTGCCCGGACCTTCCCGGGTCATCCGGGCGGCCGCCGCGAGGCTGCTCTCCCCGGTGACCTCGAAGGCCGGGGTGCGGTCGCGGTCGAGGACCGCGACCGGAACGGGATCCGGGCCGTAGAGCCTGGTTCCGGACAGGGCCGCCGTCAGGGCCCGTTGGATGCTGACCTCGCGGCCGTCGGCGGTGCGATAGCCGCCCTCCGCCACGATGGTCTCGGTCTCGCGCGCGATGCCGCGCAGCCGGGCGCTCACGGCCCGTCCCCCTTATGGTGCATACGGGGCATCGTCGGCCCCCGGGCGGCTCGGCCGCAAACGAATTTCCGTCGCACAGGGGCACCCTTGTGCGATCCCCCGGCAGGGGTTTGGGTAGGACGGACGCACCGGAACAGGAGGCCCGGCATGTCATCCGACACACCCGGCGGCCACGGTCCGCCCGGCCAGAGCACCCCGCTCGGCGAGGGCGAGGCGGAGGATTTACTGCATGGCATCTGCTTCAAGACGGGACCGCCCAGGATCGTGGGCGTCGAACTCGAATGGCTGCTCCACGACCGTGAACAGCCGCGGAAACCCGTTTCGCCCCACCGACTCCGGACAGCCGCAGAGGCCGTCCGGGCGCTTCCCCTCAACGCGGCACTGACCTTCGAACCCGGTGGCCAGCTGGAACTCAGCTCGCGCCCCGCCGCCTCCCTCATGGCGTGCATCGAGGAAACCGCCGCCGATCTCGTCGCCGTCCGCGACACCCTCGACACCTTGGGCCTCGTCCCCGCGGGGCTCGGCGTCGATCCCTGGAATCCGCCGTACCGGACGCTGCGCGAACCCCGGTACGACGCCATGGAGGCCGCCTTCGACCGGTGCGGCCCGTCGGGCCGCGCCATGATGTGCACCAGCGCGTCGGTCCAGGTCTGTCTGGACGCCGGGGAGGAGGAGCCGGGACCGCTCGGGTACGGGCGGCGCTGGCAGCTCGCTCATCTCCTGGGCGCGGTCCTGGTCGCGGCGTTCGCCAACTCGCCCTTCCGGCTGGGGCGGCCGACACCCTGGCGGTCGACGCGCCAGTCGCTGTGGGCCGATCTGGACCCGCTGCGCACCCTGGCGCCCTCCGGGCAGCTGCCGCCGCGCGAGGCCTGGGCGGCCCACGCGCTGGACACCCCGGTGCTGTGCATCCGGGGTGAGAAGGGGCCGTGGGAGGTTCCCGAGGGGCTGACCTTCCGGGACTGGATCCGGTCCGGACACCCCCGGCGCCCGGACCGGGCCGATCTCGACTACCACATGACCACGCTGTTCCCGCCGGTACGGCCGCGCGGGCATCTGGAACTGCGCATGATCGACGCCCAGTCCGGCGACGACGGCTGGCTGGTGCCGCTCGCCGTGACCGCCGCCCTGTTCGACGACCCGGAGGCCGCCGAGACCGTGTACCGCACCGTCAAACCCCTGGCCGAGACGGCGGGCGCGCCGTCCGCCCCGCGCAATCCGCTCTGGGTCGCCGCGGCCCGGGACGGCCTGGCCGATCCGGAGCTGCGCGCGGCGGCCGCCGTCTGCTTCGACCTCGCGCTGGAGGCCCTGCCCCGCAGGGGCGCGACCGCGCGCGTGCAGGACGCGGTGGCCGGCTTCCGCGACCGCTATGTGGCGCGCGGGCGATGTCCCGCCGACGATCTGCGCGTCCTGCTGACGACCGGCCGGGACCGGACTCCCGCCCATGCGAAGGGGACCCTGTCATGACCGAATCCCCCGGTGCCGCGCCCGGACCGCACGGCACGGCGACAGACGCGGAGCCCGAGGCGCTGCGCGCCCGCGCACTCGACGCGCTGCTCACCGCCCGTACCCGCACCACGCTGCTGACCGACAGCGTGGACGACCACGAACTGACCGCCCAGCACTCCCCGTTGATGTCGCCGCTGGTCTGGGACCTGGCGCACATCGGCAACCAGGAGGAGCTGTGGCTGCTGCGCGGTGTGGCGGGCCGTGAGGCCATGCGCCCGGAGATCGACGGCCTGTACGACGCCTTCGAGCATCCGCGCGCCACCCGCCCCTCGCTGCCGCTGCTGCCGCCCGCCGAGGCGCGCGCGTACGCCCGCGAGGTACGCGGGCGCGCGCTGGACGTCCTGGGGTCCGCACCCCTGGGCGGCCGCCCGCTGCTGGAGTCCGCGTTCGCCTTCGGGATGATCGCGCAGCACGAGCAGCAGCACGACGAGACCATGCTGATCACCCATCAACTGCGGTCCGGACCTGCCGCGCTGGACGCTCCCGAGCCGCCCCGGGCGGTGGACTCCGCGGCGCTGCCGGCCGAGGTGCTGGTCCCGGGCGGCCCGTTCACCATGGGGACGTCCACCGAGCCGTGGGCGCTCGACAACGAACGCCCCGCGCACCGCCGCGAGGTGCCCGGATTCCACATCGACACGGCGCCGGTGACCTGCGCCGCGTACCAGGCGTTCATCGAGGACGGCGGGTACACGGAGCCGCGCTGGTGGGCCCCCGAGGGGTGGGCCATGGTCCGTGGGCACGGGCTCTCGGCGCCGCTGTTCTGGCACCGCGACGCCGGACAGTGGCTGCGCCGCCGCTTCGGGGTCACCGAGCCCGTCCCGGCCGACGAACCCGTGCTGCACGTGAGCTGGTACGAGGCCGATGCCTACGCCCGCTGGGCCGGGCGCCGGCTGCCCACCGAGGCGGAGTGGGAGAAGGCCGCCCGGCACGATCCGGTCTCGGGGCGCTCCCGGCGCTATCCGTGGGGCGACGAGGACCCGACGCCCGAGCACGCCAATCTCGGGCAGCGCCATCTGCGTCCGGCGCCCGCGGGCGCGTACGCGGCGGGGCGGGCGCCGTCGGGCGCGGGTCAGCTCATCGGCGACGTGTGGGAGTGGACGTCCAGCGACTTCCTGCCGTATCCGGGGTTCGCGGCGTTCCCGTACCGCGAGTACTCGGAGGTGTTCTTCGGCCCGGAGCACAAGGTGCTGCGGGGCGGATCCTTCGCGGTCGACCCGGTGGCCTGCCGGGGCACGTTCCGCAACTGGGACCTGCCCGTGCGGCGGCAGATCTTCTCCGGATTCCGCACCGCCAGGGATCTGTGATGTGCCGTCATCTCGCCTATCTGGGACCGCCGGTGACGCTCGGCGTGCTGCTGACCGAGCCGTCGCACTCGCTGGTGCGCCAGTCCTGGGAGCCGCGCCGGCAGCGGTACGGGACGGTCAACGCCGACGGGTTCGGTGTCGGCTGGTACGCGGAGGGCGATCCGGAGCCCGCCCGCTACCGGCGGCAGGGGCCCGTCTGGGGCGACCAGACCTTCGCCGATCTGGCGCGCGTGGTGCGCAGCCACGCCCTGCTGGCCGCCGTCCGGGACGCCACCGAGGCGGATCCGGACGGTGAGGCGGCGGCCGCGCCGTTCCGCGCGGACGGGGTGCTGTTCAGCCACAACGGTGCGGTGAAGGGGTGGCCCGGCTCTCTGACGGGCCCCGCCGCCGCGCTCGCCCCGGCCGAACTGCTGAGCCTCACCGCCCGTTGCGACTCCGCGCTGGTCTGGGCGCTCGTCCGCCACCGGCTGGCGGCGGGCGAGACCCTGCCCCGGGCCGTCGCCGCCACCGTGAAAGAGGTCGACGAGGCGGCTCCCGGTTCCCGGCTCAATCTGCTGCTCACCGACGGCCACACCATCGTGGCGACCGCCTGGGGAGACACCCTGTGGCACCTGTCCGAGCCCGGCCGGCACACCGTCGTCGCCTCGGAGCCGTACGACGACGATCCGCGCTGGCGCGAGGTCCCCGACCGCACGCTGCTGACCGCGACCCGCTCCGAAGTCCTGCTGACCCCGCTCAAGGAGCCCACCGAGTGAGTCCCTTCCTGCTGACCCGCACCCTGCCGGAGGACGCGACGGACGCGGCGCTGCGCGCCGATGTGCTGCACGGTCTGACCCGGCATCCCAAGACGCTGCCGCCGAAGTGGTTCTACGACGCACGGGGCAGCGAACTGTTCGAGGAGATCACCCGGCTGCCCGAGTACTACCCGACGCGCGCCGAACGGGAGATCCTGATCGACCGCGCCGAGGAGATCGCGGCGGCCACCGGGACCCGCACCCTGGTCGAACTGGGTTCGGGCTCCTCCGAGAAGACCCGGCATCTGCTGGACGCGCTGCCGGAGCTGCACAGTTATGTGCCCGTCGATGTGAGCGAGAGCGCGCTGCGCGGGGCGGCGAAGGCGCTGCTGGCGGAGCGGCCCGAGCTGTCCGTGCACGCGCTGATCGCCGATTTCACCGCGCGTCTGGAGCTGCCCGCGACGCCGGGGCCCCGGCTGGTGGTGTTCCTGGGCGGCACCATCGGCAATCTGCTCCCGGACGAACGGGCGGAGTTCCTGACCTCGGTGCGCGCCCTGCTCTCCCCCGGCGACGCGCTGCTGCTGGGGACGGATCTGGTGAAGGACGAGGAGGTGCTGGTCGCGGCGTACGACGACGCGGCGGGGGTGACCGCGGCGTTCAACCGGAACGTGCTGTCGGTCGTGGACCGGGAGCTGGGCGCCGATTTCGTGCCGGAGGACTTCGCGCACGTGGCCCGGTGGAATCCGCGCGAGGAGTGGATCGAGATGCGGCTGCGGGCCCGGAGGGCGCTCACCGTGAAGATTCCGGAACTGGATCTGGTGATCCCCTTCGAGGAGGGCGAGGAGGTGCGGACGGAGGTGTCGGCGAAGTTCCGCGAGGACGGGGTGCGGGAGGAACTGGCCCGCGCCGGGCTGCGCCTGGCTCAGTGGTGGACGGACGCGGCGGGCCGGTTCGCGCTGTCGCTGGCGACCGTGGACTGAGCGCGGGCGGCCAGCGCGCGGCGGCCGGGCACGCTGCCCGCCGGGATCGGCGCCAGGACGTGGATCTCGGCGGTCAGCCCGGCCGCCCGCGCCACCCGCCACAGCGAGGCGGTGAGCGGGTCGTCCCCCACGAAGGCGGCGGCCCCGGCGGGCACCGGGCCGCCCCCGGCCGGCCCGGGTGTCAGATAGCGGATGCGCAGCGGCAGGACGGCGGCGCGGGCGTCGATCGCCGCCTGGAACGGGGCGGGCCTGAACCGGCCGCCGGATCCGCGCCCGCACCAGGTGCTGCCCTCGGGAAAGACGATCACCCGGTCTCCCCGCCCGAGCGCCCCGGTGACCGTGCGCACGGCGGCGGGCAGGGCCCGCAGCCGGTCGCGTTCCACGAAGAGCGTGCCGCCGAACGCGGCCAGCGGTCCGAGGAGCGGCCAGTGCCGGATGTCGCTCTTGGCGAGCATCCGGCCGGGGGCCACGGCGGCGACCAGCGGGATGTCGAGCCAGGACACATGGTTGGCGACGACGAGGGTGCCGGGGCCCGGCAGCCGTCGAGGGGGCGGGCCTGTGATCCGCACCCGTACGCCGAAGGCACGGATCACCGCGTACGCCCAGGTCCGGACGAGCCCCGCGCGGGCGGCGGGGCCCAGGAGCAGGGCGAGCGGGGCGCCCAGCACTCCGGTCAGGACGGCCGCGCACCCGGTGAGCAGCAGGGCCGCCGCGGCGAGCGGGTGGCGGGCCGGGCCGGTGCGGGTGGCGCAGCCGGCCGGGGTGCAGGGCGAGACGGGCAGCCAGACGCTCACTGCTGCGGGGCGAGCGAGAGGAAGTGGCGCAGGTAGCGGGGGTCGGTCGCGCGCAGCGAGAGCAGGACGTAGAGGTCGGCGGTGTGGAAGTCGGGGTCGTGGGCGGGGGCGCCGCAGACCCGGGCGCCGAGCCGGAGATAGCCGCGGAGCAGCGGCGGCAGTCCGGCGAGTCCGGTGCGGGTGCCGGGGAGCGCGGCGGGGGTGGGCCAGAGCCGGTGCGGGGAGACCCAGTACTCCTCGGGGGCCAGGTGCGCCGTCCGTACGGTGTCCCAGGCAGCGGCGGCGGCCGCGCCGCCGTCGGAGAGCGGGATCGAGCAGCAGCCGGCCAGCCAGTTGTGTCCGGTGCGCTCCATGTAGCGGGCGAGTCCGGCCCAGATGAGGGCGATGACGGCGCCGTCGCGGTGGGCGGGGTGGACGCAGGAGCGGCCGACCTCGACCAGGTCGTCGCGGAGCGGGGCGAGGCGGGTGAGGTCGAATTCGGTCTCGGCGTAGAGGCGGCCGGCGATGCGGGCGCGTTCGGGCGGCAGCAGCCGATAGGTGGCGACGACCTCGTCGGTGGCCGTCTCGCGGACCAGGAGGTGGTCGCAGTAGGCGTCGAAGGCGTCGGTGTCCAGTCCGGGTTCGGGGCCGTCGAGCCGGGCGCCGAACTCGGCGGAGAAGACCTGGTGGCGCAGGCGCTGGGCGGCGCGGATTCCGGCCTGGTCGGTGGCGAGGCAGACCCGGTAGCGGGGCGGTTCCGGTGCGGTGGTCCGGGTGTGCCGCTGGGCCGGGAGGGAGGGGGTGGCGGTGGGCGGGTCGGAGGGCAGCACATGCATGACGGACTCCGGGGACGGGTCGGCAAGGGCGGCTGCCGGGCGCCCGCGGGTGTGCGGGGCCCGGCTCCTTACTTCTTCCGTGACCGGCTGGATTCGACGTGTCCGCCATGGAGCGTCCGGATGTGCGACGGCTGAATCCCGTGGTGCGGTGCGGCCCCGCCGGGGTGCGGCGGGGCCGTTCCGCGGTGTGTCAGCTGCCGGCGAGCAGGGCGGTGATCTTCTCGGAGGCCCGCTTCGCCGCGGTCCTCGGGTCCTCGCCCTGGAGGACGGCCGTCATGTACGGCTTGATCGGGTTGTCGGACTCGACGGACACCCACTGCGGCGAGTTGGGGGTGGCGTGGCCGCGCCTGGCTCCCTCGGCCATGGCCGCGGTGCTCTCGTCGCCCTCGACGACGTTGGCGAGCGAGTGCTTGTTGGGCACGTAGTTCATGGTCTTGGCGAGGTCGGTCTGCCACTTCTCCCCGGCGAGGGCCCTGATGACCTCGAAGCCGGCGCTGCGCTGGTCGGCCTTCTGCGGGACGATCAGGTCGGAGCCGCCGGTGAAGACGGAGCCGGGTGCCTTGGCGGTCTTGCCCGGGATGGGGAAGAAGCCCAGCTTTCCCTTGAGTTCGGGGTTGGCCTTCTCGATCAGCGGGACGGAACTGGGGGTGGAGATGATCTGTGCGACATTCCCCTTGGCGAACACATCGGTCTGCGGGGGCTTTTCCTCGTCGGCGTCCTTGGGGCCGTCGCCCATGGCCTGGAGCCGGGAATAGAAGTCCATGCCGCGCAGCGCCGCGGGGGTGTCGAGCTTGCCCTGCCAGTCGCCTTCCTTGTCACTGGCGAGTTCGCCGCCCTCGTCCCAGATGAATCCGGAGAGCACGTACCAGTTCTGGCCGGGCAGATACATGCCCTGATTGCCGTCGCGGTTCAGCTTCTCGCTGTCCTCGATCCACTCGTCCCTGGTCTTCGGCGGGGCCTTGATGCCCGCCTCCTCGAAGAGGTCCTTGTTGTAGATCACCACGCGGTTGGCCGCGTACCAGGGTATTCCGTACTGGACGCCGCCGATCCTGCCGGGCTCGGCGAGACCGGGGATCCAGTCCTCGCTGCCCAGGTCACGCATGGACTCCAGGGTGAGATCGCGCAGGTTTCCGGTCTGGGCGTAGGTGGCGACCTGGGTGTTGCCGACCTCGATGACGTCGGGGGTGTCCTTGCCCGACAGCGCTTCGAGAACCTTGGGTCCGATTCCGCCCCACTCCTGGATCTTGAACTCCAGTTCGATCGAGGAGTGCTCCTCCTCGTAGGACTTCTTGAACCGGTCCAGGAAGTCGCTGGTCGCGCTGTCCTTCATCAGCCAGATCGTGACCTTCTTGCTGCCCGAACCACCCGAACCGGGAATCAAACCGCACCCGCCCAGGGCGAGGGAGGAAACCAGGGCAAGGGATCCGACGAGCACACGGTTTTTCACGGGGTCACCTTCTGCGGAACGGCTCGACAATATGTGAGGACCCGGTGTGGGGGACTGCGGGCTGCGCTCGCACGGGCGTGGCTGGATTTTGGTATGTACCAAATCCTTTGGTCAAGGCGCTCGGGGACGGCGCGTCGGCAGTCGATCACTCGCGAACCTTGCCGTGGTGGGGCACCTTGGTAGAGGCGAGAGGAGACAAAAGGTGTCAAACCATACGTATCGCGTCACAGAGATCGTAGGAACCTCCCATGACGGGGTGGACGCGGCCATTCACAACGGCATCACAAGAGCTTCGGAAACGTTGCACAATCTCGACTGGTTCGAGATCACAGAGGTACGCGGCCAGATCAAAGATGGCCGAATCGAGCACTATCAGGTCGGCCTGAAAGTGGGGTTCCGGCTCGACGATCCGACCTGACCCGGCCGGGCCCGAGGGCCCGGCATCCGTCGGACCCTCAGGTGCGCCCCTGGCGCTCCTGCGCGTCCTTCAGGGCGGGCGAGGCGACCGCCCAGCGGGCGCGTACCACGGTGAATCCGGCCTGCTCGGCGGCGTCGCAGACCAATTCGTCGTCGTCCACCAGCATCCGGACCGGGCGCTCGCGCCCCATCCGCCGCAGGATCTCCAGCTTGGTCCGCCGGGCCGGGCGCCGGTCGTGGTTGGCGCGCATGTGCAGCCGCCCCTCCGGCAGCCCGTGCCGGGCGAGCCAGGCCACGGTCGCCCGGCGACAGCGCTCCGGCCGGCCGGTCAGATAGACGACCTCGCACTCCTCGGCGCTGCCGACGGCGAGGGAGACCCCCTCGGGCAGCGGCGGATCCTCGGACGCGGCGGCGAAGAAGCCGTCCCAGTCGCGCGGGGATCCTTCCAGGAAGTGCTGCCGGTGCGCGGTGTCCGCGAGCGTGCCGTCCAGGTCGAATACGGCCAGCGGCCGGGCGTCGTCCGTCATGGCCCCAGCAAATCAACTCCCGGCCCCGTCCTGCCACCCGGAGCGGCGCGCCGGCCCGCGCGGTATCGTCGGCCCGCCCTGGAATCGGCCCCTTTGCCCCGGTCAGCCCATTCGAACCGTACGGAGCCCCGCCCCCATGACCACCCCCCACGATCCGTACGTCCGGGTGCGCGGCGCCCGCGAGCACAATCTCCGGGACGTGCGGGTCGACATCCCGCGCGACACCCTGACGGTCTTCACGGGCGTCTCGGGCTCGGGCAAGTCCTCGCTGGCGTTCGGCACGATCTACGCCGAGGCCCAGCGCCGCTACTTCGAGTCCGTGGCGCCGTACGCCCGTCGGCTCATCCACCAGGTGGGAGCACCGAAGGTCGGGGAGATCACCGGACTGCCGCCCGCCGTCTCGCTGGAGCAGCGCCGCTCGGCGCCGGGGGCCCGCTCCTCGGTGGGGACGGTGACGACGCTGTCCAACTCCCTGCGGATGCTGTTCTCCCGGGCCGGGCGGTATCCGGAGGGGGCCGAACGCCTGGACTCGGACGCCTTCTCGCCCAACACGGCCGCCGGGGCGTGCCCGGAGTGCCACGGCCTCGGGCGGGTGCACCGCACCTCCGAGGAACTGCTCGTGCCCGATCCGGGCCGGTCGGTCCGGGACGGGGCCATCGCCGCCTGGCCGGGCGCGTGGCAGGGCAAGAACCTGCGCGATGTGCTGGACGCGCTCGGGTACGACATCGACCGGCCGTGGCGGGACCTCGACCCGGCGGACCGGGAATGGATCCTGTTCACCGACGAGCAGCCGGTGGTGACCGTGCATCCGGTGCGCGACGCCGGGCGGATCCAGCGCCCGTACCAGGGCACGTACATGAGCGCGCGGCGCTATGTGATGCACACCTTCGCCGACTCCCGGAGCCGGGCGCTGCGGGCGAAGGCCGAGCGCTTCCTGACGAGCGCGCCCTGTCCGGTCTGCGGCGGGAGCCGGCTGCGGCCGGAGGCGCTGGCGGTGACGTTCGCGGACCGGACGATCGCCGAGCTGGCGGGTCTGGCGCTGACGGAGCTGGCGGACGTCCTGGCGTCGGCCGGCGGTGACGATGCGGCCCGGGTACTGACGGCGGATCTGCTGGCCCGGATCGGGACGGTGACGGAGCTGGGCCTGGGGTACCTGAGTCTCGACCGTACGGCTCCGACGCTCTCGTCCGGCGAGCTCCAGCGGCTGCGGCTGGCCACCCAGCTGCGGTCGGGGCTCTTCGGTGTCGTCTACGTCCTCGACGAGCCCTCGGCCGGGCTGCACCCGGCGGACACGGAGGCGCTGCTCGGGGTGCTCGGGCGGCTGAAGGAGGCCGGCAACACGGTCTTCGTGGTGGAGCACCAGCTGGACGTGGTGCGCCGGGCGGACTGGCTCGTCGACGTGGGGCCGCTGGCCGGGGAGCACGGCGGGCGGGTACTGCACAGCGGTCCCCCGGCGGGGCTCGCGCAGGTCCCGGAGTCGGCGACGCGGCGCTTCCTGTTCGACGACTCCCCCGCCCCGGTGCGCGAGGTCCGCCCGCCCACGGGGTGGCTGCGGCTGCGCGGGGTGGAGCGGCACAATGTGCGCGGCGTCGACGCGGCGTTCCCGCTCGGGGTGTTCACGGCCGTGACCGGGGTCTCCGGTTCCGGGAAGTCGACGCTGGTGGGCCAGGTGCTGGCCGGGGCGCTCGCGGACCGGCGGGCGGCCGGTGACGACGAGGCGACCGAGGAGCGTCCGGCGCCGGGGTGCGCGTCCGCCGAGGGGCTGGAGGCGGTGGACCGGCTGGTCCAGGTGGACCAGCGTCCGATCGGCCGGACGCCCCGCTCCAATCTGGCGACGTACACCGGTCTGTTCGACGTGGTGCGGAAGCTTTTCGCCGCGACGGACCTGGCCCGGGAGCGGGGGTACCGGGCCGGCCGGTTCTCGTTCAACGTGGCGGGCGGGCGGTGCGAGACCTGCCAGGGCGAGGGGTTCGTCTCGGTGGAGCTGCTCTTCCTGCCCAGTACGTACGCGCCCTGCCCGGACTGCCACGGTGCGCGGTACAACCCGGAGACGCTCGACGTCACGCTGCGGGGGCTGACCATCGCCCAGGTGCTGGATCTGACGGTGGAGTCGGCGGCCGGCTTCTTCTCGGGCACGCCCACGGCCGAGCGCAGTCTGCGGACGCTGCTCGACGTGGGGCTCGGATACCTGCGGCTCGGCCAGCCGGCCACCGAGCTGTCGGGCGGCGAGGCGCAGCGGATCAAGCTGGCCGCGGAGCTCCAGCGGGCCCGCCGGGGCCGCACCCTCTATCTGCTGGACGAGCCGACGACGGGGCTGCATCCGGCCGATGTCGAGGTGCTGATGCGGCAGTTGCACGGGCTGGTCGAGGCGGGCGGCACGGTCGTGGTGGTGGAGCACGACATGGCCGTGGTGGCCGGTGCCGACTGGGTGATCGACCTCGGCCCCGGGGGCGGTGACCGGGGCGGGCGGATCGTCGCCCAGGGCCCGCCGTCCGAGGTCGCGGGGGCGGCGGAGAGCCGCACGGCCGGGTATCTACGGGCCGCGCTGCGGCTGTGACGCACTGCGGACGAGGGGTCCAACCCTCATCAACTCCCCTAATTGCCGTATGAGTTGCCCTTAGGGTCGGCGCAGGGCATGAAACAGTAAAGTTTGTTGACAGTTACCTGGTCCAGACCAATCATGGGCATGCCTCACGGCGCACATGGCCGTGCGGCATGTGACCCCGGCCGGGAATCACAGGAACGGACCGCGTCCCCCACGGGCGCGGCAGAGCCGTGCGATCCGCCCGTTGTCTCACCCCGCTGGGAGCTGCCCCATGAGACGTCCACGAACAGTCGGCGCCGTCCTGAGCGCCATGGCCACCGTCGTCGCCACCGCAGGTCTGGTCCTCGGATCGGGCTCCGGCGCGCAGGCCGCCGCCACCGCCGCCACCCCCCTTCCCGCGCACGTCTTCGCCCCGTACTTCGAGGCGTGGAACGGCGACAGCCCGGCCGCGCTCGCCCAGGCGTCCGGGACGAAGTACCTGACCATGGCCTTCATCCAGGCCGCCACCAAGGGCTCGTGCACCGTCTACTGGAACGGCGATTCGGGCTCCCCGATCGCGCAGTCCGAGTTCGGCGCCGACTTCACCACCATGCGCTCGCGCGGCGGTGACGTCATCCCCTCGTTCGGCGGCTACACCGCCGACAACACCGGCACCGAGATCGCCGACAGCTGTACGGACGTCGACGCCATCGCCGCCGCGTACGAGAAGGTCATCACGACCTACGACGTGTCCCGCCTCGACATGGACATCGAGGACAACTCGCTGGAGAACAGCGCCGGGATCGACCGCCGCAACAAGGCGATCAAGAAGGTCCAGGACTGGGCGGCCGCCAACGGCCGCTCGGTGCAGTTCTCCTACACCCTGCCGACCACCACGCACGGGCTCGCCGAGAGCGGACTCGCCGTGCTGCAGAACGCGGTGTCCAACGGTGCCAAGGTCGACGTCGTCAACCTGATGACGTTCGACTACTACGACGGTGCCTCGCACAACATGGCGAACGACACCCAGACCGCCATCACCGGGCTCAAGGGCCAGCTGGCGAGCCTGTACCCGTCGAAGACCGACGCCCAGCTGTGGGGCATGACCGGCATCATCGAGATGCCCGGCATCGACGACTACGGCCCGGCCGAGACGTTCACCACGGCCGACGCCGTCCAGGTCTACAACTGGGCGGTCTCCAAGGGCGTCAGCACCCTGTCGTTCTGGGCACTCCAGCGCGACAACGGGGGCTGCCCCGGCACCGGCGGCAGCGACACCTGCTCCGGGATCGCGCAGGACACCTGGTACTTCAGCCACACCTTCGCCCCGTTCACCAGCGGCGGGTCCGGTCCGGTGACCGACGACTACTCGGTGGCGGTCAGCCCCGGGTCGGCGACGGTGGCACCGGGCGGTTCGGCCACGGCGACCGTGAAGACGGCCGTCACCTCGGGCAGCGCGCAGACCGTCGCGCTGAAGGCGACCGGCGCCCCGGCCGGGGTGACCGCGACGCTCAGCCCCGCCTCGGTCACCGCGGGCGGCACGTCCACCCTGACGCTCGCCACCACCTCCTCGGTGGCGCCGGGCACGTACACCGTCAATGTGACCGGCACCGCGGGCACGCTCAGCCACTCGGCGCCGTACACGCTGACCGTGTCCGGTCCGGGCGGGGGCACCGGGGCGCTGGTGAACGGTGACTTCGAGAGCGGCGCGCTCGGCCCCTGGACCTGTGAGTCCGGCGGCGCGGTCGTCTCCACGCCGGTGCACGGCGGTTCGCACGCCCTGGCCGTCGCGGCCACCGGCTCGCAGACCGGTGAGTGCACCCAGACGCTCACCCTGTCGCCCAACACGAAGTACACGCTTCAGGGGTACGTCCAGGGCAGCTACGGCTACCTCGGCGTCCGGGGCGGCGCCACGGCCGGCACCTGGGGCTCGTCGAGCGGGTACGCCAAGCAGTCGGTGGCCTTCACCACCGGGGCCTCCGGCAGCGTGACGGTCTATGTGCACGGCTGGTACGGACAGGGCACGGTCTACGCGGACGACCTCTCCGTCACCTCCTGACCCACCCGGCACGGCGCGGGACCTCCCGGTCCCGGAGGCGGGCGGCCTCCGGGACCGGGAACCGGCGCGTCCGGACCCGGTTCAGCGACGGACCTTGCGGGTGGCGCGCAGCCACTCCTTGTTCATCGCCGAGATCGACGGCAGCGGGATGCCCTTCGGGCAGGCCGTGGCGCACTCCCCGGTGAGGGTGCAGCCCCCGAAGCCCTCGCTGTCCATCTGCTCCACCATGTCGAGCACCCGGGTCTCGCGCTCGGGGGCGCCCTGCGGCAGCACGTTCAGATGGTTGACCTTCGCCGAGGTGAAGAGCATGGCCGAACCGTTGGGGCAGGCCGCGACGCAGGCGCCGCAGCCGATGCACTCGGCGTGCTCGAAGGCGAAGTCGGCGTCCGGCTTCGGCACCGGGGTGGCGTGCGCGTCGGGCGCGGTGCCGGTCGGTGCGGAGATGTAGCCGCCGGCCTGGATGATCCGGTCGAAGGCCGAGCGGTCCACGACCAGGTCCTTGACGACCGGAAAGGCCGAGGCGCGCCAGGGTTCGATGTCGATGGTGTCGCCGTCCTCGAAGGACCGCATGTGGAGCTGGCACGTGGTGGTGCGCTCCGGGCCGTGGGCGTCGCCGTTGATGACGAGGCTGCACGCGCCGCAGATGCCCTCACGGCAGTCGTGGTCGAAGGCGACGGGGTCCTCGCCGGCGAGGATGAGTTCCTCGTTGAGGGTGTCGAGCATCTCCAGGAAGGACATGTCCCGGGAGATGCCGTCCACCCGGTAGGTGGACATGGCGCCGGGGGCGTCGGCGTTCTTCTGGCGCCAGACGCGCAGGGTGAGCTTCATGCGTAGCTCCGCTGGGTGGGGTGGACGTACTCGAAGACGAGGTCTTCCTTGTGCAGGACGGGGGCTTCGCCGGTGGCGGAGAACTCCCAGGCCGCGGCGTAGGAGAACTCCTCGTCCCGGCGGGCGGCCTCGCCGTCCGGGGTCTGCGACTCCTCGCGGAAGTGGCCTCCGCAGGACTCGGCGCGGTGCAGCGCGTCGAGGCACATCAGCTCGGCGAGCTCCAGGTAGTCGACGACGCGGTTGGCCTTCTCCAGGGACTGGTTGAACTCCTCGCCGGTGCCCGGGACCTTGATGCGGCGCCAGAACTCCTCGCGGATCCTCGGGATCCGGTCGAGCGCCTTGCGCAGGCCCTCCTCGGTGCGGGCCATCCCGCAGTACTCCCACATGAGTTCGCCGATCTCCCGGTGGAAGGAGTCGGGGGTGCGGTCGCCGTCGACGGCCAGCAGCAGGTTGAGCCGGTCCTCGGTCTCGGCGACGGCCTCCTCCACGGCGGGGTGCGAGGCGTCGATCTCGTCGTGGTGGGGGTTGCGGGCCAGATAGTCGTTGATGGTCGACGGCAGGACGAAGTAGCCGTCCGCGAGCCCCTGCATGAGCGCGGAGGCGCCGAGGCGGTTGGCGCCGTGGTCGGAGAAGTTGGCCTCGCCGATCGCGAACAGTCCGGGGATCGTGGTCTGGAGGTCGTAGTCGACCCAGAGCCCGCCCATCGTGTAGTGCACGGCCGGGTAGATCCGCATCGGGGTCTCGTACGGGTTCTCCGCGGTGATCCGCGCGTACATGTCGAAGAGGTTGCCGTACTTCTCCTCGACCTTCGCGCGTCCCATCCGTTCGATGGCCTCGGCGAAGTCGAGGTAGACGCCCTGGCCGCCGGGTCCGACGCCGCGGCCCTCGTCGCAGACGTTCTTGGCGGCGCGGGAGGCGATGTCCCGGGGCACGAGGTTGCCGAAGGCGGGGTAGATCCGCTCCAGGTAGTAGTCGCGCTCGTCCTCGGGGATCTCGGCGGCGGGCCGGTCGTCGCCCTTGGCCTTCGGCACCCAGATCCGGCCGTCGTTGCGCAGCGACTCGCTCATCAGGGTGAGCTTCGACTGGTGGTCGCCGGTGCGCGGGATGCACGTGGGGTGGATCTGGGTGAAGCACGGGTTGGCGAAGTAGGCACCCCGGCGGTGGGCGCGCCAGATCGCGGTGGCGTTGGAGTTCATCGCGTTGGTCGACAGGTAGAAGACGTTGCCGTAGCCGCCGCTGGCCAGCACGACCGCGTCCGCGAAGTAGGTGTCGATCCTCCCGGTGATCAGGTCGCGGGCCACGATGCCGCGCGCCCGGCCGTCCACCACGATCAGGTCGAGCATCTCGGTACGGGAGTGCAGTTCGACGTTGCCCGCGGCGATCTGCCGCGACAGCGCCTGGTAGGCGCCGAGCAGGAGCTGCTGCCCCGTCTGGCCCCGGGCGTAGAAGGTGCGCGAGACCTGGACGCCGCCGAAGGAGCGGTTGTCGAGGAGGCCGCCGTACTCGCGGGCGAAGGGGACGCCCTGGGCGACGCACTGGTCGATGATCTCGACGGAGATCTGGGCGAGCCGGTGGACGTTGGACTCGCGGGCGCGGAAGTCGCCGCCCTTGACCGTGTCGTAGAAGAGCCGGTGGACCGAGTCGCCGTCGTTGCGGTAGTTCTTCGCGGCGTTGATGCCGCCCTGGGCGGCGACCGAGTGGGCCCGGCGGGGCGAGTCCTGGAAGCAGAACTGGACGACGTGGTAGCCCTGTTCGGCCAGGGTGGCCCCGGCCGATCCGCCGGCCAGGCCGGTGCCGACGACGATGACGGTGTGCTTGCGGCGGTTGGCCGGGTTGACCAGCTTGGCCTGGAAGCGCCGGGTGTCCCAGCGTTCGGCGACGGGCCCCTCGGGCGCCTTGGTGTCGGTGACCGGTTCCCCGGTCGTGTAGCGCGTGTAGTCGTTCATGTCAGCTCACCACTCCGGTCATGACCGCGACGGGTACGGAGACGAAGCCCACCGTCAGCACCAGGGCGAGGGCGTCGGCCAGGGTCTTGAGGACGCGGTCGCGGCTCGCGCTCCCGGCGCCGAGGGTCTGCGCGGCGCTCCAGAACCCGTGCCGGACGTGCAGCCCCACGGCGACCACGGCGACGATGTAGATGACGTTGCCGTACCAGGTGGAGAAGGTGTCGATGACGTTCTGGTACGGGTGCCCGGACTGGAAGCCGCCCGAGTGCACGGTGCCGGTGGTCAGGTCGAGGATGTGCCAGACGATGAAGAGCGCCATGATGATGCCGCCCCAGCGCATGGTGCGGGTGGCGTAGCTCGTGCGGGCCTTGCGGTGGACGTACCGGTCGGGCCGGGCCCGCAGGTCGCGCCGGCTGAGCTGGTACGCGGAGACGGCGTGCAGCACGACGGCGGCGACGAGGACGACGCGGACGATCCACAGCGCCCACTCGTGGTGCAGGAAGGGCTCGCCCATCACCCGCAGCCAGTGCGCGTAGCCGTTGAACTCGTCGGCCCCGAAGAAGATCTTCAGATTGCCCAGCATGTGGACGACCAGGTAGAGGAGCATGATCAGACCGCTCACGGCCATGATCGTCTTCTTGCCGACGGACGAGTCCCAGAGCGTGCGCGTCATGGACGGCCGTCGATCCGTCCGCGTTGCCAATGCCATGAGCACGACGCTAGGGGCGAAGGGCCCGATCAGTCCAAGACATGGAATGGCTGATATCCATAGAGGCTCCCTATCGATAGGGGTAGGCTGGATGCATGCAGCTCCAGCAGCTCACCTATTTCGTGGCGGTCGCCGAGACCCGGCACTTCACCCGGGCCGCGGAGGAGGTCCATGTCTCGCAGCCCTCCCTCTCCCAGCAGATCAGGGCCCTGGAGAACGAGCTGGGCGCCGAGCTGTTCAGCCGGGCCCGGGGGAACATCACGCTGACGGACGCCGGCGAGGCACTGCTTCCGCTCGCCCGGCGCATCCTGGCCGACGCGGACACCGCGCGCCACGAGGTCCAGGAGCTGGCCCAGCTGCGCCGGGGCCGGGTCAGGCTGGGCGCGACCCCCAGCCTCTGCACCGGGCTCCTCCCGGATGTGCTGCGCGCCTTCCACGACCGGCATCCGGGCATCCAGCTGCTCCTGGAGGAGGGCGGTTCGCACGACCTGGTCAGGGAGCTGGCCCGGGGCGCCCTCGATCTGGCCCTGGTGGTGCTCCCGCTGCCGGCCGCCTCCCCCGCGCTGACCACCGTCGAACTGCTCCAGGAGGACCTGGTGGTGGTCTCGGCGGCGGACGCGCCCCGGCCGGGGCGGCGCGGCGAGGTCCGGATCGCCGATCTGGAGGGCGTTCCACTGGTGATGTTCCGTCACGGGTACGACCTGCGCGAGCTGACCGTGGCCGCCTGCCGGGCGGAGGGCTTCGAGCCCTCGTTCACCGTGGAGGGCGGGGAGATGGACGCGGTCCTCGGCTTCGTCCGGGCGGGGCTGGGCGCCGCCGTAGTCCCGAGCATGGTGGCCGGCCGGGCGGGCCGCGACCTGCGGACGACGCCGCTGGCCCGGCCGGGTCTGCGGCGCACGATCGCGCTGGCGCACCGCAGCGACGTGGCCCCGCCGCGCGCGGCCCGCGAGTTGCAGCGGATGCTGCTGACCAGCCGGGCGGACACCGTCTGAGGCGTCCGCCCGGCCGGCTCACACCGCGTCGGCCAGCAGCAGCGAGTGGATCCGGTCCGGGGCGCCGGGGCGGGCGTAGTACCAGCCCTGCGCCGTGTCGCAGCCCAGCTTGCGCAACTGCTCCGCCTGCGCCCCGGTCTCCACGCCCTCCACCGTCACGGCCAGGTCCAGGCTGTGGGCCAGCGAGACGATGCCCTCGACGATCTTCAGGTCCACCGGGTCGGCCGGGTGGTGCTGCATGCCCTGGGTGAAGGAACGGTCCAGCTTGAGCACGCTGACCGGCAGCCGTCGCAGGTTGGCGAGGTTGGAGTAGCCGGTGCCGAAGTCGTCGAGAGCGATGTCGACGCCCATCTCGGACAGTTGCCGCAGCGGCTTCAGCAGGTCCTCGTCGGCCCCGATGAGCGCGGACTCGGTGACCTCCAGGCAGAGCGCCCCGGCTTCGAGCCCCGAGCGCTCCAGGACGTCCACCGTCTCGGCGACCAGGTTGGGGTGGTGCAGCTGGGCCGGGGAGAGGTTGACGTTGATCCGCAGGGGACCGCCGTCGCTGTGCCGCTCCTGCCAGAAGTTGGCCTGCCGCACCGATTCCTCCAGCACCCACCGGCCCAGCGGCACGATGAGCCCGGTGTGCTCGGCGAGCCCGATGAAGCGGTCGGGCCCCAGCACCCCGTGCTGCGGATGGCACCAGCGCACCAGCGCCTCCGCGCCGTGCACGGAACCGTCGCCGAGATGGACGAGCGGCTGGTACTCGATGAAGAACTCGCCGCGCTCCAGCGCCGCCGGCAGGGCCGTGGTCAGCCCGTGCCGGGTGATCGCACGGGCGTCCGCCTCCGCGTCGGCGCGCTCGAAGCGGTTGCCGCCCGCGGACTTGGCCCGGTACATGGTGATGTCCGCGCTGCGCAGCACCTCGGCGGCGCTGCGTTCGCCGGCCGGGCCCTCCACGACGCCGATGGAGCCGCGCACGCTGAGTTCGCGTCCGTCGAGCCGGATCGGCGTGCCGAGGACTCCGAGGATCCGGCAGGCCAGCTCGTCGACCTCGTCCGCCGTGTCGGTGCCGGTGGTGAGGGCGACGAACTCGTCGCCGCCGAGCCGCGCGACCATCTCGCCGGGCGCGGTGGCACAGCTCTGCAGCCGGTCCGCGACCTCGACGAGCAGCCGGTCGCCCGACGCGTGGCCGAGGCTGTCGTTGATGGCCTTGAAGCCGTCGAGGTCCAGGTAGCAGAGGCCGAAGCGCAGGCCGTCGCCCGCCGAGAGCGCTTTCTCCAGACGTTCGAAGAAGAGCGTGCGGTTGGGCAGGCCGGTGAGCGCGTCGTGGGTGGCCTCGTAGCGCAGCCGGAGGTTGAGCAGCCGGCGCTCGGTGGTGTCCTCCAGCAGCGCCAGCTGGTACTCCGGCCGGCCCTCGGCGTCGCGCAGCAGCGACACCGTCAGATTGGTCCACAGCACGGTGCCGTCGTTGCGGTAGTACGGCTTCTCGACCCGGTAGTGCTCGCGTTCGCCGCGTACCAGCTCGTTGTAGTACTTCCAGACCTGCGGCGAGTCCTCGGGGTGCACCCACTCGTTGATGCGGTGGCTGAGGACGTGGTTCTCCAGGCCGCCGAACATCCGGGTCAGGGTGTCGTTGACCTCCAGCACACGGCCGTCGAGGTCGGCGATGCCGATGCCGATCGCGGCGTCCTTGAAGACCGCGCGGAAGCGGGCCTCCGTGGCGTGCAGGGCCTGTTCGGCCTGGGAGCGCGCGGCGAGCGCGGAGCGGGCGATCGCCTCCTGCTCGGCGAGGGTGCGTTCGCGCAGTGCCTGGGAGAAGCCTCCGGCGACCGCGTGCTGGATGCGCGCGGCCCGCGACCGGCCGTCCTCGGTGGACAGGGCCTGGGGTCCGTTGCCGCCGAGGTAGAGCACCAGGTAGGAGTCGACGACGCCGAGCGTGGAGCTGAGCGCGTCGGGGTCCGTGCAGTGCGCGGCGACGAGCGCGGTGCCCACGGCGGCGGCGGGTGCCGCGTCGAAGGGGTGCGCGTGCAGGATGCCGTCGAGGGTCCGGGCCAGGGGGAGCAGATGCTGCTCGAACTCCGGCCGGGTCATGGACGTGGCCGTGGACGGGAAGATGGCCCGGCTCCAGATCGTGGCGAATCTCCGGAGCCGGTCCTCGGGCCCGTCGGGCTCCGCGTCCGGGGCTTCGGACTGCTGGGCGGGGATGCTCACGCCTTGCGTCCCACTCCGGCGAAGCCCGAGAACGCGTACGGGTCCTCGTTCTCCCGGGCGCCCGGGGTCTCGGGACGCCAGTCCGGCATGGCCACCAGACCGGGCTCGACCATCTCGTAGCCGTCGAAGAACCGGGCGATCTCGGCGCTGGAGCGCATGATCAGCGGATTGCGGATGTCCTTGTAGACGCCGACCGCGCCGCCCGCCTGCTCCTGGGTGAGCGGGATCCCCTCGTACGAGGCGTGGGTGACGACGAGAAGGCTGCCGGGGGCGAGCATGTCGCGCAGGGCGGCGACGGCGGTCTGCGGGTCGTCGGCGTCCTCGATGAAGTGGAGTACGGCGACGAGGAGCAGGGCCACCGGCCGGTCGAGGTCGAGCACCTTGGCGACCTCGGGGTGGTCGCGGATCTCCTCGGGGCGGCGCAGATCGGCGGTGGCGATCACGGCGCGGTCGTTGCCCTCCAGGACCGCCTGACTGTGTGCGACCGCGACCGGGTCGTGATCCACATAGGCGACGACCGCCTTCGGGTCGATCGCCTGGGCGACCTCGTGGACGTTTCCGAAAGTCGGTATCCCGGATCCGATGTCCAGGAACTGACTGACGCCCTCGTCCAGCGCGTAGCGCACGGCGCGTCGCATAAAGGCCCGGTTCGCCTGCATCACCTTGGGAAGTCCCGGCATGAACTCCATGGCCTTGCGGGCCGCTTCCCGGTCCACCTCGAAATTGTGCGAGCCGCCCAGATAGAAGTCATACATTCGGGACACGCTCGGCACCGAAATGTCAATGCCTTGCGGTGCCCAGGCGGGACGCTCCATCGATGTCTCCAACAAGTCGCCACGGCGATCCGGCCATGTTCATGGTCAGTGTTGACCAGAGGCTACTGATCCACCGCCAAGAGAGCGAGCGGAAACGGAAATTAGCGGTCCGTTATTGGTCACACACCAGTGGCATGTGCAACCGTCCCGTCGCTACGCGTGACATTCACCGTTCCGCGACGAACGGGAAGGGCTCCCGGACAACGCATTCCCGCCCTCTCCCCCAGCTCACCGAACAGATTGGGCCACAGGCACAACAATCGGCCACTTCGCACGACAAGCCCCGCGAAGAGCCGACTTGGCCCGCACCGGCCTTTCGCACCGTCGCCTTCGCAATTCCCCGCCGGTCCCCGCCGCCCGCCCGGCGCCGGCCGCACTCCGACCGCGGCCCGGCGTCAACACACGCGAGCCCGGCCGTCGGTACGCGAGCGTGTCGCGCGGTGTGAACTCCCGTGAAAAAAGGGGCTGTTGTGACGAAAGATGCCAGCTTCACCGGTCCAGGGGTACCCGTCCCCGGGGCGCGAACCCGCACCATCCGCACGCCGAAAGTTCCCGGGTCCCAAACACCGGGTACTCCAAGTCCGCTCCATCGGGCGAACCGGGCGACACTCCGGCGTGCCGTTCCCCGGCCCGGAACATGCTCCCCGTCGTGTACGGATCACTCATCGGCCGGCTGACCGCGGCCGTCGCCCTGACCTGGCTGCTGACCGCGCCCGCACCCGCGGTCGCCGACAGCTGCGCCTACGCGTCGATCGGGGAGGACGGCACGGGTTCCTCGGTGGCCGTCAGCGGCGACGGCGACTGCTGGGCCGGACCGGTCGAGCCCTCACCCACCCCGGAGCCCACGCCCACTCCGGCCCCGCCACCCGCGCCGCCACCTCCTCCACCACCCCCGCCCCCTCCCCCGCCGCCGTCGCCCGAGCCCCGGCCGGCCCCCGCACCACCGCCTCCGCCACCGCCCACACCCTCGCCTCCCGAGCCGGCGCCACCCCCCTCACCCGCGCCGACCTCGTCCGTGCGCCCGACGTCCGCGGCCCCCGTCGCCCTGCCCACCTACCGCCGCCCCGTCCGGAAGACGCTCCGGCGCCACACCTCGCTGGTCACGCTCACCCTCATGATCACCGCGCCCGCGGTGTTCGCCGTCGCCGTGCTGCGGCCCCGCTCCCGATGACCCACGGAGGCATCCATGTCGGAATGGCTTGTTCTCACCCTCGCCATGGCCGCGGCCTGCGCGGTCGTGCTGACCATCGCCGTCCTCAGCAACCGGCGGCTGCCCGAGGACGACGACCCGTCCGAAACACCGGACGTCATCGAGTACATGACGATGATGATCGGCGTGGTGTACGCGATCGTGCTGGGCCTGGCCATCGCGGGCGTCTGGGAGGGACGCGGCGCCGCGCAGGAGTACGTGCGCCAGGAGGCCCAGGCGCTGCACGAGGTCAGCGCGCGCTCCTCGGCCTACCCCGTGGAGGTGCGCACCCGGATCCGCGCCGATGTCGACGCCTATGTGAGCTTTGTCGTGCACGACGAATGGCGTGTCATGACCGACCACGGCAGGCTCGACGACCGCGGCACGGAACTGCTGAACCGGGTACGGGCCGACGTCACGGACTACCACCCGAAGAACGACTACGAGGGCCAGGCCTACCAGCCGCTGGTCGACCAGGTCGCCGCCGCGGACGACGCCCGCACCGCGCGCGGCCAGAGCGCCGGAGCGACGATGCCGGGCGTGGTCTGGTTCGGCCTCGTCACCGGGGCCCTGGTGACGGTGGGGCTGATCTTCACGCTCCAGATCCGGCGTACCTTCCGCGAGCTGCTGCTGGCGGGGCTCTTCAGCGTGCTGATCGCCTTCCTGCTCTTCCTCATCTGGGACTTCGACTCCCCCTTCGGCCGGGGCCTGTCGGCCACCGAGGCACCGTTCCTGGATCTGTTCCCCCAGGTGACCGGGGGTTAGGTCCTCCCCGGCGGGCCGTTCGCCCCCGGGCGGTCCGCCGCTCGGGGGACAGCGAAGCCCCATTGGCCGTTCCCCGATCGCGGGCGAAATGCGGCACTTCTAGCGTGGCCGCATCGAGGTGCATTTCTGACGCTTTGTGGAAATCCGTTCCGCAACTGCTCCTCGGGGACCCGGAGGATTCACCATGCGCGCAATACGTGTCGCTCCCGTCGCCCTGCTCGGTGCCGCGGCACTCGCCCTGTCCGGCCCGGCCGTGACCGCGTACGCCGCGACCACGGGCGGTCCGCCCAGCGGTGGCGGATACACCGTCACCCCATCGGTGATCTCGCCGGGGGGTCAGGTCACCCTGGCCGCCATGGGCTGCTCCACCACCGCCACGGCGTCCTCGGGAGTGTTCGACACCGTCACCATTCCCCGGAACGGGACCGCTCGGGCGACGGTCGACTGGGACGCCAAGCCCGGTGCCGTCTACGAGGTGACGTTCATCTGCAACACCTCGCCGAGTTCCACGGCCAAGGTGAACCTCACCGTCAGCGCCGCCTCGGCCTCGCCCACCACCAGTTCGACCCGCTCGCCCGCACCGGGCGTCTCCCCGGGTTCGACGGTCTCCCCGGCCGGGGTGCAGGGCGGTCTCGGCGGAAGCATCGACAGTGTGGACACCGGTGAGATCGTGGCCGGCACCGCGCTGGCGGTCGCCGCCGCCACCGGCACCGTCTTCATGGTGCGGCGGCGCAGGGAGAGCCGCTCGCACTGACCGGCGCCGACAGCGGAACGCACGTCGCCCCGGGTCCTCGTGGAGGACCCGGGGCGACGTCGGTTATCGGTCCGGCGGGGACGTCCCCGCGGTCAGATCGCCCCATGGCCCGCCCTCCGGCGGCGCATGAGGTACATGCCTCCGCCGAGGGCCGCCGAGGCGACCAGGCCGGCGCCGATGCCCATCTCGGCCGGGGTCGCGGCCATCGAACCGCCCAGGCCGCCCTGCGCACCGCGGCTGTCGAGCACCGTGAAGCGGTGGCTCGCCGTGCGGTCGGTGCCGTCGCAGCGCACCGTCAGGTTGTACGAACCGGGCGTGGCGTCGTTGAGGATGCGCACCCGGGCGTGGCCGACCCGGCCCGCGGAGAGGCGGGTCGTGCGGAAGGCGTTCGACGAGACGCTGCCGCCCCGGCCGCAGCCCTCGGCGCTGACCTGCATGGCCGCGCCCTGGTGGACGCGCTCGGGGTCCACGGTCACGTTGTTCGGACCGTTGTTGCGGCCGCGCCCGTTCCCGTCACCGTTGTTGTTGCCGTTGTTGTTGCCGTTGCCGCCGTTGTCCCAGTTGCCCGGGTCGTTCCAGTCGTTCTGGTTGTTTCCGTTGTTCTGGCCGCCGCCGACGTCTCCACCGGCCGCGGCCATCGGGGCGCCGAGCCCGAGGGCGGCGACCGCGGTCGCGGCGACCACGAGAGCGCGTGTAGCACGCATCGTACGAACCTCCAGCGGGAAGCGCCCCGGGGCTCTGTGCGCCGGGATGGATCGACGAGAACGCCTCCCATGACGAACCCTCACCAGAACCTTGATCCACCGCATTTCGGGACTGCTCCACTACGGTGATCCGACACGCCGGGCGGACCGCACCGGTGCTGACGGACGCGCAGGTCACAGACCGTCAGAAGATTTGTCCGGGCACTACTCCGAAGAGAAGTGCCCCGGTTCGCCGCCACCCGTTCGCCCTTCCCGTCATGCCGCCGGGGCGGCCCCGGCCTAGCGTTCCCCTCGTCGCGACGAAGGGAGAACCATGGGCCGGGACAACTGGCGCCCCGAACGCATCAGACACTCGCCGTGGGGCGCGCTGGCGCTGGCGATGCTCACCGGTCTCGCGCTGATGCGCAACGGCGCGGACCTCTCGCCTGGTCCGCCGCAGCCGGTGGCGGCCGCCTCGGTGGGGCTCCAGAAGGACGCGCCGGGCGCGCCCGTGGCGGACGGTCCCGCCGTGAAGCCGCTGGCGTACGCCCCCGTCGACCGGGTGGCCATCCCGGCGATCCGGGTCGACGCGCCGGTGATCGACGTGAACCTCGACCCGGACGGCTGGATCGAGACACCGCCCCCGCAGGACCCCAATCTCGCCGGCTGGTATCAGAACGGCATCGCACCCGGACAGATCGGCACCTCGGTCGTCGTCGGCCATGTCGACAACCAGGCGGGTCCCGCCGTCTTCTACGGGCTCGGTTCCCTGCGCAAGGGCAATCGGATCGAGATCACGCGCAGCGACGACCGGGTCGCGGTGTTCGAGGTGTACGGCGTGGAGGTGTTCTCCAAGAACGACTTCCCCGGTGCCCGGGTGTACGGCGACACCGGCCGCCCCGAACTGCGGGTCATCACCTGCGGCGGCGGTTACACGAAGGCCAACGGCTACGACGGCAATGTCGTGGCCTTCGCCCGCCTGGTCGCGACCCGCTGACGTCAGCGCCTGCGCGGCACGGTGAGCCGGTAGCCGTCGTCCAGCAGTGCCGGCAGATAGCGGCGCAGGGCGGCGACGCTCTGCGAACGGTTGCCCCCGGCGTCGTGCGACAGCACCACGACCCCGGGGGCCGCGCCGTCGCGGACCCGGCGGACGATCGTGTCGGTGCCCGGCACGGTCCAGTCCAGGGTGTCGACGGTCCAGGCCATCGGTTCCATGCCCAGGGACGCGCCGATCTCGAAGGAGTTGCGGTTCCAGGCCCCGTAGGGCGCCCGGTACCAGAGCGGCGGGGCGCCGGTGATCTCCTCGATGACGTCGCTGGTGCGTCCCAGTTCGTAGGTGACCCCGGCCCGGGACAGGCCGGTGACCAGCGGATGGGTCCAGGAGTGGTTGCCGAGGGTGTGGCCCTCGTCGGCGATCCTGCGCACCAGGTCCCGGTTGTCGTGGGCCATCTCTCCGCAGAGGAAGAACATCGCCCGGACGTCGTGGGTGCGCAGGGTGTCCAGGATGTGCGGGGTGTAGAGGGGGTCGGGGCCGTCGTCGAAGCTGAGGACCATGGCCCGGCCGATGTCGGGCAGTTCCTCGAACGGCCGGGTGCGCACCGGGGGCGCCGCCGGACGGTACGGCGGCGGATTGTCCGCCGTCATGGGCCTGAGCCGGTACGCGAGCGGCCCGGCGGCCGCCGCCGGCTGCGGACCGGCGGCCGCGACGGGCGGTGCCGGGCGGTGGAGCGGCGCCCGGGTGGAGTCCGCCGGCACCAGGCGTACGGCGGTGGCGGCGCCGAGCACGGCCGCCAGCCCCAGCAGCGTGCGACGGCTGCGCGGCGTGGAAACGTCTCTCATGCCCCACTGCTCGCACGTGCGCGCGGCCGGCCCGCACAACGACACCGGATCCGTCCGGTTCTGCACCCGATGGGGGGAGCGTACGGGCGCCATCGGCAGCAGCGCGCCGGGGCGGACGGGAGGCCGGACCGGGACGGGCCACGGCGACCGATAGCCTCCTGCCGTGACAGAACATCAGCCTCACCAGTTCGAACGTGGCACAGACGGACCGAAAGTGATCGTTGCGGGCATCGACGGTTCCGAGTCCTCGATGCGGGCGGCGGCGTACGCGGCAGGCCTGGCCCGGCGCCAGCGGGCCATGCTCGCCCTCGTCTACGTCCAGCCGGTCCTCGCGGCGGGTGCCGCGCTGGGCGCGCCGGTCGGTGACGCGACCGCGGAGGTCGCCGAGGGGCTGATCAACGAGATCCGGACGGCGACGGACAAGATGAAGGACATCTGGGACGTGCGCTGGGAGTTCCACACCTTCCGGGGCGATCCGTACAACGGGCTCGTGACGGCCTCGGACGAACTGAAGGCGGACGCCGTCGTGGTGGGCGCCTCGGAATCGGCCGGGCACCGCTTCGTCGGATCGGTGGCCGTGCGCCTGGTGAAGGCCGGGCGCTGGCCCGTCACCGTGGTCCCGTAGCGCTCTCGCGTTCGCCTCCCGTACCCCTTCCGTCCCCCTCCGGGCCGCCGTCCGACCGTTCACCGCACCATTCGCCGCTCGGTGCGACCGCTCGTCGCACGGGACCGCTTTTGTCCTGTTGCCCGTGGCGCGAATGCGTTCGTATACCGCCGTCGGCAGCGGGGCCGCAGGGCCTGGGCGGAGAGGGCGATCACATGACCACGACGACGACCGATGAGCGGGCACTCGCGGATCTGCAGCGTGAGCACGGGCCCGCCCTGTTCCACTTCCTGCTGGGGCTGACCTTCGGCGACCGGCAGCGGGCCGAGGACCTGCTCCAGGAGACGCTGGTGCGCGCCTGGCAGCACCCGGAGGCCTTCGACGGGCCGTACGAGTCGATGCGTCCCTGGTTGTTCACGGTGGGGCGGCGCCTGGCCATCGACGCCCGCAGATCGCGGCTGGCCCGGCCCGCGGAGGTCGGCGACGCCGTGCTGGAGAGCGCCCCCGCCGTCCGGGACACGGCCGATTCCACCGTCGCCGCGCTCGATGTGCGCGAGGCGGTCCGCACGCTGAGCCCCGAACACCGGGCGGTGCTCGTCCAGATCTACTTCCGCGGGCTCAGCGTCGGCGAGACCGCCGAGGTCCTCGGCATACCCCCGGGGACGGTCAAATCGCGCTCCTACTACGCGCTGCGCGTGCTCTCCCGCAATCTGCCCGGTTACTCCAGCAGGTCCTCCGCGCTCAGCAGCGGCAGCAGCGCGGCGGCCTCCAGCACGGCGGCGTAGTCGGCGGTGCAGCGGTCGCAGCGCCGCAGGTGACGGGCCACCTCGTCCGCCTCCTCGGCCGGCAGCGCGTCCAGGACATAGGCGCCGAGCAGCTCACGCACATGTGCTCCCTCCCCCGGGTCGGCGGTCATCGCAACCTCGTGTCTGTGACGGATCGGGTCCGACGGATCCTGCCCTTCTGGCCACGCGGGGCGCGCCGCCCCGGTTCAATGCTGCGTGGGGGCCGGCCCGGAGCCGGCCGCCGACGGCGCCCGGTCCGGTACCGGGAGGGGAAAGGAACGGCACGGAATGCGTCCGGAACGTCATGACACGGCCGACGGGGGCGAGCTGCTGGTCCCGATGGCCTGGATGTACGCGGAGTACCTCGCCGACGAACTGCTGCGGACCGGGGACCTGATGGAACCGGCGACCCTGGAGTACCGGGCGGGACGGGACGCGCTCGCGCTGACCATCTTCCTCTCGGACGGCGCGGTGGCCGAGGCGCTGCCCGCCGCGCGGGTCGACGAACTGCGGCTGCTGACGGCGTACGGGACGCCGTGGCGGCGCTGGATCTGCGAGCGGCTCGACGCCTCGGAGGCGGCCGCACCGGGCCCCGACCCGGATCTGGCGCTGGCACGCGGGGCGTGGCGGTGGCTGGAGGAGACGGAGCTGC
The DNA here is from genome assembly GCF_042799575.1 of Streptomyces sp. NPDC057682. Lineage (NCBI taxonomy): Bacteria > Bacillati > Actinomycetota > Actinomycetes > Kitasatosporales > Streptomycetaceae > Streptomyces > Streptomyces sp. NPDC057682. Next base: position 41,300 of record NZ_JBHVIN010000005.1, on the reverse strand, counting down.
TGGCCGCGGACCTGGAGACGATCGGCCCGCTGCCCTGGGAGGAGACCGGCGCCGACGAGCCGGACACGGAGGACGCCGCGCAGGTGTGGACGCCGGCCTGGCAGCTGGGGCTGCCGCTGGGACATCTGGCGATCCACCTCTACTGAGCGCACCGGCGGCCGGCCTCAGGAGCCGTGCACGCCGGCGCGGTACTTCGGCAGCCGTACGGTGATGCGCATCCCGGCCCCGATGCCGGTCTCGATCACGAGTCCGTAGTCGTCCCCGTACACCTGGCGCAGCCGTTCGTCGACGTTGAGCAGGCCGATGCCGGTGGAGGTGCCGCCCTCGCCGCGCAGGATGTGGCGGAGCCGTTCGGGATCCATGCCCGTGCCGTCGTCCTCGATGACGACCTCGGCCTCGGAGCCGGCGTCCAGGGCGCTGATGGTGATGCGGCTGGAGGTGACCGCGCCCTCCAGGCCGTGTTTGACGGCGTTCTCCACGAGGGGCTGGAGACAGAGGAAGGGCAGGGCGACGGGCAGCACCTCGGGGGCGACCTGGAGGGTGACGGAGAGCCGTTCGCCGAAGCGGGCGCGGACCAGGGCCAGGTACTGGTCGATGGAGTGCAGTTCGTCGGCGAGGGTGGTGAAGTCGCCGTGGCTGCGGAACGAGTAGCGGGTGAAGTCGGCGAACTCCAGGAGCAGTTCCCGGGCCTTCTCGGGGTCGGTGCGGACGAACGAGGCGATCGCGGCCAGGGAGTTGAAGATGAAGTGCGGGGAGATCTGGGCGCGCAGGGCCCGGATCTCGGCCTCGATGAGCTGGGTGCGCGAGCGGTCGAGTTCGGCCAGTTCCAGTTGGACGCAGACCCAGCGGGCGACCTCGCCGGCCGCTCGGGCCAGCACCGCGGACTCGCGGGGGGCGTAGGCGATCAGGGCGCCGAGCACCCGGTGGTCGACGGTGAGCGGAACGGCGACGGCCCAGCGCAGCGGGCAGTCCAGGTCCTCGCAGTCGCTGTGGAAGGCGGTGTCGCGGCCGGTGGCCAGGAGCTCGCCCACCTCGTCCATGACCTGCCGGGCGTGGTGGCCGCCCTCGCCGTCCCAGACGAGGACGCCCTCGCGGTCGGTGAGGCACAGCGCGTCCGTGCCCAGCAGCGAGCGGAGCCGGCGGGCCGACCTGCGGGCGCTCTCCTCGGTGAGTCCGGCGCGCAGCGGGGGCGCGGCGAGCGAGGCGGTGTGGAGGGTCTCGAAGGTGGCGTGCTCGACGGGGGTACCGACGTCGCTGGTGCGGACGGGGCGCGCGGTGCGCCGGCCGGTGAGCAGTCCCCCGGCGAACAGCAGCAGCGCGAGCAGCACCACGGCGGACCAGGCGGTCGCGGTCATCGGTGTCTCCCGGCGGTCAGGGCCTCCGGCAGGTGGAAGCGGGTCATCGCGGCGTTGGTCCCGGCGGGTATCCGGCCGGGGGTGGCGAGCGAGACCAGGATCATGGCGAGGAAGCCGACCGGGACGGACCAGACGGCGGGCCAGGCGAGCAGGGCGTGTGCCCAGCCGGGTGGGCGGACCGCGCCGCTGACGGTGATGGCGACGGAGAGGAGCGCGGAGCCGCCGCCGAGGACGAGGCCCGCGGCGGCGCCGGGCGGGGTGAGCCGGCGCCACCAGATGCCGAGGACGAGGAGCGGACAGAAGGAGGACGCGGACACGGCGAAGGCCATCCCCACCGAATCGGCCACCGGGACCCTGCTGACCAGCAGCGATCCGCCCAGCGGCACGGAGATGGCGAGGACGGTGGCCAGCCGGAAGTGGCGTACGCCGCGCGAGGGCAGGACGTCCTGGGTGATGACTCCGGCGACGGCCATGGTGAGTCCGGAGGCCGTCGAGAGGAACGCGGCGAAGGCACCGCCGGCGATGAGCGCCCCGAGCAGATCGCCGCCGAGCCCGCCGATGACCCGGCCGGGCAGCAGCAGCACGGCCGCGTCGGCGTCGCCGCCGTGGATGAGTTCGGGGGCGTAGAGCCGGCCGAGGGCGCCGTAGACCGGGGGCAGCAGGTAGAAGACGCCGATCAGGGCGAGGACGGCGACGGTGGTGCGGCGTGCGTCGCGGCCGTTGGGGCTGGTGTAGAAGCGGACGACGACGTGCGGCAGGCCCATGGTGCCGAGGAAAGTGGCGACGATGAGTCCGTAGGTGGCGTACAGCGGATGGTCGGCGCGGAAGACGGAGAGCTGTTCGTCGAAGGTGACGCGGGGGCGGCCGTCGCCCTGCCAGGCCAGCACCAGGAAGAGGGCGGGGACCAGGAGCGCGGTCAGTTTCAGCCAGTACTGGAAGACCTGGACGAAGGTGATGGAGCGCATGCCGCCCGCGGCGACGGCGAGGACGACGACCGAGGCGACGAGCACGTCGCCGAGCCAGCCGGGGGCGCCGGTGAGGATCTTCAGGGTGAGTCCGGCGCCCTGGAGCTGGGGCACGAGGTAGAGCCAGCCGGCCCCGACGACGAGGACGCTGACGAGCCGGCGCACCTGCCGCGACTCCAGCCGGCCCTCGGCGAAGTCGGGCAGGGTGTACGCCCCCGAGCGGCGCAGCGGCGCGGCGACGAAGACCAGCAGCACGAGATAGCCGGCGGTGTAGCCGACCGGGTACCAGAGCATGTCGGGGCCGTGCACCAGCACCAGTCCGGCGATGCCGAGGAAGGAGGCGGCGGAGAGGTACTCGCCGCTGATCGCCGCCGCGTTGAGCCGGGGGCGCACGGTGCGGGAGGCCACGTAGAAGTCGGAGGTGGTCCGCGAGATCCGCAGTCCGAACCCGCCGACGAGGACGGTGGCGAGGACGACGGCGGCGACCGCCGCCACCGCGTACGTACGGCTCACTGGGCGGGGCGGCCTTCCACGAGCCGGGCGAAGTCGCGCTCGTTGCGCTCGGCCCGGCGCACGTACCACCAGGCGGTCAGGGTGAGCGGCGGGTAGGCGGCGAAGCCGAGGACGGCCCAGACGACCGCGGAGCTGTGCAGGGCGGCGAAGACGACGGGCAGGGTGCCGACGACGACGGCGAGGACGGTGAAGGCGGTGAGTCCGGCGCGCAGCTGGCTGCGCATCAGGGACCGGACGTAGGCACCGCCGAGCGCGGTCTGCTCGTCTATCTCCGACTGGGTGCGGTAGCGCGGCAGCGGACGCACCCGGCGGGGCTCCCCCGTCACCACTTCACGCCGGGGCGCTGGCTCTGCGGACATGGGGCCGGAGTGTAGGCGGCACCCGGCCCCGCTGGGAAGGGGGCCGGGTACGGGGTAGGCGCTGGTCAGCGGCCGGTCTGCCGCATCAGCAGATCCCGCAGGGCGCGGGTGTGCCGGCGGCTGACGGCCAGCTCCGCGGTGCCGATGCGCACGCTCATGCTGCCCGCGTCCAGCCGCAGTTCGTCGATGCGGCCGAGCGCGACGAGGTGCCGGCGGTGGATGCGGACGAAGCCCCGGGTGCGCCAGCGCTCCTCCAGGGTGGTCAGCGGCACCCGGACGAGGTGGCTTCCGGTGGCGGTGTACAGCCGGGCGTAGTCGCCCTGGGCCTCGGCGTAGGCGATGTCGTCGATCGGGACGAAGCGGATGACTCCGCCGAGTTCGACGGGGATCTGGTCCTGGGCGGTGTCGTGGACCGGGGCCGAGCGGTCGCCGACCTGTTCGGCGACGCGGCGCACGGCCTCGGCGAGCCGTTCGCGGCGTACGGGTTTGAGCACGTAGTCGACGGCCTTGAGGTCGAAGGCGTGCACGGCGAAGCCCTCGTGCGCGGTGACGAAGACGATCAGCGGGGGCGCGGCGAATCCGGCCAGCAGCTGGGCGACGTCGAGTCCGGTGAGGCCGGCCATGTGGATGTCGAGGAAGACGACGTCGATGGCGGAGGGGTCGTCGGGTCCGGCGTCGACGGCGCCGCCGATCCGGCGCAGCGCCTCGGTGGCGCCGGTGGCGCCCTCGGCGCTGCGGATGCGGGGGTCGGCGCGCAGGAGGTAGAGCAGTTCCTCCAGCGCGGGTTCTTCGTCGTCGACGGCGAGTACGCGCAGCATGGCGGGATCCTAGGGCCTGTCCGCGGGGTGTGCGGTGCGGCTATTTGAGCAGCTTGGACATCCTGCGGTCGGCGAGCGGCTTGCCCCCGGTCTGGCAGGTGGGGCAGTACTGGAGCGAGGAGTCGCTGAAGGAGACCTCGCGGATGGTGTCGCCGCAGACGGGGCAGGCCTCGCCGGTCCGTCCGTGTACGCGCAGCGCGCTCTTCTTCTCGGCCTTGAGGCGCCCGGCCTCGACCCCGCCGGAGCGGGCGACGGCGTCCGCGAGCGTGGTGCGCAGGGCGGTGTGGAGGCGGGTGATCTCGTCGTCGGTGAGGTGGGCGGTGAGCTTGAAGGGGGACATCTTCGCGGCATGCAGGATCTCGTCGCTGTAGGCGTTGCCGATGCCCGCGATGAGGGACTGGTCGCGCAGGGCGCCCTTGATCTGCCGCCGCTCCCCCGCGAGGAGCGCGGCGAACGCGTCGCGGGTGAAGGACGGGTCGAGCGGGTCGGGTCCGAGGCGGGCGATGCCGGGGACCTCGGCCGGGTCGTGGACGAGGTACACGGCGAGGCGCTTCTGGGTGCCGGCCTCGGTGAGGTCGAAGCCGTCGCCGCCGGCGAGGACGGTGCGCAGGGCGAGCGGCCCCTTGCCGGGGCGCGGCGGGGCGTCGGGGAAGGAGTCCTTCCAGCGCAGCCAGCCCGCGCGGGCGAGATGGGTGACCAGATGGAGCCCCGCCGCCTCGATGTCGAGGAACTTGCCGTGCCGGCGGACGCCGGTGACCTCGGCACCGTGCAGGGCGGTGAGCGGCGGGTCGTAGGTCTTGAGGACGCTGATGGCGAGGGGCAGGACGCGGGCGATGTCCCGGCCGACCAGATGGTCGTCGAGGAAGACCCGCAGCGCTTCGACCTCCGGGAGTTCGGGCATGGTTCCCAGCGTGCCGCAGCCGGTGGCGCCCTGCCTACCGGAGGACGTAGACGCGTTCGGCGGTGGTGGCGAACACGGCCTCCCGCTCCGTGTCGCTGAGCCCGTCGGTGAGGGTGCGTGCGGTGTCGACGACCTGGGTGTACGTCGCGGCGAGCCGGCAGACCGGCCAGTCGGAGCCGAACATCAGCCGGCCGGGTCCGAAGGCGTCGAGGACGGTGTCGGCGTACGGGCGGAGCGTGTCGGCGGTCCAGCGGTGCACGTCCGCCTCGGTGACCAGGCCGGAGAGTTTGCACACGGTGTTGGGGAGGGCGGCGAGCCCGCGCAGATCGTCGGCCCAGGGGCGGGTGGTACCGGACGCGACGGGCGGTTTGCCCGCGTGGTCGAGGACGAAGGTGAGGCCGGGCAGCCGGGCCGCGGCGCGGGCGGCGGCGGGGAGCTGATGGGGCAGGACGACGAGGTCGTAGACGAGTCCGGCGTCGGCGACCGCGGCCAGTCCCCGCAGCACGTCGTCGCGGAGCAGCCATTGCGGGTCGCTCTCGCCCTGGACCTGGTGGCGCAGTCCGACGAGCCGGTCGCCGCCGGGGAGTTCGCGCAGGGCGGCCAGGGTGTCGGCGAGGCCGGGTGCGGTGAGGTCGCTCCAGCCGACGACTCCGGCGACGAGGTCGCTGCCGGCGGCGAGGGCCAGGAGTTCGGGGGTCTCCTCGGCGACGGTGACGGTCTGGACGAGGACGGTGGCGTCCACCCCGTTGGCGCGGGCCTCGGGCTCCAGGTCGGCGAGGGTGAAGTCGCGGCGCAGCGGGGCCAGGGCCTCCCCGGTGATCCAGTCCTGGTCCCGGACCGCGAGGTCCCAGACGTGGTGGTGGGCGTCGACGGCCCGGGGCGGGGCGGTCATCTCACAGCTCCCAGACGACGGGCAGCGCGGCGTCGGCGCCGTCGGCGGAGTAGTCGTGGGCGACGTCGAGGAGTTCGGCCATCCGGGCCTGCCAGGCGATGTTGACGGGGAGCTTCTCCAGCGCGGCGATGAGCCGGGCGTAGTCGTCGCACTCGATGACGTGGAAGAGGTCGGTGCCGCTGCGCCAGATCGTCCAGGAGGAGGCGCCCGCGGCCCGGATGGCCGAGGTCAGCTCGGCCGGAACCTCGCGGTGGGCAGCGTCGTACGCGGCGGTGCGGTCGGCGCGGACCTTGGTGTGCAGGGCTATGCGCATGTCACTGTCCGTTCTCGGTGAGCAGGCCCTCGGTACGCAGGTCGTCCCAGAGGGCGTCGGGAATCTCCGTGCGGAGCAGGGCGGCCGCGTCGCGCACCTCGATCGGGGAGCGGGTGCCGACGAGGACACCGGCCACGGCGGGGTGGGCGAGCGGATAGCGCAGGGCGGCGGCGCGCAGCGGGACGCCGTGGCGTTCGGTGACGGCCTTCAGCCGCAGCGCCCGGTCCAGGAGGGCCAGGGGGGCGGCGGCGTAGTCGTAGGTGGCGCCGGGGCGCGGGTCGGCGAGGAGTCCGGAGTTGAAGACGCCGCCCATGACGACGCTGCGGCCCCGCGCCTCGGCGGCGGGCAGCAGGTCGTGCAGGGCCGACTGGTCGAGGAGGGTGTAGCGGCCGGCGCAGAGGACCACGTCGACATCGGTCTCGACGACGAAGCGGGTGAGCATCTCCGTCTGGTTCATGCCCGCCCCGATGGCCCCGATCAGCCCTTCGGCCCGCAGTTTCTCCAGCTCCGGGTAGGCCTCGCGGAAGGCGGCCTCGGCATGGTCGTCCGGGTCGTGGAGGTAGGCGATGTCGATCCGGTCCAGGCCCAGGCGCTCCAGGCTGTCCTCCAGGGAGCGGCGGACCCCGGCGGCGCTGAAGTCCCATCGCCTGCGGTGGGTGGCGGGGACGTCGAAGCCCTCGGAGAGCGTGCCGGGGGCGGTGGGTCCGGCGTCGGGGACCGCGTCGAGGACCCGGCCGACCTTGGTGGACACCACGTACGCGTCGCGGGGCCGGGGGCGCAGGGCGGCGCCGAGTCGCCGCTCGGAGAGGCCGAGCCCGTAGTGCGGGGCGGTGTCGAAGTAGCGGATGCCCTCGTCCCAGGCGGCGTCCACGGCCGCGGCGGCCCGCGCCGGTTCGACGGCGGTGAAGAGATTGCCGATGGCGGCCGCCCCGAAGGACAGTTCGGTGATGTCGACCGCGCTGTTTCCCAGTCTGCTGCGCCGCATGTGTCGGCCGCCCTCTCCGATGATCGCTTCCCGCACACAGGAATATTCATCGGATCACTTGGGCACGTCAACACCCCTGTGACCATCAGCCATCGGGAAACCGCATGGATCTGTCCGATCTATTCAGGAGTCGGTGGAGCTCCGGCGGGGATACGGGAGGCCGGGGGCAGCAGGTCCAGGAGCGCGGACACCTCCTCCTCGGCGCAGCGGCCCAGCCGGTCCAGATCGGGCACCGCCTTCCCGTCGGCGACCAGCCCGATCTGGACCGTCGAGCCGTACGTGGTGAGCGCGACGGCCAGGGACTGGCCCCGGGCCAGCGGCGCCATCGGATAGAGGGCGCGCAGCGGGCAGCCCGCGAGGGAGAGCGCGGAGCGGGGCAGCGGGACACTGGTCACGAGCACGTCGAAGAGCATCCGGGCGGCGCTGCCCGCCAGCGGCGCGCCCAGCCGGTGGGCCAGCGAGGGCAGCTGGTCGGCCAGGACGGCGACGGCTCCGGCCCCGCGCAGCGGCCCGGCCGCCTTGTTGCGGTCCATCGCCTCGCGCACCAGGCGCAGCCGCTCCCGGGCGTCGGGTTCGGCGACGGGCAGGCCCAGCAGATACGCGGAGAGCCGGTTGCCGTTCCCGGCGGCCGGTCCGCCGGGGCGGCGGCGCGACACGGGGACGAGGGCGCGGGGTTCGGTGCCGGGCAGCGGCTCACCGCGCTCCAGCATCCAGCGGCGCAGGGCCCCCGCGACGACGCCGAGCAGGACGTCGTTGCCGGTGCCGCCGGTCCCGCGACGGATGCGGCGCACCGCGTCCAGGTCCAGATCGGCGGTGGCCAGCCGCCTGGTGCCGCTGGAGCCGGCGCTCAGGGCGGGCACGCCGCGCAGATCGAGGCGGCTGGCCCGCACCAGGGAGGCCCCCACCCCGAAGGCCCGGCCGAGATCCTCGATGCGTCCGAGGGCGAGTCCGGCGACCTGACGCGGGCCGGGCATCCAGGAGCGCGGCGGCACGGAGCGGACCCGGCCCGCCGGGACACCGTTCCCGGCGCGACGGGTGAGCGAGGCGATCTCGTCGAAGATCCCGGCCCCGATGGCGACGGCGCGCATGCCGTCGGCGAGGGCGTGGTGGAGTTTGACGAGCACGGCGAAGGGACCGTCGGGACCCCCGTCGAGGAGGTACATCTGCCAGGGCGGCCTGCCCCGGCGCAGCGGCTGTTCCATCAGTGCGCCGGCGAGGCGGGTGGCGCCCGCCATGAAGGCGTCCTCGCCGCCGCCGGGCGCGGTGTCGACCCGTACCCGCTTGACGTGGCGGTGGACGTCGAAGTCCTTGTCGACCGACCAGGCGGCGCCGCCGACGGGCAGCAGGACGTCGCGCACCCGCATCCGCAGCCGGGGGATCGCGGCGGCGCGGGTGCCGAGCAGGTCCAGCAGGGCGTCGGGGCCGGGCCGGGAGCCGGGGCCCGGGGCAAAGATGGCGAGTGCGCCGAGGTGCATGGGGTGCGCGTCGGACTCAAGGTGCCAGAAGGCCAGGTCCAGGGGTGCCAGTAGCTCGGTGCCCAAGTTTCCTCATGTCGTCGGGGGCGACCGCTCGTCGAGGGCGGATGACCGACCGATGCGGCCACTCCTCGCAGTCAATCCCCAGCGGTCGGTTACGGTCAAGGACAGACATGTTACGTTCTGTTACTGATCAGTAGCGCTCAGACGCCGGCCGAGGGGCGGAAGAACCGCACAGCGGCAGCCCCTTCAGTCGCGCGGCGGCATGACGAACTCGCACCACACGCACTTGCCGGTGCCGCGCGATTCGACGCCCCAGGCGTCGGCGAGCCGGTCGACGAGCATCAGCCCGCGCCCCGAGACGCCCGACTCCCCCGCGTCGCGGCGGCGGGGCAGCGCGCTGGAGCGGTCCTCCACGTCGACGCGCAGCCGCCGCTCGGCCCCGGCGAGCACGCGGATGGTGACGATCGCGCCGCCGTCGGTGTGCATGAGGGCGTTGGTCGTCAGCTCGTCCGCGGCCAGTTCCACCTCGTCGGCACGGTCCTTGGCGCCCCAGGCCCGGACGGCGGCGCGGATCATGTGGCGGGCGGCGCTCAGCGCCTCGGGGTCGTTCTGCGCCACGTGCTGCTGGAGCCGGCCGCCGGGCTGCGGGGCGTGGGCGGCCTTGCGGCGCAGCAGCAGCACGGCCACATCGTCCTCGCCGCCGCGCTCGTCGACCGCCGCGCAGAGCCGGTCGGCGAGCGCCTGGAGGTCCTGGGGGCCGTTCGTGACCATCGCGGTGAGCAGTTGCACGCCCTCGTCGAGGTCCGCGCCCGGCATCTCGACCAGACCGTCGGTGAACAGCACCATGGCCTGGCCGGGGTCCAGTTCGAGGGTGCTGACGGGATACTCCAGCCGGCCGAACTCGGCGGAGAGGCCGAGCGGCAGCCCGCCCTCGACGGACACCTTGTGGCAGCTGCCGTCGGGTTCCCGCACCAGTGGGTCGACATGTCCGGCCCGGACGACCTGGACGACACCGGTGGTCAGATCGGCCTCGGCGTAGGTGCAGGTCGCGAAGCGGTCGGTGTCGAGTTCGTGGAGGAAGACGGAGGCGCGCGCCATGACGGTGGCGGGGCTGTGCCCCTCGGCGGCGTACGCGCGCAGCACGATGCGCAGCTGGCCCATGACCGCGGCGGCGTGCGTGTCGTGGCCCTGGACGTCGCCGATGACGGTGCCCACCCGGCCGCCGGGGAGCGGGATGACGTCGTACCAGTCGCCGCCGATGTCCCGGCCCAGCCGCGCCGAGCGGTAGCGCACGGCGATCTGCGCGCCGGGCACGTCGGGGATGCGGCGCGGCAGCATGGCCTGCTGGAGCCCCTCGGCGAGGTCGTGCTCCTGCTCGTAGAGCATGGCGCGCTGGAGGCTCTGGGCGATGGAGCTGCCGAGCGCGACGAGCAGATTGCGCTCGTCGTCGGTGAATCCGTCCTTGTCGCTGTAGAGCAGTCCGAGGGCGCCGATGGGGCGGGCCTGGGCGATCAGCGGCATATAGGCCGCGGAGGTGATGCCCAGATGGCTGATGTGGGGCCACAGGACGGGGTACGACTCGGCGAAGTCCTCCGCCGACTCGATGAAGCGGGGTGCGAGCGTGCGCACGACCTCGCTCATCGGGTACTGCTCGTCGGTGCGGGTGTAGCGCGTCCCGGGCACGAAGGAGCCCTCGGGCCCGTCGGCCACCAGGTGGATGCGGCCGGCCTCGATCAGCCCCATGACCAGGCTGGTCGCGCCCAGGTGGGCGAGCGGCCGGGAGTTGTTGAGCACGTCGATGACGTCCTTGACGGTACGGGCGTGGGCCAGCGCCGCCGTGGTGGCCTCGACCAGGCTGGTGCGCCGCCGCCGCTCCTCGTCCAGCTCCTGGCGCGCCGTGGAGTCGGCCAGCTCCTGGGTGGCGTCGCGGACGATGCCGATGATGCGGCGGGGGCGCCCCGTCTCGTCGCGGCGGACGAAGCCCTGGGTGTGGGTCCAGCGCAGGGTGCCGTCGCGCAGCAGCATCCGGAAGTACGCCCCGTAGTTGGCCTCACCGTTCTTCAGGGCCTCCGTGACCATGGCGTCGAGCCGTACGCCCTCGTCCGTCGGCACCCGGGTGCCGAGGGTGAGCGGATCGTTGTCGTACTCGTCGGCCCGCAGGTCGAAGACATCGAGGGCCGCCTGGTCCATGTACATGAGGCCGCTGTCGAGATCCCAGTCGAAGGTGCCCATACGGTTCAGGGCCAGGCTGAGATCCGGGTGGGCGGGCCATGCGTCCGGGAGTGACTGGGCACCCGCTACCCGATCATCCATGTGGGTCACTCTGCCACCATTTGTCCGATTCTTCGAGTGAGTCGTCCACCTGCTGAACGTGGGATGGAACACATTTCCGAGTCCGGCCGTCCGGGCCGCACCCCGGGAATCGCACGGAATTCCGCGGACCGGCCCGCGCGCGACCCACCGGAGGCGGCCGCGGAACGCCGCCCCGCCCCGGAACCGGCCCCGACCAGCGACTACCGTGTGCGTGGGGCGGAGTAAGCCAAGCCTTACCACGGCCCGCCCCGATCCCGCACACCCGTACGAAGGAACAGCCCTCCATGACACGCCCCGTCCGCGTAGCCATCGTCGGAGCCGGTCCCGCCGGCATCTACGCAGCGGACGCGCTGCTCAAATCCGATGCCGCCGCCGACCCGGGCGTCTCCATCGACCTGTTCGAGCGGATGCCCGCCCCCTTCGGCCTGATCCGCTACGGCGTGGCCCCGGACCACCCGCGGATCAAGGGCATCGTGCAGGCGCTGCACCAGGTGCTGGACAAGCCGCAGCTCCGTCTCTTCGGCAATGTCGACTACCCGAACGACATCGGCCTGGACGAGCTGCGCACCTTCTACGACGCGGTGATCTTCTCCACCGGCGCCGACGCCGACCGCGCCCTGGACATCCCGGGCCACGACCTGGACGGTTCGTACGGCGCCGCCGACTTCGTCTCCTGGTACGACGGACACCCCGACGTGGCCCGCACCTGGCCGCTGGAGGCCGAGAAGGTCGCCGTGCTGGGCGTCGGCAACGTGGCGCTGGACGTCGCCCGCATCCTGGCCAAGACCGCCGACGAACTGCTGCCCACGGAGATCCCGGCCAACGTCTACGACGGCCTCAAGGCCAACAAGGCGCTGGAGGTGCACGTCTTCGGGCGGCGCGGACCGGCCCAGGCCAAGTTCAGCCCGATGGAGCTGCGGGAACTGGACCACTCGCCCAACATCGAGGTCATCGTCAACCCCGAGGACATCGACTACGACCAGGGCTCGATCGAGACCCGGCGGGGCAACAAGCAGGCCAACATGGTCGCCTCCACGCTGGAGAACTGGGCGATCCGCGATGTCGGCGACCGTCCGCACAAGCTCTTCCTGCACTTCTTCGAGTCCCCCGTGGAGATCCTCGGCGAGGACGGCAAGGTCACCGGTCTGCGCACCGAGCGCACCGAGCTGGACGGCACGGGCAACGTCCGGGGCACGGGCCGGCACACCGACTGGGACGTGACGAGCGTCTACCGCGCGGTCGGCTACTACTCGCAGGAGCTGCCGAAGCTCCCCTTCGACGTGGCCTCCGGCACGGTCCCGCACGCCGCGGGCCGGGTGATCGAGGGCGGCGAGCCCCTGGAGTCGGTCTATGTGACCGGCTGGATCAAGCGCGGTCCGATCGGGCTGATCGGGCACACCAAGGGCGACGCCAACGAGACGGTCGCCTGCCTCCTGGAGGACCACGCCGAGGGGCGGCTGCCCGCGCCCGAGCGTCCGGAGCCGTCGGCCGTGACCGAGTTCCTGGAGGCGCGCGGCGTCCGTTACACCACCCGCGAGGGCTGGCACCGGCTGGACGCGCACGAGCGCGCCCTCGGTGAGGCCCATGGCCGCGAGCGGGTGAAGGTCGTGGAGCGCGAGGGCATGCTGGACGCCTCGGGCGCCTGAGTTCCCGTCCGTACGGCGAAGGCCCCGGTCCACCCGCGCGGGTGGACCGGGGCCTTCGTCGTGGCCGTGACGGGCTCCGACGGACCGGGAGGACCGGGGAACGCGACCGCCGAGCGGGCCACCGGGCGACACCGGGGCCGCCCGTCAGCCGTGGACGGTTCCCCGGCCGTCCCCGGGCGGGCGTCCCCCGTCCTCGCGCCACGGCAGCCGGATGGACGTCTGGGGCTCGTCCGTCATCAGCGGGACCAGGTCCTCCGGCGGTGCGTCGGGGTCGGCCGGGGTGCCGGTGGGCTCGTCGGTCGGGATGCCGGGGAACGGTTCGGGCCGGCCGCCGGTCGGCTCACCGCTCGGCACCGGGCAGTCCGTCGCCGCACCCGGTTCACGCGGCGCCACTACGGCCTCGCCCGGCGGCGTCGTCCCGGTGGGCGGGCAGTCCTCCGGCGCCGGGGTCTCGGGCTTCGGCCGCGCGCTCGGCGAGGGGGAGACCTCGGGCAGCGGCCCGGTGATGTCCGTCTCGGGCGCGTAGGGCGGGGGCTCGGCCGGAGCACGGTCGCGGGCCCCCTCGTCGCCGGTGGGCCGGGCGATCCACCGGCCGTGCGCGGAATCGACGACGAGCAGTTCCGTGAGGGCGCGGGCCGCCGGTGCGACGACGACGGTCCGGGCCGGGTCGTAGCCGGTCCACGCCTCACCCCGCTCCGGACCCCGCACACCGTCCGCGCCGGCGGGCCGGCCCAGCGGGTTCCCGCAGGCGCAGCGGACCCGTGGCAGGCCTCGCCCGTCCACCAGGACCGCGGTGCCGCCCTGGAGGACGGCGGGGAAGGCGGTGGCGGCGCCGTCGCGGAATCCGTGGTCGGTCACGCGGGTGTCGGCGCGCAGGACGACCGGGGTGAGCCCGCGCAGGAAGCCGGCCACCTCGGCCGCGGGGACCCCGGCGGCGCGGGCGAAGGCCTTCTGCCGGGCGGGGTCGGCGGCGAGCAGACGGATCTGACGGGCCACGTCGCACGAGGAGACGGAGCGGACGCCGCCGTAGAGGCCGGGGGTGGATCCGGGCAGGGTGTGCGGGCCGGAGCCCTCGGGGGCGGGGGCCCGGTGGGACGGGGTGGCGCTCGCCGCCGCCCCGGAGCGGCGCACCGTGGACGCGGTGAACGGGTCGGGACCGTGCGCGGCGGCCGGCTGGAGCAGGATCTCGCCCGCACCGGCCGTGCCCTCGGTCCCGAGGCCGCCGTCCGGGGCGTTCCGCGCACAGCCGGTGGCGGCGAGCAGGCCGGCGCAGAGCGTGGCGAGGACGGCGTGGCGCAGGCGCGGGGGTGCGTGCACGGGGGTCTCCTGCCTGGTCACGGGTCCGTTCGGGTCACCTCATGTCTGCCGCAGTTCCCCTCGGGCCGCAAGCGGGCGGGCGCGGTGCGCCCGGGGTGCGGACCGCCACTCCCCCACCGTATTGAACACGTTCAAGAAAGGTTCTAGAGTCGGCCGCGACACTGCTTGAACACGTTCAATCAAGGGGGTGGTCCGCCATGGGGGTCCTGGTGGACCTGATCGTGATGCTGGGCATGCTGGTGATCGTTCCGACGGGACTGCGGCTGACGCGGGACCCGTCGCTGGACCGGATCCGGCGGTTCTGGCCGCTCTTCGCCGTACCGGGGGCGGTCTCCCTGTGGCTGCCGCGCGGCCCGGCCGCGACGGCCCCGGCGCTCTGCTACGCGGCCGGCGCCCTCGTGCTCGCGCTGCACGCCCCGCCCCGGCTGCTGCGGCGCCCCGCGCCGCTGCGGGCGTGGCGGACCGCGCCCGCCGAGATCGCGCTGCTGACGGCGCTCGTCACCCCGGCCGTCGCCGCGGCCGCGCTGGTCGCCGAACGCGCCGGACAGCCGCTCCTCGGCTTCGGCACCGGCATCCTGGCGCTGACCGTGCCGCATTTCCACTTCGCGGGATTCGCCGCGGCGCTGGTGGCCGGGCTCGTCTGCCGGGCCGAGGCGGGTCCGGCGGGACGGTTCGCCGCGCTGAGCGTGCCGCTGGGCACCCTGCTGGTCCTGGGCGGTTACTTCGTCGGTGACCGCGCCGAACTGGCCGGCGCCGTCGTGCTGACCGCCGGGATGTGGGCCGTGGCCCTGCTGACCTGGCGCACGGTGCGGCCCGGTACGGGCGACCGGACCACCCGGCTCCTGCTCGGCGCCTCGTCCGCCGTGCTCGTGGTCACGATGGTCCTCGCGCTCAGCTGGGCGCTGGGCGAGGCCACCGGGATCCCGCACCCCACCCTCGCCTGGATGGCCGCCACGCACGGCGTCGGCAACGCCCTGGGCTTCGCCCTCTGCTCCCTGCTCGCCTGGCAGCGGCTCGGCCGCCCCGCCCCCACCGGAGGAAGGTCCGCGTGAACGCCCTCAGCTACCCCGAAGCGGGTGCCACCCGGCTCGGCCCTCTGCCCGACGGCTACCACCATCTGCACCACCGCACCCGGGTCGGGCGCGGCCGCGCGGACTTCGAGGCCGCCGGCGCGGCGATCACCGGCTTCCGGATGCACCGGGCCTCCGGGGCCCGGGTCACCGCCTCGTCCGCGCGTGCCGAGCCCGGTGCGTCCGTTCGGGTGGCGGCGGCCGTCGGCCGACTGCGGATCAGCGCGCCCTGCCGGGTGATCTGGGCCGAGTACGGGAACCAGCGGACCGGCTTCGCGTACGGAACGCTGACCGGGCACCCCGAGAGCGGCGAGGAGTGCTTCGTGGCCGAGCTGGCGGACGACGGCACGGTCACGTTCACCGTGATGGCGTTCAGCCGGCCCGCCCGCTGGTACACCCGGCTCGCCGGGCCGCTCGTCCCCGTGGCGCAACGCTGGTACGCGCGCCGTCTCGGCCGCACGCTGCGGCGGCTCGTCACCCAGGAGCGGCGGGCCCGGGGCCGATGAGCCGGGCGGCGGGGGCGGGCCGATACTGGAGGCGATGCAGTGGTTCACCGCGGACGGGTACGAGCTGGGCCGGCTGATCTTCCAGAAGGCCCTGGCCGTGGTCTATCTGACCGCCTTCCTCACCGCCGCGCTCCAGTTCCGGGCGCTGATCGGCGACCGCGGCATGCTGCCCGCCCGCGACGTGCTGCGGCGCACGACCTGGCGCACCGCCCCGGGACTCTTCCGTTTCGGCTTCTCCGACCGTCTCTTCGCCCTGGTGGCGTGGACGGGGTGCGCGGTCGCCGTCGCCCTGCTCGCGGGGGCGGACCGTGCCGTGCCGTTGTGGGCGTGTCTGCTGATCTGGGCGGTGCCGTGGGTGCTGTACCTGTCGATCGTGCAGGTCGGCGGGGTCTGGTACGGCTTCGGATGGGAGTCGCTGCTCCTGGAGACGGGCTTCCTCGCCGTCTTCCTGGGCAACGACGACACCGGGCCGCCGCTGCTCGTGCTGTGGCTGCTGCGCTGGCTGCTGTTCCGGGTGGAGTTCGGCGCGGGACTGATCAAGATCCGGGGCGACGCGTGCTGGCGCAGGCTGACCTGTCTGGACTTCCACCACGAGACTCAGCCGATGCCGGGGCCGCTCAGCTGGTTCTTCCACCATCTGCCCCGCCCGCTGCACCGCGCCGAGGCGGCGGCCAACCATGTGACCCAGCTGCTGGTCCCGTTCCTGCTGTTCACCCCGCAGCCGGTGGCGGGCGCGGCGGCGGCCCTGATGATCCTCACCCAGCTGTGGCTGGTGCTCTCCGGGAACTTCGCCTGGCTCAACTGGCTGACGATCGCGCTCGCGCTGCCCGCGGTGGACTGGCCGCTCGTCGCCGGGCGCCGGCCGGCCCTCCCGGCGGCGCCCGTCTGGTACGAGGTGCTGGTCGTCGCCGTCACCGCGCTGGTCCTGGTCCTCAGTTACCGCCCGGCCCGCAATCTGGTCTCGCGCCGCCAGGTGATGAACCGGTCCTTCGACCCGCTGCGCCTCGTCAACACGTACGGGGCCTTCGGCAGCGTCAGCCGGGTCCGGCTGGAGGTCGTGGTCGAGGGCACCGACGAACGGGAGCTCCACCCGGGGACGGTCTGGCGGGAGTACGGCTTCCACGGGAAGCCGGGCGATCCCCGGCGGCTGCCGCGCCAGTTCGCCCCGTACCATCTGCGGCTCGACTGGATGATGTGGTTCGCGGCGCTCTCCCCCGCGTACGCCCGGCCCTGGTTCGGTCCGTTCGTGGAACGTCTGCTGGCCGGTGACCTGGACACGCTGCGGCTGCTGCGGCACGATCCGTTCCCGGACGCGCCACCGGCGTACGTCCGCGCCCGGGTCTTCCGCTACCGGTACACCACCTGGAGCGAACTGCGGGCCACCGGCCGCTGGTGGCACCGCGTCCCCGTCCGCACCTTCATGGCCCCGACCCGGAGCGGGCCGCGCTAACGGTCCGCGTCGCGGGCGCGCAGCAGCCGGCTGATCTGCTTGACGAGTTCGTCGTCGCTGCTGACCCGGGCGCCGGAGACCAGCGCGCCCAGTCGCTCCGCGGTCTGGAAGTCGTACGCGCGCTCCACCTCCTCGCCGGGGACGTTCGCGTACTCCTCCTTGGCGCGGAAGCCGACGGTCAGGTCCACCACCTTGGCGATGATCCAGGTCAGGACGAAGGAGAAGGCGATCACCGAGACGATCGCGACGAGCTGTTTGCCGAGCAGCCCCCAGCCGCCGCCGTAGAAGAGGCCCTTCTTGCCGCTGATGCGGGCGGTGGCGAAGAGGCCGACCATGATCAGGCCGATCAGGCCGCCGACACCGTGCACCCCGACCACGTCGAGCGTGTCGTCCACGTTGAAGCGGAATTTGAGCGTGATCGCGAAGGCGCACACCGCGCCGACGACGAGACCGGTGATCACGGCTCCGAGGGTGTTGATCTCGCCGCAGGCCGGAGTGATCGCGACCATGCCGGCCACGGCCGAGGAGACGACGCCCATCGTGGTGACCCGGCCGGTGCGCCACTTCTCCACCAGCGGCCAGGTGACCATGGCTCCGGCGGCGCCGAGCTGGGTGTTGATGAAGGCCGCGGCGGCGGTGCCCTGGTCGCTGAGGGCGGAACCGGAGTTGAAGCCGAACCAGCCGAACCAGAGCAGCCCGACCCCGATGACCACCAGCGGAATGTTGTTCGGGCGCTCCTCGCGGCGGGCGAAGTCGCGCGGTGCCCGCAGCACCAGGGCGACGGCCAGTCCGGCGACACCCGAGTTGAGCTCCACCGGGAGCCCCCCGGCGAAGTCGAGTGCGCCGAGGTGCTTCACGATCCAGCCGTCGGGGTCGAACACCCAGTGGGCGATGGGGATGTACACGATGAGCAGCCAGAGCACGACGAAGACCAGCCAGCCCCTCATCGTGGCGCGGTCGGCGATCGAGCCGCTGACCAGGGCCACGGTGATGACGGCGAAGCCCATCTGGAAGGTGCTGTAGACGTAGGTGGGGATGTGCCCCGTCAGGGTCGTGAGCCCGATGTCGTGCATGAAGACGTGATCGAGGTTGCCGATGAGTCCGGCGCCCCCGACGTCGGGACCGAAGGCCAGGGTGTAGCCGATGACCCACCAGACGAGCGTGCCGAAGGCCAGCGCGGCGAAACTCATCTTGATCATCATGAGCACCTGACGGGTGCGCACCATGCCGCCGTAGAAGAACGCGAGACCGGGCGTCATCAGCAGCACCATGGCGGTGGAGGCCAGCAGCCAGGCGGTGTCGCCGGAGTCGTACGCGGCCGGCATCGGCGCGGGGGCGGTGTTCATCGGCGGATCCCTCGGGTCGTGGGGGCGGGGCGGGCCGGGTGCTTACGGCTTGCGGAGATCGGGCGCGGGGTGACCGGTGAGCAGTCGGCGTACGGTCTGGTGGGCCGCCTCGTGCGCGGCGGCGACCAGGACCGGGCTGTCGTCCAGGACCCGCGCCCAGGCGCCGCAGTCGTGGGGCAGGACGCTCACCCCGTGGAGCACGCCGAGCCCGTCGAGCGCGTCGTGCAGGGCGTCGGCCAGCGCGGCGGCGGGAACCCGGTCGGTCACCGCGTAGAGCGTGGCCACGTGGTCGCGGCCGGCGAACACCCCGGGGCCGACCACCCCCTCGCCGTCGCGACCGGGGACGAGCCGCAGGGTGTCCAGGGCGAGGAGCGCGCCGTCGGGCCGGGCGATGCGCAGATCGGTGGCGAGCACCCGGTACGCGTGGCGCTCGCCGCGGGCGAGGCGTCCGGCGGTGACGGTCTCGCCGAGGACGACGGTGGCGCCCGGGGCCACCGTGACCTCGGTGCGCTGGTAGAAGCGCGCGTCGCGGAACGGGATCAGCGGGTCGGGCAGGTACTCGACGTAACTCCCCGCCTCGGCCGTCAGATGCACCCGCTGGCTCGCGTAGTCGTGCTCCATGCGGAAGATCTTGGTGGCGGCCTGGGTGGTGAGGTGGACCTCGGTGTCCGGGCCGCAGCGGAAGTCCATCCGGTAGCGGTCCGCCTGGGCGATCCCGCCGCCGGTCGCCATCATGTAGACGTAGCTCATGCCGGGCCGCGCCGGGTCGATCCAGAGCGGCCGCATGATCTGGAGCGGGGTCTTCTGGTAGCGCTCGACGAGCTCGGTGCGCTCGCCCCGCACCGCGAAGGCCAGGTCGAGGATGCCCACCTTGGCCGGGGAGCCGGGGGCGAGGGTGTCCGGTACGGAGGCCAGGGACGCCACCTCCGGGGGGACGCGGACGGGGGTGTAGTAGTCCTCGGCGAGGCGGTCGGCGCGGGGCCGGTGCGGGGCGAGCGTCATGTCAGATCAGCACCTTGCGGCGCGACTCCAGGAAGACCGCGATGTCGTCGATGCCGACGCCGGTCAGGCAGTCGGTGAGGACGACGGGGCGGTCGCCCCGGACCCGGTGGGCGTCGGACTCCATGACGTTGATGTCCGTGCGGACGTACTGCGCGATGTCGATCTTGTTGATGACGAGCAGGTCCGAGTCGGTGATGCCGGGGCCGCGCTTGCGGGGCATCTTCTCGCCCTCGGCGGTGTCCAGCACGAAGAGGAAGAGGTCGACGAGGGCGGGGCTGAACGTCAGGGTGAGGTTGTCGCCGCCGGACTCGTAGAGCAGCGTGTCGACGTCCGGGAAGCGCTCCAGCATCTCGGCGCCGGCCGCCAGGTTCATCGTCGGGTCGTCCCGCACGGCGGTGTGCGGGCAGGCGCCCGTCTCCACGCCGACGACGCGCTCCGGTTCGAGCACTCCGGCCAGGGTGCGGCGGACGTGCTGGGCGTCCTCCTGGGTGTAGATGTCGTTGGTGATGACGGCGGGGCGGTGGCCGCGTCCGATCAGGACGGGGACCAGCGCCTCGATGAGCGCGGTCTTGCCGGATCCGACCGGTCCGCCGATGCCGACCCGCAGTACGTTGTCGTCCATGGTGCTCCCTCGGGGGTGAGTGGGTGTCAGCTCGCGAAGAGCCGGGCCTCGGCGCGCTCGTGGCGGCCGGACATGACGTCGGAGGCGAAGACGGTGGCACCGAGGTCGTCGAGATCGCGGCGCAGGGCCGCCTCGACGGTCTCCTCGATGACGGGGGCCGCGCCGCGCAGCAGGGTCTGCGCCGTACGGTGGTCGGTCAGCCGGAGCCGCAGCGCGGCACCCGCGAAGCTGACGCAGAAGGCGAACAGATCGGCGGCGACGGCCTGGCGGGCCGGGACACCCGTCGCCGCGTAGATGACACCGGCCGCCACCGCCTGGGTGCCCGGCGCCTCGCCGCCCACGACACGGGCGAAGTAGGCGGCGATCTCGGGGCGGTCGAAGACCTCGCTGCCCAGGTCGAGGAGCTGGCGTCCGGTCCGGGTGGCGGCCTGGCGCATCTCCCGGCCGAGCTTGGTGGCCAGCAGATGGTGGTCGACACGGACGACGGCGTCCGGCTCGCCCGCCGCCGTGGCGCGGTGGGCGAGCGCGAGCGCGGTGGCGTCGGCGGGGCCGACGCCGTGCCGCAGCAGGTCGTTCAGGAGGTCCGGCAGGCTCGCGGCGTCGACGGCCCCGGCCTGCGCGTACCCCTCCAGGCTGTGCGACAGCGTGTAGAAGCCGCTGGGGAAGGCGGAGTCGGTGAGCTGGAGGCTGACCAGCAGGGGCCCGAGGCCCGCCCCGGCACCGCCACCGGTCGCGGTGGCGGCCTCCTCGCGGGCTTCGCTCTCGTTGCGGTACATCGCCCCTAGACCAGGAAGTAGAGGTGGTTGAGGGGCAGCGTCTCGGCCGGGTCGATGGTGGCGACCTTGCCGTTGAGCGTGACCTTGAACGTCTCCGGGTCGACCTGGATGTCCGGCAGGGCGTCGTTGCGGACCATGTTGTGCTTGCCGATGGTCCGGGTGCGGCGCACCGGGAGGACCTTGCGCTCCAGGCCGAGTGCTTCGGGAACCCCGGCGGCGATGCCCGCCTGAGACATGAAGGTGGCGTGCGTGGCCTGGTGGGCCTTGCCGTACTGGCCGAACATCGGCCGGTAGATCACCGGCTGCGGGGTCGGCAGCGAGGCGTTGGGGTCGCCCATCTGCGCCCAGGAGATGATGCCGCCCTTGATCACCATCTTCGGCTTGGCGGCGAACGAGTGGATGGGCCAGAGCACGATGTCGGCGAGCTTGCCCTTCTCGATGGACCCGACGTGGTCGGCGATGCCGGAGGCGATGGCCGGGTTGATGGTGACCTTGGCGAGGTAGCGCAGCACCCGCTCGTTGTCGTTCCGCTTGGAGTCGCCCTCCAGCACACCGAGCTTGTCCTTGCAGTGGTGCGCGATCTGGAAGCAGCGGGTGAAGGACTCTCCGACGCGGCCCATGGCCTGGGAGTCGGAGGAGACGATGCTGATCACGCCGAGGTCGTGGAGCACCGATTCGGCGGCGATCGTCTCGGCCCTGACCCGGCTGTCGGCGAAGGAGACGTCCTCGGGGATGTCGTGGCTGAGGTGGTGGCAGACCATCACCATGTCGAGGAGTTCGTCGACCGAGTTCTTGGTGTACGGCAGCGTCGGGTTGGTCGAGGACGGCAGGACGTTGGGCTCACCGGCGATCCGCAGGATGTCGGGGGCGTGACCGCCGCCCGCGCCCTCGCTGTGGAAGGTGTGGATGGCGCGGCCGTCGATCGCGGAGCGGGTGTCCTCGAAGAAACCGCTCTCGTTGAGGCTGTCGGTGTGGATGGAGACCTGCACGTCGTGGGCGTCGGCGACGTTCAGCGCGTTGTCGATGACGGCCGGGGTGGCGCCCCAGTCCTCGTGCACCTTGAGCCCGCAGGCACCGGCCTCCACCTGCTCGTCGAGGGCGGCCGGCAGACTGCCGTTGCCCTTGCCCATGATGCCGAGGTTGACCGGCATCGTCTCCGCGGCCTGGAGCAGCTTGGCGATGTTGTACGGGCCGGGGGTGCACGTGGTGCCGTTGGAGCCGTCGGAGGGCCCGGTGCCGCCTCCGATGAGGGTGGTGATGCCGTTGGTCAGCGCCTGCTCGGCCTGTTGCGGGGCGATCAGGTGGACGTGGGTGTCGATGGCGCCCGCGGTGGCGATCAGGTGCTCGCCCGCGATGGCCTCGGTGCCGGGGCCGATGACGAGGTCCGGGTCGACGTTGTTCTGCGTCTGCGGGTTGCCGGACTTGCCGATGCCGACGATGAAGCCGTCCTTGATCCCGATGTCGCACTTGACGACGCCGACCACCGGGTCGATGACGACCACGTTGGTGATGACGGTGTCCAGGGCGCCCTGGGCGGCGGTGGCCTGCGGGTCGGCGGCCATGCCGTCGCGCATGGTCTTGCCGCCGCCGTAGACGACCTCGTCGCCGTACAGGCCCTCGCTGTAGTCCTTCTCGACCTCGACGAGCAGATTGGTGTCGGCGAGGTAGAAGCGGTCGCCGACCGTCGGGCCGAACATGTCGGTGTACTGCTTGCGCGGGATGATGGGCATCAGCGCGAACCCTTCTTCTTTTCCTTGGCGGCCTTGGAACCGGACGAGCCCTTGGCGCCCTTGCCGGAACCGGCCGTTTCCCGGGCGCCCTGGAAGCCCATCTCGATGGCCTTGCGGAAGGCTTCGAAACGGGCCGGGTGGGAGGCGAGGCTGCCGTTGAGCAGTCCGCTGAAGCCGACGAGCCGGCCGGTTCCGGCGTACGCGCAGAGCTCGACCTCGCGCGAACCGCCGGGTTCGAACCGCACGGAGGTGCCGGCGGCGATGTTGAGGTGCATGCCCAGCGTCTCCTGGCGGTCGAACGACAGGGCCGAGTTGACCTCGAAGAAGTGGTAGTGGGAGCCGACCTGCACCGCGCGGTCACCGGTGTTGCTCACCTTGACCTTGAGGGTGCGGCGGCCCGCGTTCAGTTCGATGGGGTCCTTGCCGTACAGATATTTCTGACGGAACGTCATGCGATGCTCCCGATGGCTCGGTCCGCGCCGGCGGCGGACGGGTGGTGGTGGTGCGGATGCGGGGGTCCCGGCGCGTGCGGCCCGTGGCCGTGCGCGTCGTCCGAGGGGTGCGCGTGGTGGTGCGCGTGACCGTGGCCGTGGTCCTCGCCGGGCGGATGCGTATGGGAGTGGCCGTGGTCGTCGGCCGCGGTCAGACCGGCGGCGACACCGTCGTCACCGTGCTCCCGCCACCGCCGCCGGGCGTCGGACACCCGCTCCGCGAGCACCCGGCGCAGCGCCGGTGGCGAGAGCAGCGGCCCCGCGAGGTCCACCGGCACCGTCCCGTCGGCCGCGGGCAGCTCCGGCGGCGCGAACGCGGCCGGCAGCAGCGCCACCCGACGCGCGCCGAGCAGCCGGCACCGCCGGACGCCCTCGGCCGGATCGGGGTCGCCGCCGGAGAACGCCACCTCGACGAGGCCCCGCCGGCCGTAGCGGCGCACCAGCGCGGCGACGCGGTGGAGTTCGGCGTCCTCGAAGGGGTCCCCCGCCGGGGCGGTGATCAGCAGCGCCGCGCTCTCCTCCACCCGTCCCGCCGCCGCGCGCAGCCAGCCGACGAGGTGCTGGGCGGTGCCGAGGGGCGCGGCGAGCAGGGTGGTGCCCCGCGCGTCGGGCGGGACCGCGCGCAGGGTGCGGGCGGTGTCCGCGACGAGTCCGGGCTCCCGGCCCAGCGTCATGGGGACGACGACGGTCTCCTCGCCCCGGCGGCCGTGGGCGGTGACGGTCCGGAACAGGGCGCGCCCGGCGGGGACGACGGTCACCCCGTCGGCCGCGAGGCCGTCCAGGGCGCCCCCGTAGGCGGCCTCGTGGCCGCAGACGGCGATGACGGCGCCGCGTTCGGCCACGGTCAGCCGCCGATGGGGTCGTGGCAGGACACCAGCTTGGTCCCGTCCACGAAGGACGCCTCGACCTGGAGCAGGCCGAGCATCTCCCGTACGCCGTCCATGGTGTCGGCCTCGCCCACGACATGGCGGCCCAGTTCCATGCAGTCGGCGACGCTCTTGCCGTCGCGGGCCGCTTCGAGGATCGCCTCGGTGATCAGTGCCACCGATTCGCTGTAGTTGAGCTTGAGTCCGCGGCTCTGGCGTTTGCGCGCCAGATCGGCCACGACGTAGACGAGCAGCTTGTCGATCTCGCGGGGGGCGAGGTTCATCGTCAGTACCTTCCTCGGGTGAACGGGCGGTGGGGGCGGGGTCCGGTGCGGTCAGTCGCTCCGGCGCAGACGGGGCAGGAGCGGCACGGCGGCCAGCAGGGCCCAGGTCGTGAGGATGAAGGGCCAGGTGAAGGTGTGGCCGCCGAAGGGTTTGAAGAAGGAGGTCAGCGAGGCGGTGAGCCCGGTGCTGGCCGCCGCGCCGAGCAGGGCGTAGACGCCGGTCCAGACGGTGTTGGCCATGAAGACGGCGCCCAGGGCGATGGCGACGAGGACGGCGTTGTACCCGTAGATGCCGTTGGCGATCAGTTCGGTGGGGGCACCGAGGAGCCAGGCGGCGACGATTCCGGTCACGCTGCCGAGGGCCGCGTAGAGCACGACGCGCACGGAGGCCAGGGCCAGGCCGACCAGCATGATGAGGCCGACGTACCAGCTCTCGACCAGGAAGATCTGCGAGACGTTGTTGAAGAACGCGTGCCACAGGACGTCCCACGACATGGCGGTGTCGCCGCTGGTGGTGCTGGAGACCGCCTTGGGCGCCCCGTGCCAGACGCGTGAGAAGGACGGGGCTCCGACCACCATCACCCCGGAGACCAGGCAGAAGGGGGCGGTCATCGGGGTGAGGCCGTACGGGGTGAGGAACGTGCCGAGCGTCGCCATGAGGACGGTGCACATGACGGCGCCGATCACGGTCAGCACATAGGTGGCGGGGTGGTGGCCCAGCGAGGACACGAGGGCGATGCCGGTGAGGCAGCCGGCGAAGCCCTGGAGGCCGAGCGCGATCTTCCCCCGGTCGACGTCCAGCGCGTAGGCGGTGGCGGTCGCGATCAGGGTGCCGAGCGTGGCGAACAGGCCGGTCTCCCAGCCCGCCACCCAGAGTCCGACGAGGATCGCCGCCCCGGTCAGCAGACTCGACTGGAAGTCGACCTGGCCGACGCCCCGTAACGAGGCCAGCAGATACGCGGACGGCTGACGGCTCTCCAGCCGCCGGACGATGTCCGGCTCGGCGAGGGGCATGACGTGCTCCAGGGGCGCGACAGATGATGCCCCACGCGCGGGAGCGCGGTGCGGCATATGACGACATATGCCATCAACGCACAGAGTGGTGACCTTCTCACCCCGTGTACCCGACCGGTAGGCCAGTCAGGTACAGCCATGGTCCGACGGGCGCGCTCGGGCCCCCGGCGCGCGCATCCCTTCCGTAGGTTCGCGGTATGCGCCGGAAGATGAGGTTGCACCTCCGCACCCACCCCGACCACCACCCCGGGGTGCAGTGGTCCGTCGTGGCCGTCGTCGCGGTCGGCGGCGCCGCCGGGGCCGCCGCCCGGCACAGCGCCGAGGACATCTGGCCGACGGCTGTCACCGCCTTCCCCTGGACGATCCTGCTGGTCAACACCGTGGGCTGCTTCCTGATGGGCGTGCTCATGGTCACCCTGAAGCTGCGCTTCCCGCAGGCGCCCCGGCTGATCAGCCCGCTGCTGGGCACCGGGGTCCTGGGCGGCTTCACGTCCTTCTCGCACTACACGGACAACGTGCGCCAGCTCTTCGACAACGACGAGCCCGGATACGCGGTCGGCTGCCTGGTGCTGACGGTGGTGTGCGCGCTGGCGGCCGTCACCGCGGGCGCGCTCGCCACCCATGCCGCCTTCGGGCGCTCCTACCGCACGGAGGACGACGCCTCGTGACCGACATGCTGTTCGTCCTGGCCGGCGGGCTGGTGGGGGCGCCGGTGCGCTATCTGCTCGGCGTCGACGCCAAATTCCGTCTGCACAGCGCCTTCCCGTGGGGCACCTTCGCGGCCAACGCCGCCGCCGCCCTGATCCTCGGCTTCCTGGCGGAGGCGGTGACCGACGGCGAGCTGAGCACGCGGCTGAACATGCTGCTGGCCACCGGGTTCTGCGGGGCGCTGTCGACCTGGTCGACCTTCTCGTACGAACTGCTCACCCTGACCTCGGCCCGCCGGCTGGCCCTGGCGGCCGGGTATCTGGTGCTCACCGTCGCCGCGGGCGTCGGGCTCTCGTTCGGCGGGGCCGCCGTGGCGGACGCCGTCTTCTGACCGCTCCGTGAGAACGGCTCCGGCCCCGTCCCTGGGCGGGGCGGGGCCGGAGCCGGTGTGACCGGGGGCGGAGCACTCAGTCGATGCCGGGCAGGATGTGCGGCTCGGCGAGGTCGTCCTCGTAACCGGCCAGCCGGATCGGTGCGGAGCGGGCCCAGACCTCGATGTTGCGGAGGGTCTCGGGCCGGCGGGCCCGCTCTCCGCGTCGTTCGGCGGGCCGGTTCTCGTGCTTCGTCAGTTCGGGTGTGGTCACCGCGCACTCCTTTGTGTCGCGTAGCCCCGGGCGCAACCGACGCTACGGCGTCATATCCGGTCGTCGACCGCCCATGTGCGGGGCAGGGCAGGATCTGTTCGGTCGCGGTGGCGCCGGGTGAGGGGCGGGACGCCGGTCCGGTTGACGGACCTGTCCCAGGACGGCCGAGGAGTCTTCGTGGATCCCTTGGTGGCGTCCGTTCCCCTCAGCGTAACCAAATGAGCGCTTCCCTGCTCGATGGAACGTGTGCAGTGAGTCACTTTCGGCCATTCCACAGGGAAAAGACCCGGCCGGAATGGTGTCCGGCCGGGTCTTTTGGGGTCCGTGTGCCGCCCGGTGGCGGCCGCGCTCACCAGTTGGCGGGCGCGTAGTCCTTGAGGAAGCAGCCGTACAGCGCCTCGCCCGACTCGCCGCGCACGATCGGGTCGTAGACCCGGGCGGCGCCGTCCACCAGGTCGAGCGGGGCGTGGAAGCCCTCCTCGGCCAGGCGCATCTTGTCCGGGTGCGGGCGCTCGTCGGTGATCCAGCCGGTGTCGACGGCGGTCATCAGGATGCCGTCCCGCTCGTACATCTCCTGGGCGCTGGTGCGGGTCAGCATGTTCAGCGCGGCCTTGGCCATGTTGGTGTGCGGGTGGCCGGCGCCCTTGTACCCGCGCCCGAAGACGCCTTCCATGGCGGAGACGTTGACGACGTAGGCGTACTTGGCGGCGGTCGCGGCCATCGCCGGACGGAGCCGGCTGATCAGGATGAAGGGGGCGGTGGAGTTGCAGAGCTGGACCTCCAGCAGCTCGATCGGCTCCACCTCGTCGACTGTCTGGATCCAGCTGTTGCTGGCGTGCAGGTCCGGAACGAGCCCGCCCGCGTCGATCGCGGTGCCCGCGGCGATCCGGGCCGGCGACGCCGAACCGGTCACCAGCGCGAGTTCGGTGACGTCCTGCGCGGTCAGCCCCTCCGAGCGGGCGGCCGGCAGCGCGGCCACCCGGTCCACCGAACCGCTGCCGAAGGTGCCGATCACCTCGGCCGGGGGCAGCTCGCCCGCGGGCAGCGGGGCGGACTCGGCGGCGACCAGCTCGCTGTAGGCCTGCGGCGAGCGGCGGACCGTCTGCGCGGCGTTGTTGATCAGGATGTCCAGCGGCCCCTCGGCGGCCACGGAGTCGGCGAGCGCGACGACCTGGGCCGGGTCGCGCAGGTCTATGCCGACGATCTTCAGCCGGTGGATCCACGCGTCACTGTCCGGCATCGCCTTGAAGCGGCGGATCGCGTCGTTGGGGAAGCGCGTGGTGATGGTGGTGTGGGCGCCGTCGCGCAGCAGCCGCAGCGCGATGTACATCCCGATCTTGGCGCGTCCGCCGGTGAGCAGCGCCCGGCGCCCGGTGAGGTCGGTGCGGGCGTCGCGGCGCGCCCGGTTCTCGCGGGCGCAGTCCTGGCAGAGCTGGTGGTAGAAGGCGTCGACCTCGACGTACCGCGTCTTGCAGACGTAGCAGGAGCGGGGGCGGCGCAGCACGCCCGCGATCTCGGAGGTGGCCGTGGACGACGGCAGGACGCCCTGCGTCTCGTCGTCGATGCGCTCGGCGGAGCCGGTCGCGGTGGCCTCGGTCACGGCCTTGTCGTGTGCGGTCTTGGCGGCCCGGCGCTCCTGGCGGCGGCGCTGCTTCACGGTCCGGTAGATACCGGCCGTGGCCCGGCGCACCGCGATCGCGTCCGGGTGGTCGACCTCGATGGAGTCGAGCTCGTCGAGCACGCTCAGGCAGACGGCCAGCCGCTCCGGGTCGATGCCGGGACCGAATTCCCCGATCCCGGGCTCGGTCCGCGGGCTGTCCTCTGTCACCGTCATTGCCGTTCCTCTGTCTGTGTCCCTCGTGGCGGCGAACGCCCCGGTCAAGTCTGCCATGGGCCCGGGGCTGCTCCGCATCGGCGGAAGGGGCTCCGGCCGGGGCCGCGCACCGGCCGTTTCCGCCACAGTTGCGTCACATATGCTTCGCTGCGATACGGCGACGCGAGGCCCTGGGGGCGGTACGTGACGGAACTTTCTGCGGGCGGGGCGGAGGTGTCCCCGGTCCGCGTCGACGCCGTCCCGGCCCAGCACGGCCCCGGCCCCGCGGGCGGCGGTTCGGTGTGGGACGTCGACGCCGTGATCCTGCTCGTCGAGGACGACGCGGGGGACGCGCTGCTGGTCGAGGAGATGCTCGCGGACGGCGAGCTGGACTCCGCCCTGACCTGGTGCCGGACGCTGGCCGAGGCCCGCGCGTTCCTGGCCGGCTGCCGTACGCCCTGCTGTGTGCTGCTCGATCTCCATCTGCCCGACGCGGTCGGTGTGGACGCCGTCACCACGCTCGTCGAGTCGGCCCCCGACGCCGCCGTGGTGGTGCTGACCGGCACGGCCGAGGCGGACACCGGGCTGGCCGCGGTGGCCACCGGCGCACAGGACTATCTGGTCAAGGGCCGGCTCGATCCGCAGGTCCTGGGCCGCTCCGTCCGGTACGCGCTCCAGCGCAAGCAGGTCGAGCGGGCGGCGGGCGCGCTGCGCGCCAACCGGCTGATGGCGCAGGAGAACGCCCGGCTGGAGCGCGGGCTGCTGCCCGTGCCGCTGCTGCGCGACGGCGGTTTCGAGGCCGTGGCACGGTACGAGCCGGGACGGGCCCACGGGCTGCTGAGCGGTGACTTCTACGACGTGGTGCAGACGTCCGACGGGACCGTGCACGCGGTGATCGGCGATGTCTCGGGGCACGGGGCGGCGGAGGCCGCGCTCGGCGTCTGTCTGCGGGTGGCCTGGCGCACGGCGGTGCTGTGCGGGACCGACCGGCTCGAACAGGTCCGGGTCCTGGAGGAGATCCTGGTCGCCGAGCGGTCCGACCCGCATCTGTTCGCCACGCTCACCTCCCTGTCCTTCCCGCCCGGTGGCGACCGGGTCGACGTGGTCAGGGCGGGGCACCCCGGGCTGCTGCTGCGCAGCGGCACGTCGGTGAGCTGGTCCGAGCCGGATCCGGGGCTCGCCCTCGGGGTGCTCCCCGGCACCGGCCGCTGGACGGTGTCCGAGCTGGCGCTGCCCGCGGGCGGCCGGATCGTGCTGTTCACCGACGGGCTCTTCGAGGGGCGCACCGGCCCGCGGACCCGGCTGGGCGAGGACGGGCTGCTGGCCCTGGCCCGCCGAAACGGTTCGCTCGGCGCCCGCCCCTTCGTCGACACGCTGGTCGCCGAGGCGTCCCGGGCCGCCGCACCCTACGGAGGGCTCGCCGACGACGTGGCAGTGCTGCATCTGGGCTGGGCGCGCGGGGGTGCGTGGTGATCCGTCCGCGCCCCTCGACGGATCCGTACCGTCCGGGTGCGATCGCGCGGCTGTCCGTGCAGAACTGGGTCCATCTGATCCTCGGCGGCTTCGTGCTCGTGGTGTGCGGGGCGCTGGTGGCCGGCGGTCTGGTCCTGTCCCGGATCTCCGACCGCACGACGGAGCTGGTGGACCGGATCCAGCCCGCCAGGTCCTCGTCCTTCCAGCTCCAGAACGCCCTGCTCGACCAGGAGACGGGGGTGCGGGGCTTCGCGCTGACCGGTGACGACTCCTTCCTCGACCCGTACCAGGCGGGGCGGCGGGCCGAACAGGTGCGGCTGGCCAGGGTCCGGGCGCTGGTCGGGGAGGAACAGCCCTTCGCCGGGGACCTGGACCGTATCGAGGCCGCCGCGCGCGGCTGGCGCGCGCATCACGCGGAGCCGCTGATCGCCGCCGTCCGCAGCAGCGGTCCGGCCTCGGAGACCTCGCAGCCGATCCGGGGCAGCAAGGACGGGTTCGACACGCTGCGCCGCCTGTACGCCACGCAGCAGGACCATCTCGACACCGCGCGCGACCGTGCCCGCGCCGATCTGGAGCGGGCCCGCGCCACCCGGGACGAGGTGGTGATCGCCCTGGTCGCGGGGCTGCTCCTGGCGGTGGTCTCGCTGAGTCTGCTGCTGCACCGGACGGTGGGCCGGCCGCTGAACCGGCTGAGCGCCGCGTCCGACCGGGTGCGGGCGGGGGCCTTCGGCAACCGGATCGAGGTGCGGGGCCCGTCCGACGTCCGGGCGGTCGCCGCCGCCGTCGAGGACATGCGCCGGCGCATCGTCGACGAACTGGCCGGGTCCCGGGAGCGCGAGGCGCTGCTGGACGGTCAGGCGCAGGAGCTGCGGCGCTCCAACGCGGAGCTGGAGCAGTTCGCCTATGTGGCCTCGCACGACCTCCAGGAGCCGCTGCGGAAGGTCGCCTCGTTCTGCCGGCTGCTGGAGAAACGGTACGGCGGTGAGCTGGACGAGCGCGCCCATCAGTACATCGACTTCGCGGTGGACGGGGCGGCGCGGATGCAGGTGCTCATCGACGATCTGCTGACCTTCTCGCGGGTGGGCCGGGTCCACGACCGGTGGCGGACGGTTTCGCTCGACGCCTGTCTGGACCGCGCCCTGGCCGATCTCGCACTCGTCGTCGAGGAGTCCGGGGCCACCGTCGTCCGCGAGGCCCCGCTGCCGGAGGTCACCGGCGATCCCACCGCGCTCGCGATGGTGTGGCGGAATCTGATCGGCAACGCAGTGAAGTTCCGGCGGCCGGACGTTCCGTGCCGGATCCGGATCGACTGCGTCCGGCAGGACGGCACCTGGCGGCTGTCGGTGACGGACAACGGCATCGGCATCGCCCCCGAGTCGGCCGAGCGGGTCTTCGTGATCTTCCAGCGGCTGCACGGCCGGGACGCCTACGAGGGCACGGGGATCGGGCTGGCTCTCTGCCGCAAGATCGTCGAGGTCCACGGCGGCGGGATCGGCATCGACGTCGAGCACACCGGGGGCACCCGGGTGCGGTTCACCCTGCCCGTCGAGGGGCAGGGTCCGCGGCCGGCCACGGACCGCCCGGACGCCGCCGTCTCCGTGCCCGCTCCGGGAGGGCCCGCGTGAGCGCCCCGCGCCCCGGGCCGTCCGACGGGTCCCGGCACGACCGCCCGCCGCCGCACCGGCCGGAGGCCGGGGCGCGGCGGATCTCCGGGGATCCGCCGGGCCCTGTCCGGAGTGGGACGGCCGTGCGCGGGTATGCGGACGCCGAGACATGGTCACCGACCTCCCCTGCGTCGCCCTGGCGGGAGCACATGAACGAACAGGTCACCTCCCGGTCGGCCGGGTGTCCCGACCGGGACCGGCCGCCGGAGGTCTTGCACAGCGCCGAGGTCTTCGACGGCGAGCCGGGCTGCATCGCGCGGGCCCGCGCCCTGGCCGACCGTTTCCTGGCCCGCCTGGCGGCCGAATGGCTGGCGGTCTTCGGTGAGCACACCCGCAGCGATCTGCTGCTGGCGGTGAGCGAGCTGGTCACCAACGCGGACCGCTACAGCCATGGCCCGTACCTGCTGGAGCTGGAGGGCACCGCGCAGCGCGTCAGTGTGACCGTGTACGACAGCAGCACGTCCCTTCCGCATCTGTACGCCCCCGATCCCACGCGCCCCGGCGGGCACGGCATGGAGATCGTCGTGGCGGTCTGCGACCGGCTGACCGCCGAGCGGGTGCCGGTGGGCAAGCGCATCCGGGCCGAGTTCCAGCTGAGCAGCTGAACGCCCGAGCCGTGGGGCGGGCGGGACGCCGCCCGCCCCACATCCACCCCGGGCGCCTCAGGCGCTCCCGGCCGCTCCCCGGCCTCCGCGCGGCACGTGGTCGAGGGCGCAGTCGCCGCACAGCCCGCCGCCCGGGACCCGGTAGTAGAGGCAGCAGGTGCGCCGCCGGAAACCGGGGCCGCGCGCCGCACTCGTACCGCGCAGAAGCGGGTCGTCGAGGAGCCCGGCGGCCAGCGCACCGGCGCGGGCCGCGGCGTCCGGCCGTCCGTGCGTGCGCGCCCACGCCGTCAACTGCCCGGCGGCGCCCGCCAGAGCCGATCCGGCGTTGCCCCACAGCAGCCGTTCGGACACCCGGGTGTCGCGGCGGACCGCCGCGACGAGCGGGACGAGATGGCCGTGGAGGACCGCCTCCCGGATCCGGTCGGCGGTGCCGGGCAGACGGCGGTCCGCGTCGAGCCGGAGGTCGTCGGGGGCGGCCGCCCCCGGGTCCCAGCACAGCAGTTCCGGCCGCGGGTCGGGGAAGGTGCCCGTGAGCGCCGCCGGTCCGAGCGCGAGCGACCAGAGCCGGGACGCCAGACCCAGCTGGGCGACGGAGGCGGCGACCCGTCGCTCCGGTGTTCCGAGCCGCTGGGCGACGGTGTCGACACGTGCCGTGAGCGGGGCGTCCTCCCCCGCGTACAACCGGCTCAGCGGTCGGTGCGCGCCGCCCGGCACCGGGGCCGTCGCCACCGCGAAGAACCCGCCCGGACCTGCCGGTTCGCCCTGCGTCATCCGGTCACCGCCTCCCCTCGCACGGTCACGTGCCGTGGTGCCGCGGCCACCGGCCGTGCCACGGTCCGCCGTTCACCGTACCGCCGCGGGATGATCGTTCTGACGTCACCCGCGAGGAGGACTACCGTCGGGAGGAGGACACCCGGGCTGCTCCCGTACTACCAAAGCAGTACGTGAAATCGCCGTCTCAGGGACGACGACGCGGAGGCTTCGAAGGGAGATCGTGGTGTACATGAGTTCCCTCGCGCTGTCCGTGCTGCTGTCACTGGTCTCTGCGGTCGCCTACGCGGCCGGGGCGATCGTCCAGGAGCGCGTCGCGGCGACCTCGGAGGACGGCAGTTCCCTCACCCCGCTGCGCAACCGCGTCTGGTGGGCGGCGGTGGTGCTGAACGGTCTCGGCGCGCTGCTGCACGTGGTGGCGCTGGCGTACGGGCCGCTCAGCCTCGTCCAGCCGCTCGGCGCGCTGACCATAGTCTTCGCGCTGCCGATGGCGGCCGTGTTCGTGCGCCGCAGGGCCGGGGCGACCGCCTGGCGCGGCGCGGTCATGGCGACCGCGGGTCTGGCCGGGCTGCTGGCCCTGACCGGGAGTTCGGACGCGCACGCGCTCGGCGGTCCGCAGCAGCTGATGCTCGCCGTGGTGACGTTCGGCGCGGTGGCGGCGCTGATGCTGCTCTCGCGGGTCATGCGGCGGCCCGTGGTGCGCAGCGTGGTCCTGGCCGGTGCGGCGGGCGTCGCCTTCGGGATCGCCTCGGTGTTCACCAAGACCGTGGCGATGCGGTGGACGTCCGGTCAGGTCGGCGAGGGGCTGCCGTCGCTGCTGGTGATCGGGGCGCTCGCGGGGGCGGGGCTGCTGCTGTCCCAGGCCGCGTACCGGGGTGCCGGGCTGACGGCTCCGCTGGCCACCGTGACCGTGGTCAATCCGGTGGTGGCGGCCGCGGTCGGGCTCACGCTGTTCGGTGAGCAGTTCCGGCACGGCACGGCGGGGACCCTGCTCGCCCTGGTGTGCGGGGCGGTCGCGGCGGGCGGTCTGATCATGCTCACCACCGAGCGGATGAGCGCGGAGCGCGGAGCGGACGCGTCGGCGGACTCCTCCGACCCGGGCTCCGCCTCCTCCTCCACGCTCGCTCCCGCCCGCGCGGAGGGCGAGGATTTCGCCGGGCCCGCCGGCGCGCCGGCCCCGGTGGGCACACCGTCCGGCCGGCCGGACGGACCTCCTGCGGCGGACGGGCCGGTCTCCCCGGCCGCGGTGCCCCTGCCCGCGCCCCAGAACCCGAAGCGTCCCTCGGTGGTGCTGGAGGCGATCCCGGCACCGCCGCTGCATCACCGGCTGTACCGGGTGGAGTTCGGACCGGAGCCGCGTCCGGGCGGCGGCGGGCGGAAGGACGCCGAGCCCGTGGGCTCCGCCGCCGGGACCGGTGACCGGCCCGGCGTTCAGACGCTGACGCCACCCGCCCTGAGGTAGGCCAGCGGGTCGATGTCGGAGCCGTAGCCGGGGCCCGTGCGGATCTCGAAGTGCAGGTGCGGTCCGGTGACGTTGCCGGTCGAGCCGGAGCGGGCGATGCGCTGCCCGCCACCGACGTGCTGGCCGGAGCGGACCAGCAGCGAGGAGAGATGGGCGTACTGGCTGTACTTGCCGTCGCCGTGCCGGATGACGACCTGGTAGCCGTACGCCCCGCCCCAGCCCGCCGAGACGACCGTGCCGGACGCCACGGACTTCACCGAGGTGCCGGTGGGCACCGGGAAGTCGACACCCGTGTGGTAGCCGCTCGCCCAGGAACCGGACTGGTGATACGGGGTGCCGGTACGGGCGGCGACGGGGGCGGTGAGCCCGGTGTGCTTCTGGGTCCGCTGCGGCGTGCGGGTCTCGGCCTTCTCGGTCTTGGCCGGGTGCGTCTGCCGGGGCTTCGCCGCGGGCGCGGGGTGCGTCCGCTTCGGGGTGGCGGTCGGCTTGGGCCGGGCCTGCTGGGTGTGCTCGGGCTGTGCGGCCTTGGGCGCGGCGGGGTGGGCCGCCTCGGGCGCCGCCTTCGACGCCGCGCGCTTCTGGCCGGCGGACGCGTCCTTGGAGTGGTCCGGGGAGGTGGCGCTCTTCTTCGCGGGCGTGGAGGAGACCGTCCGTGCCGCGCCCCCGATGCTGAGACGCTGCCCCGGGAAGATCAGGTCCGGGTCGTCGCCGACGACGGAGCGGTTGTCCGCGTAGAGCCGCTGCCAGCCGCCCGTGACGTGCCGCTCGGCCGCGATCCCGGAGAGCGAGTCGCCGCGCGCCACGGTGTACGAGTCGCGCACACCGGGCACGGTCGTCGGGGTCGCGGCGGGGGTGGAGGCCTTGGGGGCCGCGGGCGCCCGGGTGGCGGGCCCCGCCTTCGTCACCGGGGCCGTGTGCTCGGTCTGCGGGCTGATGTCGGGGGCGTCCCCTCCCCGGGACAGGCCCGCCTTGCCCGAGCAGACCGGCCAGGCGCCCGGTCCCTGGCCCCCGAGGACCTTCTCGGCGATGGCTATCTGCTGGTCCCGGGTGGCCAGGTCGGCGCGCGGCGCGTAGACCGTCCCGCCGTACGCGGCCCAGGTCGACCGGGTGAACTGGAGCCCGCCGAAGTACCCGTTGCCGGTGTTGATGTGCCAGTTGCCGCTCGACTCGCACGCGGCGACCTTCTCCCAGACGTCCGCCGACGCCGCGCCCGCGGAGGCGGCGGTGATCAGCGGAAGGGCGATGCCCGCACCGCCCGCCGTCACCGTCAGCGAGACACGGTTGACGCGGCTCGGCTGGTACTTGCGGTGCCGTCCGTTCGCGGCCATGTTGTGGCTCCCCCACTCGCTGTAGGACACGTCGCAAGCGGTCAACTTATGTGCAGACAACGGGTGATGACAAGGGCACAGCGAGTTCCGGCCAAGGGTCCGAAAGAGGGGCGTACGGGACGTCAGCGGAGCGCGAAGGTGGTGGACGGGGCGATTCCCACGGAGCGCGCGGAGGCGCCCGGAGCCTGTCCGGTCACCCGGGCGGTGAGGGTGAGCAGGCGGACGCCGCCGTCCAGCGCGCGGGCACCGGCGAAACGGAGCCGGATCGGACGCGACGCGTCCGCGGGCAGCGCTCCGACCGCCAGGGTGAGGGTGTCGCCGCCGAGGGAGCCGTCGTCCGGCGGGGTCACGTCCTTCCACCGGCCGTCGTCGTACCACTGGACGCGCAGCTCCGCCGTCACCCGGCGGTTGTCCGAGCCCGGACCGCAGGTGTCGGCGGACTGCGGACCGTAGAGCCCGGTCGCGCAGGCGCGGAACTCGGCCAGGGCCGTGGCCTGCGGATAGGCGGTGCGCGAAAGGTTGGTGGCGGTGTAGCGCACCTCGGTCCAGGGCCCGCGTCCCAGAGGGGCCGGTTCGCGGAGCTGTGCCCGGTCGAGCGACAGCGCCATCGGGTGCACGCCGCCGTGGGCACGTACGAGCGTACGGCTGCCGTCGGACACGCTGATGTCCAGCGGGAGCGCGTCGCCCTCGACCCGGGGCCCCGCGTGCGGGGTGACGCCCAGGAAGGCGGTCGTGCCGCCGCTCGGGAGGCTCATCCGGAACGTGCCGGACGCGCCGCTCCCGTCCTTGGTGAGCGGCAGCCCCTTCCAGCCGTGGCCCGACTTCTCCTCCACGTCCGGCAGGGCGCCTCCGGAATGGCCGGAACCGATGTGCACCCGGACGACGACGTCCGACCGGGCGGCGCTCCCGTTGGAGAGGTGCAGCATCAGGCCGAGCCAGTCGTCGTAGGGGGTCATCTCCTCCAGCTTCAGCGAGACGGCCGCAGAGGGCGACGGGTCCGGTTCCGGACCGGCTCCCCCGCCTCCGCCGCACGCCGCGAGGAGGGCGAGGAGGGCGCATGCGGCCGTGCCGCGCAGCCGTCTCGTACGTCCACCGGACATCGCGCACCCTCCCCCGGGACCGAAGACCGCAGGCATCCTACGCGCTGTCCCGAGGGTTCCTGGCGGGTGCGCGACGCCGGCCGGGCCCGGTGGAACGGCACTTGGGCCCTGCCGCCGCGGGGCCGGCGGGGTCCCGGTGACACGGCCGGCACCCACCCCTTCCGCGTCCGCCGTGACGGTCCGCACGCCCCGGGCCCCCATTGACACGGTCGGCGTCGGCCAGCGACGCTGGGCGCGACATCCCGGGAGAGCGCTCTCCGACTGTGTGGGAGCGCGGTGCGCGAAGGAGCACGGCCGCCATGACGGACGAAGAGATCGATGCGTTGCTCGACAAGCTCGACACGGCGGGAAAGGTGCGGCTGCTGACCGGGGCGAGCACCTGGCGCACCCACGGCGAGCCGGCGCTCGGGCTGCGGCAGCTCACCCTCTCCGACGGGCCGGCCGGGGTGCGCGGCGAGACCTGGGACGAACGCGAGACCTCGCTCGTCCTGCCCTCCCCCACGGCACTCGCCGCCTCCTGGGACGAGCGGCTGCAGACCGAACTCGGCGCCCTGCTCGCCTCGGAGGCCCGCCGCAAGGGCGTCGACGTACTCCTCGCCCCCACCCTGAATCTGCACCGCTCCCCGCTGGGCGGACGGCATTTCGAGTGCTTCTCCGAGGACCCGCTGCTCACCGGGCGGACCGGTGCCGCGCTCATCAGGGGCATCCAGTCGGGCGGAGTGGCGGCCACCGCCAAGCACTTCGTGGGCAACGACTCCGAGACGGACCGGCTGACCGTCGACGTCCGCATGGACGAACGGACCCTGCGCGAGGTCTATCTCGCCCCGTTCGAGGACGCCGTGGAGGCCGGGGTGTGGGCGGTGATGTCCGCGTACAACCGGGTGGACGGCGTCACGATGTCCGCCTCCCCGCTCCTGGAGAGCCCGCTGAAGGACGACTGGGGCTTCGACGGGGCGGTCGTCTCCGACTGGGGCGGTGTGCGCACCCTGCTGGACTCCGCGCGCTCCGGCCAGGACCTGGCGATGCCGGGCCCGCAGGGGCCGTGGGCGGAGGGGCTGCTGGACGCGGTGGAACAAGGACTGGTGTCCGCCGGCACGATCGACGACAAGGTGCGCCGGCTGCTGCGGCTGGCCGGACGGGTGGACGCACTGGGACCGGCCCGCCCCGCCCGACGGCCGGCCCCCGCCCCCGACGCCCGCCGCGCCCTGCTGCGCCGCGCCGTCTCCGCCGGTGCGGTACTGCTGCGCAACGACGACGCCCTGCTGCCGCTCGACCCGGCGGCCCTGCGCTCGGTCGCCGTGATCGGGCCGCACGCCACGGCCGTGCGCGTCCAGGGCGGCGGCAGCGCCGAGGTCTTCCCCGAGAGCGTGGTCACCCCGCTGGCCGGGATCGAGAAGGCACTGGACGGGGCGGCCGCCGTGTCGTACCGGCCGGGACTGCCGCCGTCGCCCCGCCCGGCCCCGCTCGGCCGCGACCGGTCCCGCGATCCGCGCACCGGCGAACCCGGTGTGCTCGTCCGCCTGCTGGACGCGCGGGGCCGCGAACTGCACGCCGAGCACCGGCTGTCCGGGCGGATCGTGGAACCGTCGGTGCCGGCCGGCGCGGCCGCCCTGGTGGAGATCCGGGCCCTGTTCCGGCCGGGCGCGAGCGGGGAGTGGACCTGGGCGGTGGGCGGCTGGGGCGATCTCTCGCTCTCGGTGGACGGGCGCGAGGTACTCAACGGCACGTTCCCCGTGGACAGCGACGACCCGACCCGGGTCCATGTCGCCCCGCCCCTGCGCACCGGCCGCGCCGTGCTGGTGGCGGACCGGGAGGTGGAGGTGGTGGCCCGGCGCTCGCTCACCCCGGGCTCCGGTGTCGCGACGGTCCTCGCCGCCGCCCCGCCCCCGGCCGATCCCGAACGCGCGCTGGCCGAGGCGGTGTCGGCGGCCCGGGTGGCCGATGTCGCCGTGGTGGTCGTCGGAACGACGGAGCAGAGCGAGTCGGAGGGGCACGACCGTACGGATCTGGCCCTGCCGGACGGGCAGGACGCGCTGGTCGGGGCCGTGGCCCGCGCCAATCCGCGCACGGTCGTGGTCGTCAACTCCGGTGGCCCGGTCGCCCTGCCCTGGCACACGCGGGTGCCCGCGCTGCTGCTCGCCTGGTTCCCCGGACAGGAGGCCGGTGACGGTCTGGCGGACGTGCTGTTCGGCCGGGCCGAGCCGGGCGGCCGGCTGCCCACGACCTGGGCCGCCGCACAGCGCGACGTCCCCGTCCTCACCACCGTGCCCGGCCCGGACGGGACGCTGCGCTACGAGGAGGGCCCGCACATCGGCCACCGGGCCTGGCTGCGCTCCGGCGCCGCGCCGGCGTACTGGTTCGGCCACGGTCTCGGGTACACCCACTGGGAGTACCAGGAACTGACCGCCCCCGCGTCCGTGGCGTCCGGGGAGCCCTTCGACGTCCGTGTCCGGGTGCGCAACACCGGGCGGCGGCGCGGTCGCGAGGTGGTGCAGGTGTATCTGGCGCGGACGGAGTCGGCCGTGGAGCGGCCGGTGCGCCGGCTCGTGGGGTACGCGGCGGTGGAGGCCGATCCCGGCGGGAGCGCCGTCGCGGTGGTCCGGCTGGGCGGGCGCGCCCTGGCCCACTGGTCGCCCGAGCGGGGCGGCTGGGAGACGGAGCCGGGCGGGTTCACGCTGCTCGCGGGGCGTTCGGCGGGCGATCTGCCGCTGGCCGCCGAGGTCGTTGCCCGGACTCCGCGGGACTCGGCGGGGAAAGGATCCGGTAACGGTTCGGAGCACGATGGAGAGCGCTCTCCGCTGATGCTATAAATGCGCTCATGACGGATGACCCGCGACCGGCCGGCACACCCACTCTCGAAGACGTGGCGAGGGCGGCCGGGGTCTCCCGCGCCACCGTCTCCCGGGTGATCAACGGCGTACGCAATGTGGACCCGGTGATCCAGGAGGCGGTGCGCCGGGCGGTCTCCGAGACCGGTTACGCGCCCAACCGTGCCGCGCGCTCCCTGGTGACGCGCCGCACCGACGCCATCGCGCTGGTGGTGTCGGGGGCGGGCGTGGAGTCCGAGCCGGTCGAGGGGGCGGACGGGGCGGAGGGCGACGAGGGGGCGTCGTTCACCGCCCAGGTCTTCGCGGACCCGTTCTTCGGGCGGGTGGTGACCGGGGTGGTCAACTATCTGCGGCCGCGCGGGATGCATCCGGTGCTGATGTTCGCGGAGACCTCCCGGGCGCGCGAGGACGTGGTGTCGTTCCTGCGGCAGGGCAGCGCGGACGGCGCGCTGGTGGTCTCGACGCACGCGGAGGACCCGCTGCCGGGTCTGCTCACCGACGCCGGGCTCCCGGCGGTGCTGTACGCGCGCCCGGCCCGGCCGGTCCGGATCAGCTATGTCGATCTGGCGCACCAGGACGGTGCCCGGCTGGCCGCGGAGCATCTGCTGGCCCGGGGCTGCCGCCGGGTGGCGACGATCGCGGGTCCGCTGAACGTGCCCGCCGGCCAGGAGCGGCTGACCGGTTTCCGCGAGGCGATGACGCGGCACGGCCATGCGTACACCCCGATCGCGGAGGGGCAGTTCACCCAGGAGAGCGGCGAGGCCGCCATGGAACGGCTGCTGGCCGAGCACCCGGATCTCGACGGGGTGTTCGCGGCCAACGATCTGATGGCCGTGGGCGCGTGCCATGTGCTGCGGGAGCACGGCAAGCGGGTGCCCGAGGACGTGGCCGTGATCGGATTCGACGACAGCAGCGCGGCGTCCGCGTGCCGGCCACCGCTGACGACGGTCCGCCAGCCGGTGGAGGCCATGGCGGCCGAGATGGCCCGGCTGCTGATCGAACGTCTGGGCAAGCCGGACGGCGCCGCGACCTCGGTGATCTTCGAACCGGCCCTGGTGGTCCGGGACTCGGCGTAGAGGGTGTCCGGCACGGCCCGGGGTGACCTGCCGGCCGGTGTCGCGGCCCCGGGCCGTGACCTGCCGGCCGGTGTCGCGGCCCCAAGTCGTCACCTGCCGGCCGGTGTCGCGACCCCGGGCCCTGACCTGCCGGACATGGCCCCGGGGCCCGCTTTCCGATCATGCCGCCCACGGGGTGTTGTGCCGGGCGGTGGCGCCGTGAAGGATCGGACGGTCGTAGTGCGTGGTGATCGGGGGCCCTGGTGAGCATGACCGAACGGATTCTTCCCCTCGCGGGTGTCGGCCTGGGGGCGCTCCTGTCGTTCCTGGTGACCAGCCTGAACGAGCGGACCCGGTGGCGCAGGCAGCAGTCCGTCCGGTGGGACGAACGGCGGCTGACGGCCTATGCCGAGTACGCCCACGCGGTGAAGGAGCTGGCGGCCCGGTACCACCGGGTCGCCGCCGCCCGGGGGCTGGTGTCCGGGCCGGTGGAGCTGGAGCCGACACCGGACGTGCTGGCCGAACTCGGCGAGATGGAAGCCCGCCGGTCGGCCCTGTCGGAGACGCTCGGGCTGCTCGGCGACACGGAGGCGAACACCGCGTCGAAAACAGTGGACCACTGTCTGTGGCGGCTGGAGTGCCTGGCCCGGGGCGTGCCGATGGAGGGCGAGCACGACTGGGACGAGGCCTTCCAGGACTTCCGTGCCGCGCGGAGCCGTTACGTGGAGCACGCGCGGGCGAGCCTCGGGGTGCCGGGAGCCGTGGCCCGGGACGTGCCCTGGTCCGCGGAGTGGCGCCCGGCGCCGGAGGCCTCGTCCTGATCCACGCGGCCCCGCGTCCGGACCCGTCCCCGGGCCTCCGTGCGCCGCGACCGGGGCGGGCCCCGCCCGCCCCGGT